>JASHPX010000222.1 GCA_030037905.1 Gammaproteobacteria bacterium
AGCGGATCCGGGCTGCGGCCGTTCTCGTCCATCAGCCGGCCGAGCAGGTCCTGATCCAGGCTTCCCCAGTTGACGCCGATGCGCACCGGCTTGCCGTTGCGGCAGGCGGTCTCGATCATCTCGGCGAACTGCGGATCGCGCTTGCTGCCGCGGCCGACGTTGCCGGGATTGATGCGGTACTTGGCGAGCGCCTCGGCGCACGCCGGATGCTCCTGCAGGAGCTTATGGCCATTGAAATGAAAGTCACCGATGAGCGGCACGTCGCAACCGGCACGCTCGAGCTGCTCGCGGATGTGCGGCACGGCCGCGGCCGCCTCCGCGGTATTCACCGTGACGCGCACCAGCTCGGAGCCCGCGGCAGCCAGCTCGCGTACCTGCTGCACCGTGGATGCGATGTCCGCGGTGTCGGTGTTGGTCATCGATTGCACCACGATGGGCGAGTCCCCGCCGATGCTGATGCCAGCCACGTCGACCGCGATAGTGCGGTGGCGCCGTGCGCGCTGGCGCAACGCGACCGAGGTTAGCGAATTGCCGGATTCTTCTACGGCGACCGAGGATGCTGCTGCGGTTGTCATGCCGGCCATTGTAGTGGGCGAGGCGCCAAAGCATAGTGGCAGAGCATCGGCCGCCGCTATTATTGACGCGCTGCAATATTCCTCGCGGATGCGGGGTCACGCGGATGCGGGGTCACGCAGAGGGACTGGATGGCTCGGCATACCTGTTTGTATAGCCTGCACGTCGCGCTGGGGGCCCGCATGGTTGACTTCGGCGGGTGGGAGATGCCCGTCGCCTACGGCTCGCAGATCGAGGAGCATCAGGCCGTCCGACGCTCGGCCGGCGTGTTCGACGTATCGCACATGTGCATCGTCGACCTTTCGGGGGCGCGCACGCGCGAGCTGCTCGCGCAGCTGCTCGCCGGCGATATCGGTCGCCTCACTACACCGGGCGCGGCGCTGTACGGCTGCATGCTCAACGATCGCGGGGGCATCATCGATGATCTGGTGGCGTACTTCTTCGACGAGGGTCACTACCGACTGGTGGTGAACGCCGCCACGCGCGACAAGGACATTGCCTGGATTGGCGCGCACGCGGAGCGCCTGCAGGTGAAGCTGCTCGAGCGGCGCGACCTGGCGATGCTCGCCGTGCAGGGTCCGCAGGCACGCCAGCGCTGCGCGACGCTGCTCGCGCCCGAGGTGGCCACGGAGGTGATGGGGCTCGCGCCGCTTCACGGCCGGCCGCTGGGGTCACGATTCATCTCCCGCACCGGGTATACGGGCGAGGACGGCTTCGAGACCATGCTGCCCGCGGGCGAGGCCGGCAGCATGTGGCAGCGGCTCAACGCTGCCGGTGTGCGTTCGTGCGGACTCGGTGCGCGCGACACACTGCGCCTCGAGGCCGGCATGAAGCTGTACGGCAACGACATGGACGAGCAGACCGACCCATTCGAGTCGGGGCTCGCCTGGACCGTGGCATTCGAGCCTGCCGCGCGGCAGTTCATCGGCCGCGCCGCGCTCGAGGCCACGCGGGAGCGGGGCAGTGCGAATAAATTGGTCGGTCTGGTGCTCGACGAGCGCGCAGTCCTGCGCAGCCACCAACGCGTCTTCGTCCCGGGCATCGGCGAGGGAGAGGTGACCAGCGGCACCTTTTCCCCCACCCTGGGCCGTTCGATTGGCTTCGCCCGGGTACCTGCAGCGACCCAGGACAGCGTGCAGGTCGAGGTGCGCGAACGGCGCCTGCCGGCGCGTGTAGTGCGCCCTCCGTTCGTGCGCCACGGGCGCGTGCTGGTACAGCTCTGAGACGCCATCAGCCGAAACCACCGCGCGCAGCTCAGAACCACCACCCAGCTCAGAACCACAGTCCAGCTCAGAACCACTACCCAGCTCAGAACCACCGCACCAGGAGCAATGTTGATGAGCAAAATTCCGACGGAACTGAAGTACACGACCAGTCATGAGTGGCTTCGGCAGCTCCCGGACGGTACGGTGGAGATCGGCATCAGCGATCATGCTCAGGAGCAACTCGGCGACCTGGTATTCGTCGAGCTGCCCGAGCTCGGCAGGCGCCTGTCCGCAGGCGAGCCCTGCGCCGTGGTCGAATCCGTCAAGGCCGCCTCGGACATCTATGCGCCGATCGCCGGCACCGTGGTGGCTACCAACGACAAGCTGGCGCAGGCGCCGGAGCTGGTGAACCACGACCCCTACGGCGAGGGTTGGCTGATGCGGCTCAAGCCGCAAGCGCCGCTGGCGGGCACCGAGCTGCTCTCGGCGCAGGACTACCAGGCGGTAGCGGCGAAGGGTTGATTGACGCGCCGGTCGCGCCATTCATCCATGCCGTTCATCCCGCACACCGATGAGGACGTCCATGAGATGCTCGCGGCGCTCGGGGTATCCTGCATCGATACGCTGTTCGAGGAGATACCGCAGCAGCTGCGCGTGGGTTCGATCGAATCGATCGGCCCCGGCCTCTCCGAGCTCGAGGTGATGCAGCTGATGCGCGAGCGCGCGCGCCTGGACGGTATGCCGCTGTGCTTTCTCGGTGCCGGCGCTTACGAGCATCACATCCCCGCGGCCGTCTGGTCCACGATCACGCGCGGAGAGTTTTACAGCGCTTACACCCCCTATCAGGCCGAGGCCAGCCAGGGCACGCTGCAGGCCATCTACGAATATCAGAGCATGATGGCGAGCCTCACTGGCATGCAGGTCTCCAACGCCTCGCTCTATGACGGGGCGACTGCGGTCGCGGAGGCCTGCCTGATGGCCGTGCGCGCCAACCGCCGTGCGCAGGGCGCGCACATTCTGGTCGCGCGCGCCATGCATCCTCACTACCGCCAGGTCGCCGTGACCACCGCGGCCGGACAGGGGCTGGTGTTCGAGGAGATGCCGTATGACCGCGCCAGTGGCTGCACCCCGCCACCGCCGGGCGGCACACAGGCCCCGCCGCCAGGCGGCACACAGATCTCGGCGCCAGGCGGCGCACAGGCCGCAACGAACATCAGTGCCGTGGTGATCCAGCAGCCGAATTTCTTTGGCGTGCTCGAGGATGTGGACGCCCTGACGGACTGGGCGCACGCGCGCGGCGCGCTGGTCGTGGCCGTGGTCAATCCGATCTCGCTGGCGGTGCTGAAGGCCCCGGGCGACTGGGGCGCGACCGGCGCCGATATCGTCGTCGGGGAAGGCCAGCCGCTGGGCTGTCCGCTGTCCTCCGGTGGGCCGTACTTCGGCTTCATGACCACGCGCATGCAACACGTGCGACAGATGCCCGGACGTATCGTGGGGCGTACGTTGGATCTGGACGGCCGACCGGGATTCACGCTGACTCTGTAGGCACGCGAGCAGCACATCCGGCGAGGCAGGGCGACCTCCAACATCTGCACCAATCAGGGCCTGCTCATGCTGGCCGGCACCCTGTACCTTGCGCTCATGGGCGCGCGTGGCCTCGAATGCGTCGCACGGGCGTCGATGGCGCGGACCGAGGAGCTGGTGCGGGCGCTGACGGCGTTGCCTGGCGTGCGCCGCGCACTGTCGGGGCGTGGTTTCCACGAGTCGGTGCTGGCGCTGGACCGCCCCGTCGCCCCGATACTGCGCGCACTCGCGGCACGGGGCATCCTCGGGGGTCTGGAGCTGTCGGGCTACTACCCCGAGCTTGGTCAGGCGTTGCTCGTTTGCGCTACCGAGACCAGGACCTCGGCCGATATCCGCCGCTACGCAGCGGCGCTGTCGGAGGTGCTCGCTACGCAGCCTGCTGCGGCGGGCGCGCTGCGATGAGCCGTGCGGCGCTGAGAGCATGAGCCGAATCCCCTGAGCCGAATCCCCTGAGCTGAATCCCCTGAGCTGAATCCCCTGAGCCGAATCCCATGAGCCTAAGAATGCGCGAGCAGCTGATCTTCGAGTATTCCCGCGCCGGCCGTGGCGCGCATGCCCAGTGGCCCGCCGTACCACCCGCGCCGGAGTCATCCGCTCGCGCAACCTCCGCTCGCGCAGCCTCCGCAACGACGCGCGACAGCGCGGATGACGGTGGTGTGCCGGCGTCACTGCGACGAGGGCGACCGCCGCTGCTTCCCGAGGTCAGCGAGCTGGACGTCGTGCGGCACTACACGCGGCTTTCGCAGCTGAACTTCGCGATCGATACGCATTTCTACCCACTGGGCTCCTGCACCATGAAGTACAACCCCAGGGCGTGCAATGCCGTCGCCCTGCTGCCGGAGTTCCTGGGACGCCACCCGCTCGCCCCTGAAGAGCTCGGCCAGGGGTTCCTCGCCTGCCTGTACGAGCTGCAGGAAATGCTCAAAGCGATCACCGGCATGCGGGCAGTTGCCTTGAGCCCGCTCGCCGGAGCGCATGGTGAGTTTGCCGGCGTATCCATGATTCGTGCCTACCATCACGCGCGCGGTGAGGCAGGGCGCAATGAGATCATCGTGCCGCAGGCCGCGCACGGTACCAATCCGGCCAGCGCAACGATGTGCGGATGCGTGCCGCGCGAGATCGCGGTAGGTCCGGACGGGGACGTGGATCTGGCGGCGCTGCGCGCCGCGCTCGGGCCGCGCACCGCAGGCATCATGCTGACCAATCCTTCTACGCTCGGGGTCTTCGAGCGACATATCGAGGAGGTGGCGCAGCGGGTGCATGCCGCCGGGGGACTGCTCTATTACGATGGTGCCAACCTGAACGCCATCCTCGGCAAGGTGCGGCCGGGGGACATGGGCTTCGATGTCATGCACGTCAACCTGCACAAGACCTTCTCCACACCGCATGGCGGCGGCGGTCCCGGCGCGGGCCCCGTGGGCGCCAGCGAACGGCTGCTCCCATTCCTGCCGCTGCCCATCGTCGCGTGTGTGGATCGGGGCGCGGATGAGGCCCACGCCTCAGAGGCGGCGCCGCGCTACCGATGGCTGGATGAGCACGACCTGCCGCAGTCGATTGGCAGGCTGGCGGGCTTCGGGGGTAATGCCGGCGTGTTGCTGCGTGCCTACGTTTACCTGCGGCTGCTCGGACGCGAGGGACTGCAGCGCGTCGCGCAGTTCGCGACGCTGAATGCCAACTATCTGTCGGCGCGGCTGCAGCAGGCGGGGTACGATGCAGCCTATCCTGGACGGCGGGCGGGCCACGAATTCGTCCTGACACTGCGCCGCCAGTCGCAGGAGCTGAATGTGACGGCGAAGGATGTCGCGAAACGGTTGCTGGATCTGGGATTCCACGCCCCTACCACCTACTTTCCGCAGCTGATCAGCGAGTGCCTGCTCATCGAGCCGACGGAGACCGAAAGCAAGCAGACGCTGGACGCGTTCGTCGCCGCAATGGAGCGTATATTGTGCGAGGCGCGCGAGGAGCCGCAGCGCCTGCAGAGCGCGCCCTACACGCTGCCGGTTCGCCGTCTGGATGACGTGCGGGCAGCGCGCGAGCTGGACCTGGTGTATCACGGATCTGCCCGGGAGTCGGCGGCCGATGCTGCGACGTCATAAGCTCACGGGCGTCAATCGGCTGCTCACGGCGTTCGCCTCGAGCGGCAGGGGGCTCGCGGGCGCGTTTCGCGAAGAGCAGGCATTTCGACAAGAGCTTGCGTTTGCCTGTGTGGCGCTGCCGGTGGGGATCTGGCTCGGGCACAGTGGCGTAGAGCGTGCGCTGCTGGCCGCTCCGGTGCTGTTGATCCTGATCGTCGAGCTGCTCAACAGCGCGATCGAGGCGACCGTGGACCGCATTGGCCTGGAGCGCCATGCACTCGCCGGGCTCGCCAAGGATGTGGGCTCGGCGGCCGTGCTACTGTCCTTCGTACTGTTCGGGATGGTCTGGCTGCTGGTGCTGGCGGGTCGGTAAGCGCTGCAGTGAGCGATGAACCTCGAGGAGGTACCCTGGCTGGTGAAACTCGAGCGATGACAGAGCGTTGAGTGATGACAGAACGTTGAGCGATGAAAGAACGTTGAGAGAACGTCGAGCGATGAACCTTGCCCCCAGAGGGGGGTCTGTGAGATGACCGTTCCGCACTGATTCATACCAAGATCGGAAATACACCATGACAGACGTCCGAGCGGCCCGAGCGGCCGAAGGGGACCCGCGGGTCGTACGGCACCAATGGGTCGCGCGAAAATCATCGGTCGGGAGCGCGCGCGCCCGGAGCCGGGGCGCCCAGTGGGCGCTGGCAGCGGCGCTTGCGCTGCTCGGGGCTGTCGGGTCGCTGAGTGCGCTGCCCGCCCTGGCCGCCGGGACGCAGCAGGCACCGATTTCGAGCCCCGCGGGTGCACAGGGCACTTCGAGCAGCGTCAAGCTGACCTCGCGCGTGCCGGTGCCGGTCGGGGAGGCAGCCTCCGCGGCCGATTGGGCTGCGACCCTGGACCGGATCGCCGGCAGCGTCGTGGCGATCGAGATCGACCAGGCGCGCTCCTTCGATACCGAGCGCAATATGTCCGCGGAAGCCACGGGCTTCGTGGTCGATGCCAAGCGCGGGCTCATTCTGACCAATCGCCATGTCGTGACGCCCGGACCCGTGACGGCGACCGCCACCTTCCTCAATCGAGAGGAAGTGCAGCTCTACCCCGTGTACCGCGATCCGGTGCATGACTTCGGTTTCTACCGCTACGATCCCAGCCAGCTCAAATACATCAGCCCGCAGGCGCTGACGCTGGCGCCACAGGATGCGCAGGTCGGTCGCGAGATCCGCGTGGTCGGCAACAACGCCGGCGAGCAGCTCTCGATCCTCGCCGGCACGCTGGCGCGCCTGGACCGGCAGGCACCCGACTACGGCGTCGGCCGCTACAACGACTTCAACACCTTCTACATCCAGGCCGCCTCGGGGACCTCGGGCGGCTCCTCGGGCTCTCCGGTGGTGGATATCCAGGGTCACGTGCTCGCGCTGAACGCGGGCGGAGCGACCGGTGCGGCCTCGAGCTTCTACCTGCCGCTGGGGCGCGTGCAACGCGCGCTGCGGCTCATCCAGGAAGGCAAGCCGGTGACGCGCGGCACGCTGGAGACCGAGTTTCTCTACCGCCCCTATGACGAGCTCGAGCGGCTGGGTCTCACGCCACAGGTGGAGGCCATGGCGCGCGAGGCCAATCCCGAGGCCACCGGGATGCTGGTGGTCAACGACGTGCAGCCCGGCTCGATGAGCGATGGGGTGCTCGAGCCCGGCGATGTGCTGGTGCGCGTGAACGGCAAGCTGGTCACGCAATTCGATCCGCTCGAGGCGGTGCTCGACGACTCGGTGGGCGAGATGGTGCATCTGCAGCTCTCGCGTGGAGGAAATCTCTACAGCGCGGATCTGAAGGTGGGGGATCTGAACGCCATCACGCCGGACCAGTATCTGGAGATCGGCGACGCCGTGGTGCATACGTTGTCCTACGAGGAGGCACGCGCCTTTCATCGCCCGATCCGCGGCGTATTCGTGGCTGCGGCCGGCTATATCTTCGAGGCCGCCGACGTGCCGCGCGGGGCCATCATCACGGCCGTGGACTCCAAGCCGGTGAACGATCTGGACGACTTCATCAGAGCCATCGAAGGCTATGGGGACGGCGCAGAGGTCGCGATCCGCTTCGTGACCATCGACGATCCGAACAACAGCCAGCTGCGCTCGATCCGCATCGACCGGCACTGGTTTCCGGCGCGACACTGCACGCGCGACGATAAAGTCGGCTACTGGCAGTGTGTAGCGCTGCCTGCGGTCGCCGCCGCGCCCGCGCCGACCCCGGTGTCCGCGCAGCTGCTGCAGGTGGACGATCCGCGCGCGGCGCCGATTGCCCCGTCGCTCGTCTATATCACCTACGACATGCCCTACACCATCTCGGGGGTCACCGAGCGCTACTATCACGGCACCGGGCTCATCGTGGATACACAGCGCGGTCTCATCGTGACCGACCGCGATACCGTGCCGAATTCGCTCGGCGACGTGCGGCTGGTATTCGCAGGCACCATCGAGATTCCCGGCAAGGTCGTCTACATCCATCCGCTGCACAATCTCGCGGTGATCCATTACGACCCGCGACTGATCGGCGCCACTCCCGTGCGGGCGGCGCAATTCGATACCACTCCGCTCATGGCCGGACAGACGGTGAACGTCGTCGGTCTGGACAGCAATGGGCAGATTCGTGCGCGCACCACGACTATCTCCGACGTGCAGCCGATCGATCTGCCGTTGTCACGTACTGTGCGCTTCCGCGACAGCAACCTGGACGTGGCCTCGCTGGTGGATCCGCCCGATGACGTCGTCGGGGTGCTGTCGACCAACGACGGCAAAGTACGAGGCCTGTGGGCGAGCTTTGCCTCCGACGGCGGCGGGGAGTTGGTACAGGAGATGCGTGGCATTCCCAGCGACCTGGTCACCGAGACCGTGAATCTGGTGCGTACGGGCAAGCCGCTGCATTCGCTGGAGGCCGAGTTCGAGCCGGAGTCGCTCGCCTCGGCCCGGCAGCTGGGACTGAGTGAGACCTGGGCACAGCGTATTGCGCGAGCGGACCCCACGGCCCGCGAAGTGCTCAGTGTCGAGCGGCTGGTGGGTGGCTCGGATGCGGCCCGCGAGCTGCAACCCGGGGATATCCTGCTGGCGATCGATGGACAACCCGTCACGCAGTTCCGTGAGGTCGAGCGTGCCGTGGAGGATAAGGATCAGGTGCAGGTGACCGTCTGGCGCGTCAACGGAGAGCAGGATCTGATGGTGAAAACCGCGGCGCTGAGCGGCGACGATCTGTCACGCGTGGTGGAATGGGCCGGCGCGACCCTGCAGGCGCCTTATCGTGCAATGCAGGCGCAGCGTGGCATCCCGCCTCGAGGGGTTTATGTCGCCTACTACCAGTTTGGTTCACCGGCATCGCATTATGGGCTCGTGCCCGGGCACCGCATCGTCGAGGTCGATGGTCAGCCGACACCCAATCTCGACGCTTTTTTGCGACAGGTCAGCGGCCGGCCCGACCGCTCCTCGTTGCGCATCAAGATGTTGGATTGGAATGGCGCCCCCGAGGTCATCACGCTCAAGCTCGACCGGCACTACTGGCCGGGCTACGAGCTCGATCGCACTGCAAACGGTTGGCAGCGAGTTTCGCTCGAATAGCCGGGCGGCGCGCCGGTACAATCGCAGCATGGTGAGGCCATGGTGACGGTTGTACGGGCGACACAGCCCGAGCTGAACGCTGCCGTGCAGGCGCTGCGTGATGGCGAGCTGGTGGCCTTTCCGACCGAGACGGTCTATGGCCTGGGCGCCCACGCCGCTCATCCGGGGGCGCTCAGCCGGGTGTTCGAGCTGAAGCGAAGACCGCACACGCACCCGCTGATCGTGCATCTGGATAGTCCGAGATACCTCACGCGCTGGGCGCGGGAAATCCCGGTCGCCGCCGAGCGGCTGGCTGAGCGCTTCTGGCCCGGGCCACTGACACTCGTGCTGCCGCGGGCTCCCAAGGTCCACCCGCTGGTCACCGGTGGACAGGACACGGTGGCGGTGCGTGTGCCCTCCCATCCCATGGCCCAGCAGCTGCTGACCGCCTTCGGCGGCGGTATCGCCGCACCCTCGGCCAACCGCTACGGTCGGCTCAGCCCCACGCGTGCCGAGCACGTGCGCGAGGAATTCGGCAGCGAAGTACGCATGATCCTGGATGGCGGTGAATGCAAGGTCGGGCTGGAATCCACCATCGTTGCCTGCCTGGGCGGCAGCGTGCGACTGCTGCGTCCCGGTGCGATCAGCCTCTCGCAGCTGCGACGCGTGGTACCCGAGGTCAGCGACATCGCCGCTGCGCTGCACGAGCCGCTTCCGCGCGTACCCGGCAGCAACAGTGCGCACTATGCGCCGGTGACACCGCTGACCCTCGTGCCCGCCGACGAGATCGAGCAGCTCGCCGCTGCGCTGTCCGAAGGCGGCCAACGCATCGCGGTGCTCGCGCAGCGCCCACCTCTGGGAACGTATCGCTCCGTCACCTGGATCAATGCAGGCCCGCGCGTCGAGGCCTATGCGCACGACCTCTATACGCACCTGCGTACGCTGGACAAGGCCGGCTGCGTGCGCATCCTCGTGCAGGCCGTGCCCGCCGATGAGCGTTGGGACGCGGTGCGCGACCGGCTGACACGCGGCGCGGCCGCCTCGGCCATCGAAGTGAGCGCCGATGAGGATTACTCCATCGCCGCCGGGATCCTGCCCTGAGAGCGACCCATCCTTGAAATCGATCGATCCGTTCCAGCCGGGCGAGATCCGCCGGCTGGTGCGTGAATTCGGCTCTCCGCTGCTGATCATCGACTGCGCGCGCGTGCGCACTCAGTACCGCAAGCTGCGCCGCGCGCTGCCCGGGGTGGACCTGCACTACGCACTGAAGCCACTGCCGCACCCGGCCGTAGTGCGCACCGTCACCGAGCTGGGCGGCTGGCTCGACCTCGCCACGACGGGGGAGGTGCAGCTCGCGCAGTCGCTCGGCATCGAGGCCGGGCGCTGTATACATACGCATCCCATCAAACGCGAGTGCGACATCCGCAATGCGCTCGAGCTCGGGGTGCGGCTGTTCGTGGCGGACAACCCCGATGAGGTTCGCAAGTTCCGCCGCCACGGCCAGCGCGCCGCGTTGCTGCTGCGCGTGTCATTCCGCAGCCCGGGCGCGGTGTGCGACCTGTCACGCAAATTCGGCTGCGACCCGGAGGATGCGATCGAGCTGGCGCGCCTGGCGGCCTCCCTCGGCGTGGACGTGCAGGGCTTTTCCTTCCACGTCGGCTCGCAGGCTGCCGATGCGCTCAAGCACGTCGAGGCCATCGAGGCGTGCGCCGCGCTGCTGGCCACTGCGCGCCGCGAGCGGCTGGGCACGCTCGATACGCTCGATATCGGCGGCGGCTTCCCCATCGATTACCTGCAACATGCCGTGGACATCCGCACGTTCTGTGCGCCGATCCGCGCAGCGCTCGCGAAGCTGCCGCGGCGCGTGCGCGTGATCGCCGAGCCGGGCCGCTACATCGCCGGACCCGCT
>JASHPX010000223.1 GCA_030037905.1 Gammaproteobacteria bacterium
TCAAGGAGAACGTCATCGTCGGCCGTCTGATTCCGGCGGGCACGGGATTTGCGGCGCATGCGCATCGCCGCCGCAAGCTCGACGAGAGCGGCACGCGCAGCTTCATGGATGTAGGCGGGGCGGTCGGCGACGTCGAGGATGTCAGCGTCGGGGAAGAGGAGAGCACGGCGGGCTGACCCGCCGTCCTCGCTCAATCAGAGACTTGTTCCGCCAGGCGGAACATATGCCCGTGTCCATGTGATTCTTCTGGCGAATTGGTTGTGATCAATTCGCCAGAAGAATCACATGCACACGGGCGCATGTGCCGTCTAGTGGACTCGAGTAGCTTGTTCCGCGAGGCGGCGGAGCAGCCCGGTCTTGCGCTACGGCCGATAGACGGCGATCAGGACCAGCAGCCCGCCGGCGATGCTGACGTTCTTCAACGTGTGATACACCTCGTTGGTGAACATCTCCGGCGGGGCCTTCCACGGCGCATGCACCACCAGTGTCGTGGGGATCATCCATAGGATCAGGACGGCGGCCACGATCCAGGTGTAGAACCCGATCGCGACCATGATGCCGCCGACGGTCTCTATGATGATCGACAGGATCATCACCAGATTGGGCAGCGGCACCCCGCGGCTGCCGATGAGCCCCGAAAGGTATTTGAAATCGCCCCGGCGGAATATCAGCATCAGCCCGGCGATGATGAACAGTAAGGAGATCAGGATCCGGCCGACGATGAAGTCGGTACGCATTAGCTCTGGCATATTGTTGGTCCCTGCCTCGAAAACCGGCGGTTGCCGTTCCCCATCCGAGGCGCCGCCGAATCGATCATATGCTTGATGGCGACGCCCAACAGCTATCTCTATAACCGTACTCCACCAACTATCGGACTGTCAACGCTGGTATCGCCCGTGTATTTGGCCACACCCGCCGCGCATCGGGCGGCGGGTGTGGGCCGGTGATGACTGATTCCTACTACCGACTGGAGGCGTACCACCTCACTCGAGTGGATGTCACTCGAGTGGGATGCGGGATTTGTTCTTCGCGAGCCACTGATCGAAACTTTGCAGGGCGGGATCCAGAGATCTCGCGACATTCAGATCGCGCGCACCCACGAACTGCGCTTCGAAATCCCGGTAGTACTGGAACATGTTGCCGAGGTCCTCGGCGCCGGGAAAACCGAACTTGCGGTACGCGTCGGGTGACACCTCGTTGTAGTGCACGTCCTTGCCCAGCGCCTTCGAGAGCGAAGCAGCCATCTGCTTGCCGGTGAGGTGCTCGCCGGCGACGGAGACTCGCTTGCCGATGTACTGCTGGCCCTTCTTGAAGATGCCGTAGGCGATCTTGCCGATGTCCTCGGCGGCGATGCCGGACATGCGCTTGTCGCCGATCGGGAAGGTCAGGGTGTACTTGCCATCGGCCCCCTTCTTCGGCCCCATGCCGAACAGGTACATGTTGTCCCAATAGAAGGTCGTATTCAGGAAGGTCACCGGCAGCCCGAGATCGGTGAAGAAGTGATCCGACTCGCCCTTGGAGTCGAAGTGCGGGCACTTGTATTTGCCCTGCAGCGTGGGCATGCGGTTGTCGCTCAGGGGTACCAGCTTGCGCGTATCCTCGAGCGTCGACCAGATGACGTGCTTGAGGTTGGCGTGCTTGGCGGCGTTGGCCATCGCCCTGGCATGCGCCTGCTCCTTGTCCGGCGAGAAATGCGCCCAGAAAAAGGTCACGCAGTAGGCACCATAGGCGCCGGCGAATGCGCGGTTGATGCTCTCCTGATTGTCCAGATCGGCGGCCACGACGTGCGCGCCTTTCTTGGCGAGTGCCTTGGCCTTGTCGCTGTTCACATCCCTGGTGACCGCGCGAGCCACAAAACCTCCATTGGGATCATCCAGGATGGCCTGAACGAGTCCGCTGCCTTGCGATCCGGTGGCGCCCATGACGGCGATGATTTTCTTGTCAGCCATGTCAGTCTGTGCCTCTCGAATGGGAATTCATCTGATGGTCCTGCAGGCGCACCACGTGCGTGGCAGTGCACCGCTCCAGGGTGATGCCGCGCAGGGCGCCAGCCTGCTACCCGTAGCTACCCGTTGATCTCCTTGCGGACGATCGCTGCGCCGTCGGCGAGCGCCTTCAGCTTCATCTTGGCAACCATGCGCGACAGCGGCTTCATGCCGCAGTCCGTCGACAGGTAGACACGATCCGGCGGCAGCACCTTCAGAACCTTCCTGATGCGTGCGGCGACCTGCTCCGGCGATTCGACCATCATGGTGCGGATATCGAGCACGCCGACCTGCACTTCCTTGTTCTTGGGCAGCCCCTTGAGAACCTCGATGTCATTCATTTCACGGTTGGCGAAGTCGAGCACGAACTGGTCGATCGGCAGGTCGTAGAAGTATGGCAGCACCGTCTCGTAACCCTTGGGGAAGATGCCGCTGAGCGCGTTGCCCCAGGCGTTTCCAAAGCAGAAGTGCCAGGCGATCTTGGCGTCCACACCCTCGACGCACTTGGCGATGACCTCGGCGATCCACTTGTAGTCATTGGGATTGTTGGTGAACAGCGGCAGCCACGCGCCGAGGTCCTCGAGCTGCAGATACTTCGCTCCGGCCGCCACCAGCTCCTTCATTTCGGCATTGAAGATGGGTGCGAGCGCGAGGCTCAGCTCCCGCGCGTCCTTGTAATGCTTGAAGTACACGTGCCAGGCGAGGTTCACGGGCCCGGCGCCCACCGAGACCTTGATGGGCTTGTGGGTGTAGCGCTTGGCGATGTTGTAGAGGTCGGTGAGGCGGATGGGGCCGCGCTTGACGGGCCCGCTGTTGACCACGCCACCCCAGTCGGCCAGCAGCTCGACCTCCTTGGTGCGCACCGCGGCGCCGACCTCGGAGGGGTGCGGTTCCTTGGCCGGCTCGAAGCCGGGGATGCGCTCGTACATGTACCAGCAGAACGAGCCGATCACCCCGACATAGTCGTCGTAGCTCATCTGCCCGTCGGTCACGATATCGATGCCCGCGTCCTCCTGATCCAGGATGGACACGCGCGTCGCATCGTCGTAGGCCTCGGCGTGGTTGACATGTTTGAATGCCACGCGCACGTCCTTGCCGAGCAGTTGATACGTATACCAGCTGGGACGCGGATAGGATCCCACCATCGTCGTGGGAAGGATGGTGTTAACGATCTTGCGTGTCATAGGCGTCAATGATCCTTTTTTGAAATTCGGCGTCACTGGTGTGGCGCGCTTGATGGAGAACGCTCCGCGGCCTGGTGAATGCTGCTGATCTTCAGGTGAGAAGCAGCTCAGGCACGGATCCCCGCTATCGGCGTCCAGCCATGCTATCGGACGGCGAAGAAGCACGTCAAGACTCGGCGGCCGCCACCACGTTTCGTCAGGGCACCCGTCGGACGGCTCTGACAAAGCCGCGCAGCGATGCGCGTGACGCCAATGAAGAGCGGCAAATCCATTATTATAGGTCAGGGCATGCCGGGGGGCTGACGGGGAGGGACTTCGACATGGGGAAGTTGGCGAAATTGCTGGCGGGCGCGGCCTGCGCGGCCGGCGCCGCGTGGCTGCTCTCGGCCTGCGGACAGACTCAGCCTGCGGCGAGCGTTGCCGCAGCCCCACCCGTCGACCGCTCCGCCGAGGCCGCCAAGGCGAAGCTGGCGCAGACCCAGGCCAGTCGCGCAGCGGCCGTGGAGTACTCGCGGGAGTTCTACCCGCCCACCACCACGATGGATCAGCGGCTGGACTTTCTCACGCCGGATTACGTCGAGTACGGCCCGCTGTTCGTGCGTTTCAACGCGCTGAACCACGTGCAGGGCCGGGATGGCCTCAAGCTCATCCTCGACACGCTCAGCCGCCTGCGAGGCGGCGGACCGCCGATCGGGGCGCTCCTTACGGCTGCCAAGGGCCCGCGCCCACCGCCCGGCAATGTTCTTTACCAGGTGGTCGCCGACGGGACTCAGGTCATGGTCGTCAACCAGCAGTGGCGACCCGACCCGATGCACCCGGGCAAGTTCTACCAGGCCTTCGTGTTCGACCTGTTCACCGTACGGGACGGCAAGATGGCCGCGCACTGGGACGACACCACCGTTCCATCCAAGCCGCCCATCTATCTGCGCGAGCCGGTCTCGCAAATCAGGTTTCCGAAGGCAAAGCGGCCGATCTACTGAAGGGGCCGGGCCATCCCCGGCGGCGGTTGCGCCTGTCTTGACGCCGTCTGCGGCTTCGCCTTAAGGTGCCGGGCTCCTCGGGCGGGCCACGTCGCCAGGTAGGTCGTCGCCGGCTTCGCCCGACTGTCCGCAATTTCAGCTCCCGGGAGATCCTGCTGTGTTCAAAGCGTCTGCCAACGTCGTATTGCCGACGTCGATCATCGGATCGTTGCCGCGTCCAGGCTGGTATACCGTCCAGCTCGGCTCGCGCAGCTTTCTGGAGGCCATGGTGAATCTGCGCTACCGGGAGCAGTACGAGGACGCAGTGTCGGTGCACCTGCGTTCGCAGGAGACCGCCGGCCTGGATATCGTGACGGATGGGGATGCCCACTACGACGACGAGGTCGGGGGTCTGAGCTGGCAGAGCTATCCGACCACGCACATGGCGGGGTTCTCCGCGGCAGCCGAGCCCTCGCAGTACAACGTCGGGGCAGTCGCCTATCCGCGCGGTCACATCCTGCACGACTATCTGGAGGCGCGGGTGCTGCCGCGTATCGTGGGGCCGGTTGGCCCGGGCAACCTGCAATACGCCGCGATGTGGAAAACCGCGCAGCGCCTGACGACGCGGCCGGTGAAGTTCGGCACGATCCTGCCGGAGCTACTGGCTGCTACCGTATCGGATAGCTACTACAAGGACCCCGTGGAGCGCACGATGGCGCTCTCGCAGGCCATCAACCAGGAGCTGCACTCCCTGGCGGACGCCGGTTGCCCGGTGATCCAGCTCGAGGAGCCGCAGATCCACATGGTTCCGGCGCGCGGCAAGGCATTCGGCAAGCTCGGCACGGAGGAGCTGTTGGATGTCTTCAATAAGACGGTCAGGGGATTGCGGGGCAAGACCGAAGTCTGGTGCCACACCTGCTGGGGCAATCCCTCGCAGCAGCGCATGTTCGTCGAGACGCAGAGCTACCAGCCGACCCTCGAAGTGCTCAACCGCGTCGATGCCGACGCCATTACCTTCGAGACCTGCTCGTCCGGCCCTGCGGACCTGGAGGCGATCGGCAAGGCGATTCGCGACAAGAAGGTCGTCATCGGCGTCATCGATCACCATACCCTGCAGGTCGAGCGGCCCGAGCAGATCGCGGCGCTGATTCGCACGGCACTGAAGTACATTGCGCCCGAGCGCCTCATCATCTCTTCGGATTGCGGCATGGGTCGGGAGGGCATGAGCCGCCGGCACGCCGTCTACAAGATGGTGGCGATGGTGCTCGGTACCAACATCGTGCGCAAGGAGCTGGGTCTGCCGGAGGCGCAGTGTCTGGCGGCCGATTCGCGCTACTCGCTGACCGTCACGAAGAAGAGCTGAGCACCGCACGCCTCGGTACAGCCGGGCCGTACGTCGGCGCCGCGGCGGCGCGGGGCGCGGCCGTGCCGGCCCATCGATCAGAAAGTCACCCGAGCCTCGACTCCGTAGGTAGTGGGTGGGCCTTCCGTCCAGCGCGGCCGGCCGGGGTCCTCCGCGGCCTGCGACAGCTCGTCGCTGAGGTTCGGGTGGATGCCTCCCATGTTCTTGACGAACAGCGCGTACTCGGCCGGACCTCTCAATACGCTGAAGCGCGCATTCAGCAGAAAGTACGCCGGGATCAGACGCGGGAACGCCGGGGAATTGGCCACGGTGTAGCGGTGGGCGGTATAGCTCCAGTCCAGGTGGAAGATCCACTGCATGTCGGGCCCCCACGGATGCTCGTATTGGCCGGCAAGATTCGCCGTCAGCGGCGCGACCTCCTGGATCGGCGAGCCCGCCGGCGGAACCGAGATCAGCGGACCGGGCGAGATGATGCGCGCGTAGTCATAGCCGATGCCGCCGTTGAGCGTCACGCCCTGGAACGGAACTGCCGAGAAATCCATCTGCGCGCCCTTGCTCACCGCCCTGCCGGAGTTGATCTCGCCGCCCTCGCCACACAGGAACATCAGGTACTCCTGAATGTTGGTCCAGTTGATCCAGAACAC
>JASHPX010000224.1 GCA_030037905.1 Gammaproteobacteria bacterium
CGATAGGCCACGCGATTGCCGCGGAAGGTGCAAAACCAGAGCGTGTCGCCGATCTGCACTGCACTCGTCGCATCACCGAACGCCGCTCTGCCAGGCTCCTTGACCAGCAGGGTAACCGCCATCGTGCGCGGATCGAGCCGCACAGTCGCCCAGGCGTCCGGCAGCACCGGCTCCCCGGGCTTGCGTGGCTCGATGAACTGCCCCGTATCAAAGAGCGTGCCGTCCGGAGCCCAGCGCAGATTATCGGGATGAAAGTCGACCTTCACGCTCGTAGGCTTGCCCTGTCCCGAGAGCGAAACGCGGTATATCTCATCTGATCCGTACGCGTTGACAAAGAGCCATTTGCCGTCGCGTGAGACCACCACGCCGTTGTCCCCCGAGAGCCGGGTCCCGGGCACTTCGCTGAAGCCTTTGCCCGGCGTCCAGCGATAGACGACGCCCGTGACCGCGCCCGCCATGATGTGCTGGAAGCCTCGTTTGTCGCGCGTGTCCATGAACTTCGTGACGACGAAGCCGCCGCCCCTGGGCAGAGCCGCGACCGCATTGCCATTGGCCCCCGGGGGCATCAGCACGCAACCTATCCATTGCGCCGCATCTCTGGCGGCCTCGAGGCGAAAGATTTCGACCGATTCGCGTCCGCCGTGATTGACGGCATACACGGTCGCAGCGCCGGCTCGTCCGGGCACGACGTCGAGGCCGTGCGTGTTGAGTTTGCCGAGATCGGGAGCGGGACAGCCCGCGTAGCGCGCGTCCGGTACGCGCGCGATCGACAGTGCCACGGGACGCGCAGTCCGCTCGGCCGTGTCGATGAGATAGAGGCCCACTGACCCGGCCTGAAGCGAGCCGCCGACGAGCCAACGGCCTGCCTCGACGGGCAGGAAATCCTCCACATTGATGAGACCGCACACGAAGTGCAGATCACCCGCGGGCGCGCACGCGGATCCCTGGGCGCCATCCAGCGACGCGCCCGTTGACTGGGCGCTTGCAGAGGCGTGGGGGATGAGCGGCGCGCCGACGACGACGGCCAAAGCAAACAGAGCGATCGGTTTCATCGAGATGCCTCCCTGATGCACCGGTTTACGGTGTGCTGGGATGAACAGCCGAGCTCATGCTTGCGACTGCCCGCGCTCTCAGCCGCTCGAGGTCTACCCCGCAAGCTTACATGGTCGCGCTGGCAGGCTGCGCTGGCAAGAGCCGCTGATCAGCCAGTCGCTGATCAGCCATCACGGACCGCCGAGCGTTCCAGCGGGTTGAAGATGGCTCGCCGGCGCATCATGGCCAGACGTTATCGACAGCAGTCCGCGGGGCCCGCGAAGCGGAACTCCTTCGGCCGGCGCACCGCCTGGCTGTTACCGTGCTCGAAAACCCTGGCCATCGTCATGCGGGTGATTGCAGGCCAAGCTCAGCAGCGATTCTGGTGATGACGTGCTGCAAGGTCGCCGTGGATATCTTGCCGAGAGCAGTCCATGAGAGTCGTCAACAAGGTACGGAAGGGATCGTCCTCTGGTTCCTGCTGCCGCGCGCGTTTTCCCAATCCGCCTTGACATCGATCGTTGAGTATGTATCCTACGCGGCCCTCCCGCCGACGCGCTGGCGGATTTTTTAATTGGAGACTCCGATGCCCGCAGGGTCGCATCGAAGATGCTGGTGTAGTTAAGCGTTTCGAGCCTCTGGCTCGGAGCGCGTGCTTCGAGCCAGAGGCTCGCTTGGTCTGCGCGACCGATCGAGCCCCTGGCGAGACTCATCCCAGGGGCTTTTTGCCGTCTGCAGGCCGCGATGGACACATTCGACCTGAATCTTGATGACGCTGAGTCAGATCTGGAAGTCGTTGCAGAGCTACGAGGTGGCCGCCTGCCCGTGCGGCTGGCCTTGCGCAGCGCCTCGATCGTTGACGCGCTTCTCTCGGTGCGCGCCTTACAGGCACTGGAACACGCTGCGACCTGCTACCCGTTGTACCGACTTGTTCGGTCTGCCACTCGGCGTCCGGTGGAAGAGCTGTTCGACGATCTAGCGCTCCGGTCTGGCCTGACGGCCCACCGTTTGGGGGAGACGACCATGCTGCTCGATGGTGCGGGTGTCATTGTCAGTGCGCGTGGTCGACGTAAGACCGACTACAGTTCCCTGACGTTTGCGATCTGGTCGGTCGGCACGGCAGCCCTTGCGTCAGTGCGCGACCGCTTGCTCGCTATTGTCGGCGATCAACGCATTCGAGAGGAGACCTTCACGATCGACTGGCACTTCACTGCCAGCCGGGCGGGACTGACCAGCGCCACGTTCGAGGAACTCGCAGATTCTGCGCCGCTTGATGAGGCGTATCCGACGCTTCGCGAGCCGGTCGATCGCTTTATCGAGCGGTATCTGGCCGCTCGCGACTGCGGCGCTCAGCGGAATTAGTCCGGTGCTGCTCGACAGGATGAGTCCGGGTCGGTGACAGGATGTGGCGCGCGATTTGGTGCAGCGCTGCTTGCAGCGACGCGAGTGCAGCACCTGATGTCGGTACCGCAGAGGCGGAGAGGGTAATTGCTAGCCGGTCTGCGGGCGGATGCAAGGTCCGTCGATGATCACGGTGTGGCAGCGTTCGCGCAGGCGGCTGAGCAACGCCTTGGTCAGCGCGGGGTTGCCGAGGAAGTCCTGCCAGGTTGGATACGGCAGGTTGGTGCTGATGAGTGTGGGGCGGCGCCGGTGCCGCTCTTCCATGAGCTTGAAGAAGATGTTGGTCTGCTCGGGTTTGATATTGACGTACCCGAGCTCATCGATCGCAAGCACGTCCACATTGGCCAGTGAGCGCAGGAGCCTGCGTGTGGAGCGATCCGCCAGCGATGCATACATCTCATCGAACAGATCCTGCGCCTTGATGAAGAGGGCTCGATAGCCGTTCTGCACGGCCTTGCGCGCCAAGCTGATCATCAGTCCGGTCTTGCCCACGCCGGTTTCCCCGATGAACACGATGTTCTCGGCACGGGGGATGAACTCGAGCTCCGCGAACGAGCGCATCTGGCGTTCCTTGACGCCTTTTTGTACCTTGAAGGGAAAGGACTCGAGCGTCCAGGCCTCCGGGAAGCGGGCACGTTTGATGCGCGCCTCCAGGGCCTGCTCCTGGCGCGCCTGCCACTCCACGCGCAGCAGCTGTGACAGCAGTGTCGGGATCGGAGTGGCGTTGCTCTCCGCGGCGCCGAGCATCTCATCCAGGCGTGCGGCGATGCTCTTGAGCTTGAGGTTGCCGAGCAGCTGCTCGATCTCCTCATTCATCCGGCTGCTCCGTATCGCTGGGGGTGAGGGAGAGCACGAAGTAGTCCGCGGCGATCTGTCGCAGCACCATCTTCTCGAGCCGATCCAGATCGTAGAGCCGGTAGCGCTCGGCGCACTGCAGGGCGGCGAGGAAGGCCTCGCGCGGATACTCCTGCAGCATGGATAGCAGCCGGCGCAGCGGGGCGCGCCGGTCACCGATCTGATGCTTCAGGCCCGCCAAGTAGCTCTCCAGGCGCGGCTCGATCTGCAGCATCTCGAGCTGCTCGGGGGCCGGTTGCGCCCGGCGGGTGAGTCCTTGACCGCGCGGCGGACGGTGTGCCGGGTCGGTCACGCGTGTATCGAGGGGGCCGAGCAGGCGTGCGTGGCTGGCCACGCGGCGTGCGCCGGCGTAGAGCTCGACCCGCTCGAGCGTCTCGCGCACCTCCAGGGCCCGGCCGATCAGGGTGTAGGGGGCCGAGTAACGGATGCGGTTGACGTGTACGTAGCCTTCCGCATCCACGATGCGGGTGTAGAGCTGATAGACCTGCGGCACGAACAGCGGCAGGGGCTTCAAGTGCCCCTGTTCCACGGCGAAGAGTTCGCGGCGGCTGGCGTGCAACTTGGAGGAGAACTTGGCGTTCCAGGCCTCGGCAGTCTCGCGTGCCCGCCGGTTCAGATCGCTCCAGTCGGCGAAGTCCTGCCCTGCCAGAAAGGCGTGCTCGATGCGATGGAACGGGGCTTCCACGCGGGCCGAGCGGTTGGCGTGACCGAGCGCATGGGCCTTGAAGATAAAGCCGTAGCGCTGCGCGAAGGCGGCCATCTCGGGGGCAACGATCATGTTCGCCCCGGTACCGGCGGCGACCACGAGGTGGGAGTTGTCCACCATGCAGGTGGCGGCCGCCCCGTGCAAGTAGCTGATCGCCTCGGCCAGGAACGCCTTGCACTCAAAGCGCGTGAAGCGCGCGTAGTGCTGGAAGTAGATCATGCGCGAGTAGCACAGCACCAGCGATGCGGTCTGTACGCCGGTGAGCACCCCGCCGATGCGGGCGCGGTGCGGGGAGGTGTCGTGCTGCATCTCCTGGCCGGCGGCGAAGTCATAGTGTCCGGCAGGGGGCGGGGCGACATGACCGATACCGTGGCGACGACAGAAGGCGGTCAGCGCCGGATAGGACAAGGCGGCCCCGCGGCTGACGAGCTCCTCGTGCACGCGGCCCAGATGCCCCTGGAAGCGCTCATGCAGCTGCAGGATCTGCTCTCGCCAGGACTCGGCCAGTTCGGTGCGTGACAGTGGCGGCACCTGTGACTGGCCACTGCCGATCACGCGCCGTACGCTGGCGCGGGCGACGCCCAGAGCCTGGGCGATCTTGCGGCTGCCGTGCCCTTCGCCCTTGAGCTTGAGGATGGCGCTGCGCGTGGCTTCATCCAACATGGCCTACCTCCAACTCGAAGCGATCGATCAGTCGGGTGAGCTCGGTGCGCATGCGTGCGAAGGCGGCCGCGAGTTCCTCGCGTTCGCCCACCAGCAGTGCCTGCCACAGTCCCTGCTCGAGCGCGCGGTGGGCGCGCCGAGCGATGCCGCCGAGTGCCCCCAGATCATCCAGCCAGCGTTGTGTCGGGGAGGCGGGCGGTGGACTGACCGCGGCCTGGGCCTGCAGATACAGCTGCGGGGATGAGAGGATCAGCTCCCGGGTGCGCGCGCTGCCGCCCTGCCAGCCCTGATAGAGCGCAGCCACCTCGCGGGTGGTGGGCTTGAGCGGGCTGATCGCCGCGACAAACTGCGTGGCCACATCCGCGTTGGCGCGCGCCAACGGCACCAGGTACTTCATGGCCGCGTGCGCCGAGAGCGCCCCGGCGCGCACCTGATCCTGCACCGCCAGCGGTAAGGCCTGCACCAGCGCGAGCCGCCGGCTCACCCAACTCTTGCTGCGCGCGAAGCGCACAGCGAGCTGCTCGATCGACAGTCCGAAGCGGCCGACCAGCTCGGCGAGCAACCAGGCTTGATCGAACGCATCCTCGCTCGCGCAGCGCAGCGAGCGCTCCAGCAATAACGCCTCCAGCTCGCTCATCGACCAACAGGTGCCCTGCACCGTGTCGCGCGCCAGACGCTTGAGAGCGCGCACACGCTTGTAGCCGTCGATCAGTACAAACTGATCGATCAGGCCCGCCGCCTCGCTGACCACCACGATCGGGGACTGCTGGCCCAGCTGCGCCAGCGAGCCCAGCAGGGCCCGCTCCTGCGCCGGATGGCGCTTGCGCAGCCCCTCGTAGCGCAGCGCCAGCTGATGCAGCTCCAACTCCACCACCGCCTATCTCCCCGAACGGCGCGCCCCGCCCGCAAAAGTCACAGCGCCAGCCGGCCGCGGCGGACGCAGACACACAGACAACATCGGTGAGCGCGGCGACATCGGCCTGCACTGTGCCGCCGGCCTCTGTCGGTTCGGAACCCTGATGCGTCACTATTTTTTGCTGGGCCAGGCGTAGCCGATAACGCCGTTGGCGCGCTGCATGGTGGCGCGCGCCGCGGCGGCTGCGCTGATAGCGCCGGCCCGCTGCCCGCAGCGACTCGCCCCGGTGCAGTCGGGCGCACTGGCCCGGGCAGTAACACTGTCCGCGATCGCAGCGGCGGCACACACAGACGATCTTGCCGCAGCCCCGACAGGGGTAGAGCCGATGACTGACCGGGCACTGCGCCCCCATGCCCCTCCCCAGGCACTGGACAGCGCCCGGGCAACGCAGGCATAAAGGGCCTGTACATCGCCTCTCACAGGGCGCTGCCACCGAGGGCCCGGGGGTTGACGGTCAATCAGTCCCGGGCCTTCGCTTATCCAGCGTCAGCCTGCAAGCTTATCAAGGCTCCGGAATCAGCCACTGCCATCGATAGTGATGGGCGGCAGCGGCGGCTCTTGTTCTTGATCTGCGTCGCTCAGTGCACACCGCGGACTCGCCAGATCTGGCACCAGATCCATCCTGCCGCAGATCACCCCTCGCAAAACCTTCTTGCTATACGTGCCCGGTCAGTCGCTCGCCCCGCGACGGACTACTTCTGCCGAGCAAGGGTGGACTAATCTTGGAGAGCGCCCCAG
>JASHPX010000225.1 GCA_030037905.1 Gammaproteobacteria bacterium
AGCGAGCGGGGCGGGCGGCTCTGGCGCTGCCGTTGAACGCGATGGGTCCGCTGGACGCGGCGGAGACGCTGGACGCGGCGGAGACGCTGGGCGGGGCGGAGACGCTGGGCGCAGTGGCGACAGCGGTGGCGGCGCTGCCGGGTCCCGCGGCCGCTCGAGCCCGGGTAGGCGCAGCGCGGCCGTGAGCGCTTCGCGTCCCGCCACCACGCACGCCACCGGCAAGGCCTCGGTCCCTCGCAGACGCACCGGAGCGCGGAGCCGATAGTGAACCCCGACGTGCTCAAGAGGTTCGTGCACCGCTATCTGATGGCGGGGCTGCTGGTGTGGATTCCGATACTGACGACCGTGCTGGTCGTGCGCTTCATTCTGGATCTCATGGATAAGACGCTCGTGCTGCTCCCCGCCCCGCTGCGGCCCCAGGCGCTCTTCGGTATGCGCATTCCGGGGTTCGGTGCGCTGCTGGCCATCGTGGTGTTACTGCTGACCGGCATGCTGGTATCGAACTTCATCGGCCGCAGCCTCGTCGGCTACTGGGACGAGATGCTCAATCGCATTCCCTTCGTACGGGCCATCTACGGCGGCGTCAAAAATTTCTCGAACACGCTGCTGTCCGGTTCGAGCAATTCGTTCAAGAAGGTGCTGCTGATCGAGTATCCCGGTAAGGGCACCTGGAGCATCGGCTTTCAGACCGCGGCCGAGGTGCCCATCGTCGCCGAGAACCTCGGCGAGCCTCACGTCTGTGTCTTCATTCCGACTACGCCCAATCCGACCGCCGGGTTCATCGTCATGGTGCCGCGCTCGCGCGCCATCGAGCTGCGCATGAGCGTCGATGAGGCCATGAAGATGATCGTGACGCTCGGCGTGGTCATGCCGCCGCCGCACGGGGCGGTAGCGCCGGTAGCGCCGGTAGCGACCGCCGCACCGGCGGTGAGCGCAGCGCCGGTGGTCACGGCAGCGCCTGCAGCCGCGGCGGCTCAGCTCCCGACGCAAACCGACCCGCAAAGACGTCATGGTACGTCAGGCGAATACATCTGACATATTTGCCTGACGTACCATGACGTCCTTGCGAGGTCTTCGACGTCGTGCGCTGCTGGCCGCGGCTACTGCTGCCGCGAGCGCCACTGCCGCGAGCGCCGCTGTCGCGGCCGCAGTTGTGCCGGCCGCTCGCGCGCCCTAACATTCGCGGCCCCTGATCGAGCGGGCCTGAAGGGCCGAAAGCCGATGCGCAGCCATTACTGTGGACAGGTCGATATGACGCTGGTCGGCGAGAGCGTGCAGCTGGCCGGCTGGGTACACCGGCGGCGCGACCACGGCGGCGTGATCTTCGTGGACCTGCGTGACCGGGAAGGCCTGGTGCAGGTGGTGTTTCAGCCGGAGCTGGCGGACGTGTTCGCCATCGCGGAGCGGTTGCGCAACGAGTTCGTCATCCAGGTGCGTGGCTCGGTGCGCGCGCGCCCCGAGGGCACGGTCAATCCGAACCTCGCCACCGGCGCGGTGGAAGTCGTGGTGAGCGAGCTGAACCTGCTCAACCGCAGCGAGCCTCTGCCCTTCCAGCTCGATGAAGTGGTGGGTGAGGATATCCGGCTGAAGTATCGCTATCTGGACCTGCGGCGCGAGGTGATGAGCCGGCGGCTGCGTCTGCGCCACCGCGTCACGCGCGCGATGCGCGCCTACCTGGATACGCACGGCTTCATTGACGTGGAGACGCCGGTGCTCGGCAAGACGACCCCGGAGGGTGCGCGCGACTACCTCGTGCCCAGCCGCACGCACCCGGGCAAGTTCTTCGCGCTGCCGCAGTCTCCACAGATCTACAAACAGCTGCTGATGGTCGCGGGCCTGGATCGCTACTACCAGATCGTGCGCTGTTTCCGCGATGAGGATCTGCGCGCCGACCGGCAGCCCGAGTTCACTCAGCTGGACATCGAGACGTCGTTCCTCTCGCAGGAACAGATCCTGCACCTCATGGAGGGTCTGGTGCGTACGCTGTTCCAGGAGGTGCTCGCCGTGGCGCTGCCCGAGCCATTCCCGCGCATGAGTTACGCGGAGGCCATGCGGCGCTACGGATCGGACAAGCCCGACCTGCGCGTGTCGCTGGAGCTGACCGACGTGGCGGATCTGGTGCGCGGCTGCGACTTCAAGGTGTTCGCCGCGCCGGCGGCCGATCCTCGCGGCCGCGTGGCGGCCCTGTGTGTGCCGGGAGGCGGCGATCTGTCGCGCAAGCAGATCGACGACTACACCGCCTTCGTCGCGCGCTACGGCGCGCGGGGTCTGGCCTATGTCAAGGTGAACGCGCGTGCGGGCGGCCGTGAGGGACTGCAGTCGCCCATCATCAAGTTCCTCGACGATGCGGCCATCGCGGGAATTCTCGAGCGCACCGGCGCCGGCGATGGTGATCTGATCTTCTTCGGAGCGGACAGCGCCAAGGTGGTCAACGATTCACTCGGCGCGCTGCGCCTGAAGATCGCGGAGGATCTCGGACGCGTCGAGAGCGGCTGGCGCCCCGTGTGGATCGTGGACTTTCCGATGTTCGAATGGGACGCAACCGAACGGCGCTGGATGGCCATGCATCATCCGTTCACTTCACCGAAGAGCGAGGATCCCGCAGCGCTGCGGGCGGATCCGGCCGGTGCCCTCGCCAACGCCTACGACCTGGCGCTCAACGGCTCGGAAGTCGGCGGCGGATCGGTGCGCATCCACCGCGAAGAGATGCAGTCGGCGGTGTTCGAGCTGCTGGGCATCGACACCGCGCAGGCGCGCGCCAAGTTCGGCCACCTGCTCGATGCGCTCAAGCTCGGTGCCCCGCCTCACGGCGGCATCGCCTTTGGGCTCGATCGTCTGGTGATGCAGATGTGCGGCGCGGAGAGCATCCGCGACGTCATCGCTTTTCCGAAAACGCAAACCGCGACCGATCCGCTCACCGACGCGCCGACCGAGGCCTCCGAGGCGCAGCTGCGTGAGCTGCACATCCGCGTGCGCCGAGCGCCCGCGAGTGAGCATGCGGGTGAGCCCGCGAGTGAGCACGCCACGCCGAATGCCGCTCGCGCGGCCGGCAGCGCCGCGCCCAGCGCGACCGATAGCGCGCCCGACGCAGCGGGCAGCAAGCGCGGCAGCGCCACGGGGCCGTAGGGACTCGCTCGCGCGATAGCGAGCGCGCGGGCCCAGCATGGATGACGCCGTCGTCTACGTGCACGGGCTGTGGATGGTGGGCGCGGAGGCTGCGCTGCTCGCGCGCCGCCTACGCCACGAGCGTGGTTACCGCCTGCATACCTTCCGCTACGCATCGGTGCGCCAGCCGCTGCCTTCGATCGCCGCGGCGCTGCATGAAGCGATCGCGCACATCGAGGCGCCGCGCGTACATCTACTCGGTCACAGCCTGGGCGGGCTGGTCATCCTGCACTGCCTGCAGCGCTATTCGATGAGTCAGCCGGGACGCGTGGTCTTCATGGGGTCCCCGGTGATGGGCTCGCGCAGCGCCCAGGCCTTGTGCCGCTGGCCGCTGGGGCGGTGGCTGGCGGGACACGCCGTCGCCAACTTTCTGGCGACGCCGCGCGAGGCGCGGTGGGATCTGCCGCGCGAGCTGGGTATCATCGCCGGTACCCGACCACTGGGCACGGGCCGCCTGCTGGCGCGCTTCAGGGAGCCCAACGACGGCACGGTCGCGGTGTCGGAGACGCAGCTGCCCGGGGCCAAGGCGCATCTGGCTCTACCGGTGACGCACATGGGTCTGTTGTACTCCGCCGTAACGGCCCGCGAGATCGGCAGCTTCCTGGAGCACGGACGCTTTGGACTCTGACCCGACAAGCGGCGGCCCGATAAACGGCGGCACGACGAGCGGCGGCCCCGCCCGCAAACGCCGATCCGGCTGGCTGTGGCTGATCGCCGTGCTCACCGGGTTGTTGGCCATTTACGCGCTTGGCGGTTTTCTGTTGGTGCCGGCGGTGGCACGGCGTGAGATCCGCGCCTACGTGCAGCGCACGCCCGGCGTGCAGCTCCGCCTGGGAGCGCTCAACGTCAACCCCTTCACCTTGAATGCGCAGGCGCTCGACTCGATGCTGAGCGGCTCCGACGGCACTTCGCTGCTCGGCTTGCATCGGCTGCAGATCACGCTGAGCGCGAGCTCCCTATGGCAGCGCGCCTGGGTGTTCCGTCGCATCGAGCTCGATCAGCCGCTGGTGAATTTGAGCATCGCGCGCGACGGCTCGGACAATCTGCAACCCCTGCTGGCTGCGCACACCTCGCCGGTCTCGCCGGGCACAGTCCCGCCGGGTGGGAGCGTGCGATCGGGCGCGAGCGCGCAGTCGGGGAGCTGGCCGCGCGTGAGCATCGGCTCGCTCACCGTGCATGGCGGTACCGTGCGCTTCCAGGATCTCAGCCGCGGTACGCCGTTTGTCACCACACTCAATCCTATCGAGATAGCGCTCGATGATTTTCGTACGCAGCCATCCCATGACAGCCGTTATCGCTTCAGCGCGCGCGCCGCCAACCTCGGGCAACTCGCCTGGTCGGGCACGCTATCCGTGCAGCCGCTCGCATCCGCGGGGCAGTTCTCGGCCAGCGGCGTCGCGGTGCCGGCGCTCGCGGCATATCTGCAGCGTGAGCTGCCGGTGAGGGTACGGGGCGGCAACCTGAGCCTGCAGGGCAGCTATCGCTTTCGAGCGGATGCGCCGCGCACACTGGCGGTGACGCTGCAGACGTTGAGCATCCGCGGACTGCAGGCAGCGCCCGCGGGCGCAGTGCCGCCGGCTGCGGATGCAGGCACACCGCCCGTGGTCGCGCAGCCGGTTGCCGTGCCGCCGGTCCCGACACCGCCGGTCGCGACGCCGTTGGTTCCCACACCGCCGTGGGTTGCGCTGCCGCAGGTCGATCTGTCGGGCGCATCCATCGATGTCGTGGCACGGCGCATGGACATTCAGCAGATCACGCTGCAACACCCAAGCCTCGAGGTGGACCGGGCCGCGGACGGCAGCCTCGATCTGCTGCGCGAGTGGTCCAATGCCAGCGGTGGTACCGGTGTCCCCGCGCCCACTGCTGCGCCCTGGGCGCTGGCGCTGGCGCGGCTATCGATCGACGGCGCAACACTCGAGCTCGTCGATCATGGCGTTCAGCCCGCCGTGCAGCTGCAGGTGGCGCCGCTCACACTGGATGTGCGCAATTACAGCAGCGCCGGGACGTCGCCAGTGTCGATCGATCTGACGACCGGCCTGGGGCGAGCTGGAAAGCTGCGGGCCTCCGGTTCGCTCGCGCTCGCGCCGCTGCACGGCTCTCTGCAGCTCGATCTGCAGCACTTCGATCTCACGAAATTGCAGCCCTACGTGGCGCGGCAGACGGCGATGACGCTCTACCGCGGAGAGCTGGCGACGCAGGCCGCGGCCGAGATCGGCGGCGCGGCGGGCTTGCTGGTGAACGGCTCGCTGACTGCCAGCAACTTCGCTTCGCGCGATAACGCCACCGGCGCGGACTTCATCACCGGCCGCTCGGTTCAGCTGCGCGGTCTAAGCTACCGGCAGTCGCCGGCAGCCCTGCACATCGCGAGCGTGCTCGCCCGTGGTCTCTACGGCCGTGTGATCATCGGCGCAAACGGGACACTCAATCTGACGCAGATATTGCGGCCCGCCGGCTCGGGCGCCGCGCGGCCCCAATCTGCCGCGGGGGTCGTGTCTACCGCGGCGAAGGGCCACGTCGCGCACGGCACGGGCGTGCTCGGGTCACTGCCGTTCAGCATCGGACGCGTGGACCTGCGCGCTGGCATGGCGGACTTCACCGACCACTCCGTGCAGCCGAACTTCTCGGCAGCCATCGTGGGGCTGCAGGGCTCGATCGTGGGGCTGTCCTCGGATGCGTCGTCGCGGGCGCAGGTGCATCTGCGGGGCAGCGTCAACCAGTACGCGCCGGTGACGATCGACGGGCAGGTCAATGTGCTCTCGGCGGCGACCTACACCGATCTGAGCATGACCTTCAGCAATATCGATCTGACGATATTCAATCCCTACTCGGGCAAGTTCGCCGGCTACAACATCGCCCAGGGGAAGCTGACGACGCAGATGCATTATCACGTCGAGAGCCGCCGCCTGCA
>JASHPX010000024.1 GCA_030037905.1 Gammaproteobacteria bacterium
CCATGAGCGGCGAGGCGGCTGGCGCCGACTTCGATGTCGCAGTTCTCGGAGCCGGCGCCTCGGGCCTGTACGCCGCCGCGCAGCTGTGCCGCCACGGCTGCTCGGTGCTGCTGCTGGAGGCTCGCGAGCGCGTTGGCGGGCGCATCTACACCGAGCATGCGCCGGATCTGGCTTACCCGCTGGAGCTCGGCGCGGAATTCGTGCACGGGGATGCTCCTCTGACCCTGCAGTTGCTGCGCGCCGCTGGCAGCATCGCGGTTGACACAGCCGGACGACGCATCGCTCGCGGCGCCGATGGCAGCGGCCGCGGGGCAAGCACACCTCGCACGGCACTGTTCGGCGAGGCACAGCGCCTGCTGCAGCAGGCAGCCTCGATTTCCGAGGATCTGTCGGTCGATGAGTTCTTGAGGCGCCACTGCTCTTCCGAGGACGTCAGCGCCTACGTGCGCATGATGGTGGAGGGATTCGACGCAGCCGATCCGCGGCGCGCGAGCGTCAAAGCCATCGCCGAGGAATGGAGCGGCAGCAGCCTGCAGGGCCAGTATCGGCCGCTGGGCGGTTATGGCGCGATGGCCGCGCATCTGGCCGATAAGCTGGACGCAGCCAACGCACATCTGCAGCTCGGCAGCAGCGTCGAGTCAGTGGAGTGGGGTGCGCAGCTCGTGCACATCGGGGTGCACCAGCAGGCTGGATCGCGCAGCTACCGCGTGCGCCGCGCGATCGTCGCATTGCCGCTCGCCGCGCTGCAGCTGCCCGCCGGGGCGAGCGGTGCCGTGCGCTTCGAGCCGGATCTGCATGAGAAGCAGGCTGCGCTCGGCGCTCTTGCGGTCGGACCCGTCATCAAGGTCGTGCTGCACTTTCGTCGACCCTTCTGGGAGGGGTTGCAGGATGGCCGCTTCGCGGACGCCGGTTTCATGCACGCCCCGCAGGCGCCATTCCCTACATTCTGGAGTGCCTTGCCTTTCCGTGTGCCGCTGCTTACCGCCTGGATGGGCGGCCCGCGCGCGCAGCGGCTCGCCGGTGCCAGCCGCGAGCAACTCGTGGAGCTGGCGCTGAGCTCGCTGCAGCAGGTGCTGCAGATCGATGCACCGCCGGCCGATGAGCTCATCGGCGCGTATCTGCATGACTGGGGCGCCGATCCCCTGGCGCGCGGAGCCTATTGCTATCTGACGGTCGGTGCAGGATCGGCGCCCGCCGAGTTGGCGCGACCGCTGCGTGATCGGTTGTACTTCGCCGGCGAAGCGGCAAGCGACTCGCACACCGGAACGGTCGAAGCCGCGCTGCAGAGTGGCGCCCAGGCTGCCACTGCCGTGTGGACGGCGATGCGCAGCGCCTGACCTGCGCTCGGTGCCTGGAGTGGCGACCGGTCCGGAAGCATGCGTGCCGCGAAGGGGCGGGGCGCGCCGCTGCGTCCTGTCAAGACCCTACAGTGTGCGACTGCAAAGGCTTATAGTGCCGGTGCGGCGCGCAGAGCCGGGGCGCACGCCGTCGACTGATGACGGGATGCCTGCAGGCGAGGGCGATCGCCCGTGGCGGGGGAACTAATGAGTAATCGATGTGTGCGCGGGCCGATGGCGCTCATGCTGTCGGCACTATTGCTCTGGGGCGCAAGCTACGTATGCCGGGCCGCGGAAGCCGCGCCGGATGCATCGGCGACTCCGTTGTACGGATCGGTCGGTGCAGCGGGGCAGTCGACGCTTCCCCCACCCAGCAAGCTCGGGCCGGTGGACGTGCTGCCCGTGGCGCCGGGCATCGAGATGCTGACGACCGACGGCGTGAATATCGCAGTGCAGAGCGGCCCGGACGGCATCGTGGTGGTGGACCCGGGCCCGGCGCAGAGCGCGCAGGCGGTGCTGGCGGCGATCAGGCAAATCAGCTCCGAGCCGATTCATTATCTGATCGATACCGACGCCGACCCCGAGCTCGTGGGTGGCAACGCGGCGGTAGCGGCCGCGGGCCACAGCGTTGCGGTCGAGGACGTGTTCATTGCGGGGCAGCGACGCGGCTTTACCAACCTCATCACGGTACCGGGGGCCAATGGCGGTGGCGGGGCGCCGATCATCGCGCGACAGAATGTGCTGACCGACATGGCTGGCCAGACGCAGGCCAACTACGGGAGCGCCGCCTTTCCGACCGATACCTTCACGCGGCCGGAGTTCAACTTCTATGCCAGCGAGCCGATTGCGGTGGTGCGACTGCCGGCCGCACACAGCGATGCGGACACGGCGGTGCGCTTTGAGCGCTCGAACGTCGTCGTGACCGGAGAGATCTTCGACCTGACACGCTATCCGGTGATCGATCTCATGCACGGCGGCAGCATCCAGGGGGAGATCGATGCGCTGAATCAGGTGATCAACACACTCGTATTTGCACACACCCCGGTATTGACGGACGACCCGGGGACGCTGGTGATTCCTGCGCGTGGGCCGCTCGCGACCCTGGATGACCTGGTGAGCTATCGCGACATGGTCGCGACGGTGCTGATGCGGGTGCAGTACTACATCGATCGAGGCAGGAGCTATCAGCAGATCGTCGCTGCCGATCCGACGCAGGGCTTTCACACGCGCTACGGCTCCGAGACGGGCAGCTGGACGAGCGCGGATTTCGTGCAGGCGGTGTACGAGAGCCTGATGGCGCAGCGGCGCGCGCACCACGGGCAGAGGGGACAGTGACGTGAAGAGCTTGGGGGATTGGGCGGCACCGTCCGTAGTGGGGCGTCTCGCCGGTACCGTATGCGCTGCAGGGATGCTGTGTGCATCACCGTCGCTCTGGGCGCAGGCGCAGGCGCCGGCTGCGGCTCGCGCCAAGCCGGTGAGCGCCGAGCAGCAGGCGCCGATCGACCTGCGCGGCTACTGGGTATCGCTGATTACGCAGAACTGGCGCTTCCGCATGCTGGTACCCGGACCGGGCGAGTACGCCGACATTCCGCTCAATCAGAAGGCCAAGCAGTTGGCCGATGCGTGGAAGGCAGGAGCCGACGAGGCGGCCGGCAAGCAGTGCGAGGCGTACGGGGCGGCGGTGCTGATGCGCAATCCCGAGCGGCTGCACATCAGCTGGCTGGATGGCGAGACGCTGCGCGTGGAGACGGATTCGGGCATGCAGACGCGGTTGCTGCATTTCAAGCCGGCCGCGCCAGGAACGCAGATGCCTGCGAGCCTGCAGGGCTTCTCACTGGCCAAGTGGGTGATGCCGGGCGGAGGCGGATTCCTGGCGGCAGCCGGTCCGGCCGCAGGGGGCGAGCACTACGGCTCGCTGCAGGTCAGCACCGATCACCTCTCGCCTGGGCTGCTGCGCAAAAACGGCGTGCCCTACGGGGCCGACACCACCATGACCGAGTGGTGGGATCTGCGCACCGAGCCGCAGGGTGATGAGTGGCTGTCCATCGCCACCACGGTACGGGACCCCGAATATTTGCAGGGACCGTTTATCTACGATTCGGTGTTCCAGAAGGAGCCGGACAGTTCCAAGTGGGACCCCGAGCCTTGTTCGTTGAGCTTTTGAGAGGGGCTGGCGATGAGAACCCGCTCGTTTGCGATGACGGTGCTGAGCTGCCTGGCAGTGATGCTGTATGCCGGGGCGGTCTATGCGCAGATCGACCTCTCCGGCAACTGGGTGGTGGAGAGCACGCAGGACGGACGCGAGCATGCCTCCGGGCCCTTCCCGGGCAATTTTGCCGGCATCCCGCTGAACCAGCAGGGACGCGAGGCGGGCTGGGCGTTCTCCGGCGATGAGCGCCAGGAGCTGTACCGGCAGTGCGAGCCGTGGTCGATGTCATACATCGTGACGGGGCCGTGGGGCGGGACGTTCAGCGCGGTGCGCGATCACTTCGGGAACGTGATCGCCTGGCACCTGAGCGCACCGCTCTATGACCGTCTGCCCAATACCATCTGGATGGACGGCCGGTCGCAGCCGCCACCGCAGGCGGTACATACCTACGCGGGCTTCACCACCGGCCATTGGGAAGGCGATACGCTCGTGAGCTACACCACCCATCTGAACGACTCGTTTCTGGAGCGCAACGGCCCACCTTTGAGTAACCAGGCGACGGTGCGACTGTTCATCACTCGCCATGCAGACGAGCTGATGGCTCTGGGTATCATCCGCGATCCGGTCTATCTGGAGGCTCCGTGGGTGAAGGGACAGGACTTTCGGTTGGTCCTGGCCGGCAACGACAACGAGGTGCCTGAATATTGTCAGCCGGCCGAAGTGGTCGAGGGCCTCTCGGACGGCTATCACACGGCCACCGTGCTGCCCAATCAGATTCCCGCCGCGCAGCACTACATGCAGCAGCACTACGGCATTCCACTGCTCGCTACCCAGGGCGGTGCGCAGACCATGTACCCCGAGTTCCGCAAGAAGCTGGTTGGTCTCTACGAGGCCAAGACCACCTATTGCACGCAGTTCTGCTGCAGCGGGCGCGGCACGCAACGTATCTGCAAGGGCATCGATTAGGAAAAGTCATGCCTTGGTCGTTGCGCGCATTCGCCGCGATTGCCCTCGCTGAGCTGGCATCCGTGCCGCTGAGCGCGGCGCGCGCCGCGCCACCTGCTGTACCAGCGCAGCGGGGTCCACCGGATCTGACCGGCGTCTGGACGGCCTATGTCGAGCCCGGGGCGCCCACTTTCGGTCTGCCGCGGATCACACTGCCATTGACTGCTCTGGGCACCACCAAGCTCGCGGCCTACCGTTCGATAATCGGTCCGGACGACTCTCCCGGCGCCTATTGCCTCGGCTCGGGCATGCCCGAGGCAATGATGTTCTCGGGACTCTATCCCATGGAGATCATCCAGCGGCCTGAGCAGATCACCATCATCTACGAGGCACACAACGAGGTGCGACGGCTGTACTTCGGCTCGAAGATCATCGCGCCGGGTGATCGCATTCCCGATCGCGACGGTTACTCCACCGCTCGCTGGGAGGGCAGGGCGCTGGTCGTGGAGACCTCCTCGCTCAAGGAGCAGGAGGACACGGCGTATCCTCACAGCGCCCAGGCGCGTATCGAAGAGCGCTATCACGTCTTCTACGACCCCAAGGGGACCAAGGTTCTGGAAGCGGATTGGACCTTGATCGATCCGACCTTCTATACCCGCCCGTTTACCGAAACGAAGAGGTGGGCATACGATCCGCACGGCCTGCTGCTGCCGTACGAGTGCAACGAGGAAGCCTGGCTCGATCACCTGCAGCAGCTTCGTGAGCGCCACGACGCATCGCGCGCACACACGGCCGCCTCGGATCCACAGGAGCGATCACCATGAAGACCGCTGCCATCAGGACCGCTGCCATCAGGACCGCCGCCTTCAAGACCGCTGCCATGCTGTCGGCTGCTCTGGTGGGCACGCTGGCGCTCGTTGGCGCACCGCGCCTGGCGCTGGCGCACCATTCCGGTTCCGAGTACGACTTCCGGCAAATGCACAAGCTGCAGGGCGTCGTCAAAGACCTACGCATAATCAATCCGCACATGACGATGACCCTCGTGGTGACGGATGTCCACGGCACGCGCGCCATCGCCTTCGAGGGTCAGAGCGTCAATACCTTCTATCGCGCCGGCTGGCGCCCGCACATGCTCAATGTCGGGGATCACATCACGGTGGAGTTCGCCCCGCGCAAGAACGGCGCCGATGGCGGTTTCATCAATGGCTTCACGACCGCGAGCGGTGTCAATATCGCCTTCAAGCTGCCCACGGGCAATCCGGTCGCGACCGGCGGCCCCAAGAGCTAGCGCGGCCCGAGCCGACGCGACTGCCGCGGCATGATTCAACACCTGTGTAACTGGCTTTCCGCGACCTGGCTCAGCCAGCTCTTCGGCGCCACCAATTGGTTCGTGCCGACCGTGCAGAGCGTGCACATCCTCGCTATCGCCGGCGTGCTGACGCTGCTGGTCACGCTGCATTTCCGCCTGCTCGGGGTGACGCACCGCGGGCCGCCCGTGCCGCGGCTGGCCGCAGCCTACCTGCCGTGGGTGTGGCGTGGGCTGGGCGTGCTGTTCGTCACGGGGGTGCTGCTGACCATCACCGAGCCGGGGCGGGAGCTGCTGGACATATCTTTCCGCCTGAAGATGCTGATGGTCCTCACGCTGGTGATACTGACGTGGGTCCTGCAGGCAGGGTTGCGGCGTGATCCCGAGTTCTGGAGCGCCTCGCGCCGCCGCCGTGGGCTCGGCGGTGCCATCGCGGCCGGCAGTCTGGTGTTGTGCGTAGGCATCGTCGTGGCCGGACGGCTGATCGCCTACGTATGAGCGCGATCTGCCGGCCGCCGGGCGATCCGGCCCGCCCGTGACTGCACTCGGCCTCGTGCAGGTGATTCAGCAGCAGCCATACGCGGTGGCGATCTCGCGCTCCCCCTGGCTGTTCCCGTTCTTCGAAACGGTCCATGTGCTGGCGCTGACGCTCGTGGTCGGCTCGGTGGCGATGATGGATCTGCGCCTGCTCGGCGTCGGTCACCGCGACCGCCGCGTCTCGGAGCTGATGGGAAGCATGCTCCCATGGACGTGGAGCGCCTTCGCGGTAGCGGCGACCTGCGGGCTGCTGCTGTTCAGCTCCAGGGCGGTGACCTACTACGAGAACATCCCGTTTCGCATCAAGATGTGCTGTCTGGGTCTGGCGGCGCTCAACATGCTGATCTTCCATGCCATCATCGAGCGTGACATCGCCACGTGGGACGAGGGGACACCGCCACTCGGCGCGCGTGTCGCCGGCGGCCTGTCGCTGCTGCTGTGGATCACGATTGTCGCCACCGGCCGCTGGATCGGCTTTACGACCTGATCAGCCCGCGACGGCCTGCATGCGCACGTGGGCCGCGCGGAGCGGACGCACCAGCGGCCGCGGCGCGCCCTCGAGCGCGACCTTGCGCACGATCGTCGTGAAGTAGTCGATCAGATTGCTCTGCGCGTCATGATGCGTACGCAGCAATCCAGGTGTGCGCACCGGCGTCGGATGCTCGAGCGGGATCGCACGCAGATTGCGCACCGCGAGCAGTGCGCAGCGCGGCACGATCGTGGCAATGCCGGTGCGCTCCACCAGTCCGAGCATCGGTGCGATGGTGTTCATCTCTGCGACCACGTACGGCTCGGCGCCGCATGCCTTGAAGCACTCCTCCAGGAGCTTGCGGCTGCAGAATGTACGTTGCAGCAGCACCAGCTTCTGGTGATGCAGCTCGACCATGCGGATGCGTTTGCGGGCCGCCAGCGGGTGTTCCGCCGATACCACCAGCACCAATTCCTCGTTGTATAGCGGCTCGAACTGCAAATCGCTGGGTCCCTCGGGCCGATAGCTGATGCCGATGTCGATGCTGCCGGTCCGCAGCGCCACGAGGATCTCGTCCGCCGGCAGCTCATCGACCACGACCTTGACCGCCGGATAGCGAACCAGGAACTCCGCCACGCACGAGGGAAGGAAGTGAATATTGAACGTGTGTAGCGCGCCCACATGCACCAGACCGGTGAGCACATTGGGGTCGCGCTTGATGGCAACGAGCCCCTGGTCCACTTCCTTCAGCGCCCGCGAGATGTGGGCAAGGAACAGCTCACCGCTCTGCGTCATCACCACGCGTTTGCGTACACGGTCGAACAGCCTGGTGCCGATCTGCTCCTCGAGCTGCTTGATCTGGTGGGACAGCGTGGATTGCGTGACGTGCGCACGCTCGGCGGCCCGCGTGAAATTGAGGGTTTCGGCGAGTACCACGAAGTAACGCAGGTGCCTGAGTTCGATGGTAGCGTCTCGTTGTTGATCGTTGCCATCGATGATACAGCCATTGAGCGCGAGCCGGCTAGGCCGCTGCTATGTCAAAATCGCCCAGGCTCTCGAGCATCCGATCCGGTGAGGACCGTGGTTTGATATGTTGTTTCCGACGACGCTCGTAGGCAGCTACCCGCAGCCCGAGTGGCTGATCGATCGCGAGGTCCTGATGGGCAACGTCCCGCGCCTGCGCATGCGCGAGCTGTGGCGCATTCCCGAGCCGCGGTTACGCGAAGCCCAGGACGACGCGACGCTCGTGGCGATCAGGACACAGGAGCAGGCGGGTCTGGATATCATCACCGACGGAGAGATCCGGCGCGAGAGCTATTCGAACCAGTTTGCTACGGCCCTCGAGGGCGTGAGCCTCGACAATCCCGGCACGGCCCTCGGGCGCAGCGGCAATCCCATAGCAGTGCCCCGCGTCGTGGGACCCATCCGGCGGCGCCATCCGGTGACACTCGCGGACCTCGCGTTCCTGCGCAGGCATACGAATCGGCGTGTGAAAATGACGCTGCCGGGTCCTTTCACCCTGGCACAGCAGGCGCAGATCGATCATTACGGCGGCAGCCGGGAGCTGGCGGCGATGGATTACGCCGCAGCGGTGAACGGCGAGATCCGCGACCTGTTTGGCGCCGGCGCCGACATCGTGCAGCTCGACGAGCCGTACCTTCAGGCACGACCCGATGAGGCGCGGGCCTTCGGTGTCGAGGCGCTGCAGCGCGCGCTGGATGGCATCAGGGGGACGACGGCGGTGCACCTGTGTTTCGGCTACGCCGCCGTCGTGCATGCGCGGCCGAGCGCCTATTCCTTCCTACCCGAGCTGGCCGCCTGCCATTGCCGGCAGATCTCGATCGAAACGGCGCAATCGCATCTGGACTGCTCGGTGCTCGCCGAGCTGCGCGGCAAACAGATCATCCTCGGTACGATCGACCTGGACGATATGCGGATCGAGTCGCCGGAGGATGTTGCGGCGCGCATTCGGCGCGCTTTGCCGTATGTGGATGCGGCGAATATCATCGTGGCACCCGACTGTGGCATGAAGTATCTGCCGCGCGAGATTGCTTTCGCGAAACTCACTGCGATGGTCGCCGGCGCGCGGATCGTGCGCAACGAGCACGAGCGGTCGGCGGCATGCAAGGGGCGCGCGGCAAACCCTGACCGGGAGGCATCCCCATGAGCGCAACCACGCGCACGGCCGAAGAGCCCGTGCAGGCTGCAAACCCCGACAGCCGCGCCGCGCTGCCCTCGCGCCTGCACCACACGGCGTACGTGACGCGCGATCTGGAAGCGACGCGCCGATTCTACGAGGACATCATCGGCTTGCCCCTGATCGCCACCTGGTGCGAGGCGGACCAGCTCTGGGGCGCCGAGCGTGTCTACTGTCACGTATTTTTCGGATTGGCCGACGGCGGCGCACTGGCATTCTTCAAGTTCGCCGATCCGCAGGTCGAGGCGCACTTCGGTCCGAAGATGCCCCACACGCCGTTTCACCATATCGCTCTGAAGGTCGACCGCCAGACGCAGCAGGCCATCGAGCAGCGCCTGCAGGCGGCGGGCTACCGGGAACCGCAGACCTACGTACACGAGCACGGCTACTGTCGCTCGCTGTACGCCGTCGATCCAAACGGTATGATCGTCGAGTTCGCGCTGGATAGGCCGGAGATGGCCGCTCTGGCGGCCTCGATCCGCGCCAAGGCGCACGCGGAGCTCGAGCGCTGGCTGGCGGGCGATCACCACTCGAACAATATGTTTCGCGAAGGGCACCAGGACGCACCGCCATGACGGCGGCCGCGACACCGCGGCTCGGGGGGTAGGGCATGAGAACGTTGTTGGTCGGGGTGGCGCTGCTGGGTGCTGCCCTCGCCTCACAGGGTGCGCAGCGCCAGAGCGCTGAGGAGCCTACGCAGGGACCTACGCAAGGTCAGGGGCCGCAGAGCGCCCCGCAGAGCGCCCCACAGAGCGCCCCGGCGCCGAGCGCCCATTTCTCACGCGACGGATGGCGCGGCGGCTGGGAAACTACCGTCGCCGGCGCCGAGCGCATCCTCGAGCTGCGCATCCGGGGCGATGTGGTCTCGGGCGTGTCCTGCACCGTCTGCGATGATCCTGCGACGCTCAGCTTCGTGGACGGCCGGCTCGGTCCCAGCGGTCTATCCATCACGCTGACTCACGTGCGCGACGATGGCAGCACGCTGTACCAGGACCACTTGCAAGGGCGCCTGGATGGCGGCCGCCTGCTCGTCTCGGGGCACAGCGGCGCTCCCGGCGGGAGCGATTTCAGCTGGACCATGCATAGGGATCCGCGCGGCCTGCCCCCGCCGCTGCCCGCGGCCCGACGCCGCCCGCCGATTCATTACCTGCAACCCGGCCCCTGGGAGCCGATCACGGCCGACGAGTTGGTAGGCGTCTGGCTCGCCGGGGCGGGCCCGAACAAGCAGTACTTCATCATCAAGCGCGTCGGCAACACGCTGCGCGGCGTGGCCTGTGGACCATGCGATAACCCCTACACCATGGGCGCGCTCGAGAACTTCTACATCCAGGGCGACACCGTCCTGTGGAACATCTGTCACGAGGACTGGGGCGTAGGTCCCTTGCCCTATCCGCACCAGGTACTCGCGCATCTGGCCAAGCACGAGCTGCGCCTGGACGCGCAGCAACCGAACATGCGGCGCGTGGTATCGATGACGCTGTACGGTCCACTGCCGTTTGCAGCGGTGGCCCGACCGGCGGCCGGACCTGCGTCGAGCACAGGCGCAACGCGAGCGGCAGCGAGTGCGGGCGCAACGCTGGCCGGCTCCAGCGGAGGTGAGCGATGAGGACGCTGATCGTGACAACGGCGCTGCTGGTTGGCGCGTGCAGCGCCCAGGCTGGCGCTGCGTCTGCCGCGCTGGATGCCAATCAGGTGCGCGGCGGTTGGGAGACCACCGTCGATGGCGTCCCGCACATCTTCGAGCTGCGGATCGTGGGGCAGCGGATCTCGGGCGCGTACTGCACTTTCTGCGACGATGCCAACACGCTGGCCTTCGTGGATGGTCGGCTCAATAGCGCTGATCTGAGCTTCACGATCACGCACGTGCGCGATGACGGCAGCACCCTCTACCAGGACCAGGTCCGCGCCCGGCTGCAGGGAGCTCACCTGCTCGTCAGCGGACACAGCGGCGCTCCCGGCGGCAGAGACTTCACCTGGACGATGCGTCGTGATCCGAGCGGGCCGCTGCCGCCGGGGCCACCCGCTCCGGTGCTTCATTACATGCAGCCCGGGCCCTGGGAGTCGATTACACCCGGCAAGCTGGTCGGTGTATGGCTGTCCGGAGATGGTGCGGGCAAGCAGTACTTCATCATCCGCCGCGACGGAAACATGCTGCGCGGCCTCGTGTGTGGACCCTGCGACAATCCTTACAGCATGGCGGCCATGGAGGACTTCTACATCCAGGACGACACGGTGCAATGGAACATCTGCCATGAAGACCATGGCAGGGGTCCGCTGCCCTACGAACACCACATCGTCGCCCACATCGCCGACCACGAGTTGCGCCTGGATGCCACGCAGCCCAACATACATCGCATAGTGTCCATGACATTTCTCGGCCCGCTGTCCCTTGCGGCGACGGCGCGGCCTGCTGCGGCGGCACCGGCCTCGACGGCGAGCGCCGATGTCAATCCTGGCCTGGAGAGCTCGAAATGAAGACCTCAGTGCGCGCGCTGAAACTTTCCCACCTGCTGAAGTTCCATCTGCCGAGGTCTCACCTGCCGAAGCTGCTGTACGGGCTGCTGCTGGCGGCCGCCGTGCACCCCGCGTGGGCGCTGACGGCCAACGACGTGCGTGGCGGCTGGGAAGCCAGCATCGACGGTACGCTTCATGTCTATGAATTCACCATCCGCGGTGACACGGTACGCGGTGTGTATTGCGCCCCATGCGACAACGGGGAGACGCTCGCTTACGTGCACGGCACGCTCGGTGCCGATGCGATGCGCTTCGTGGTCGATCACGTGCGGGATGACGGCAGTGTGGCCTATCAGGACCACGTCGCTGCGCGCATCGAGGCAGACCATATGGTGGTCAGCGGGCAGATGGGCGGCCCCCGGGGCGGTGCCTTCTCCTGGGACATGCGCAAGGATCAGCGCGGGCCCGTTCCCTTCGGCGGCGTCGCCGTAGCCGAGGCACTGCCGCAACCGGGTGCACCCACCGTCAACGTCGCCGCGTACGGCACACATGGCCAGCAGGCGCCGCCGGGAGGATTGGCCGCGGCGCTCAGGGCCCCGCCGTGGGTGCAGCCCGGACCGTGGGAGCAGCTGACACCGGCCAGACTCCAGGGCCTGTGGTTGAATGGCAGTGGTCCGGGTAAGCAGTACTTTTTCATACGCCGCGACGCAGATCATCTGTTCGGGCTGGTCTGCGGTCCGTGCGACAATCCTTATACGATGGTGTCGCTGGTCGACTTCGTCATCCGCGGCGATACGGTAACCTTCAACCTCGCGCACGAGGATAACGGGCTCGGATCCCTACCGTTCTACAATCACATCACGGCCAGGCTGACGCGCAATGAGCTGCGGCTGGTGAGCATCGTGCCGGACAACCAGCCGCCGCGGCCGGGGCCTCCGCGGGGCATCTCACTTCTGGGACCGCTGGCGCTGGGGCCGCAGGGCAGCTTTTAGAATCACCCGAGGTCACCGAGGTCACCCGAGCCTGGAGTCGTGCAAGCTTGCCGTCGAACAGCCGGAAGAGCGCTGCTTCGACGCGTAGCTCGCAATCTACCTCGTCTATGGTTGTGAGCAGGAACAATGCAGATTCACCATGCACTTCGTGATGGGTCCCTATAACATAGCGGGCAAGCAACATAGCCGGATTCACGGGCCCTTCGGCATGCAGTCGCCGTTGCGTAACAGCAACGGCTGCGATCGTGCCGTTTGGGCGTCCGTACAGGCGGCCGAGAGATACGGGGGAGGGGTTGAATTCTGAGAATCGAGCCCTGCTGCTCGCTGATTCTACGAACAGCAGCAGCGCGCTCTGCGTACGCATCGAGCGCCGCGGCCAGGGACTTCACGCTGGAGGCTGACTGGTCAGGTCCGCGTGTTGACCGATCGATGCGGCGCATGCTATACGATCGATCAAACGGAATATTCGCTTCGCGTGGCGTTCGAGCAACGTCCCGCGAGGCTCGAAGGGCGAGGCAATAACGAATAGCAGGGCGACGTGGGAGTCGCCATGGGGAGGGATCCGCAGGCGGTCCAGGCAGCAGCGCGACTGCGCGGCTGCAGCTATTTAGATCGAAACTGCGTACGGTTTGAGATCCAACAAGTAATGACGCGAACCGACGGCGATCTCGCTGTCGTTGACGCCGGACGATGTATAGAGGGGAGATAAGACATGAGGATGAAGCACCGCGAGTCGGACCATCATGAGGTGAGCTCGTGTCGAGCGAGCCATTTGCAGGGAGGCGAACGATTACCACTTGCTCGGTCGGCGCCCATGGCGACCGTGCTCGCGGCAGCGATCTGCCTGGGTGGGCTCTCGAGCCTGGCCTGGGCGCAGGACCAGAATGCCCAGCAGGGAGCGGCGGCGGGCGATCAGACGGCGCAGGCCACGACTGCCCAGGGTGCGCAAGCTCCGCAGATCGAGGGATCGACCTCGGAGCTGCAGGAAGTGGTCGTCACCGCTGAGCGCCGCGCCGAAAACGTGCAGACGACGCCTATCGCGGTGACGGCGATCACCGGGGCACAGCTCGAGGCGAATGAGGTCAAATCGATCGGCGATCTGACGACCGTGACGCCCGCGCTGTCGGTCATCAACATCGGCTCCTATAACCTCATCAACATCCGCGGCGTCGGCGATGCCTTGGGCGAGACGCCGATCACCAGCGGCGTGACGGTGATCCATGACGGGTTGGACGATCCGCTGGGCGTCGGCAACCTCGCGCCGATGTTCGACCTCGCGGACGTGGAAGTGCTGCGCGGTCCGCAGGGCACCTTCATCGGCGGCAACGCCGAAGGCGGCGCGATCGAGTTCACCTCGGCCAATCCGACCTTCACGGGCACCGGCGGGTACGCGAGCGTCCAGTTCGGCATCTATCACGACAACCTGAACGAGGCGGCGGTGAATCTGCCGGTGAGCGATACGCTCGCGTTCCGCCTCGCGCTGCACACCGAGACCGAGAACAGCTTCTACGACACCAAGACGACCATCACCGGGGTGCTGCTGCCACCGAGCCCGGAAGCGGAATTCGACCCGGGCAACACCAACCAGAAGGACATGCGCCTGAGCATGCTGTGGAAACCGAGCGATCACTGGCAGCTTCTGCTCAAGACGCAGCAGGACACCAACAGCACGGACGGCACCCCGTACAACATCAATCCGAATACTTTCACGCCGCTGGCAAAGGGTGAGCCCTGCCCGGCCGGGGACGGGACTGCGCCGAATTGCCATACCGCAGACTATCCCTATTATTCGGGAAGCCCCTACGTCCTGAATGAAGCGATTCCGAGCACTCCGTTCCAGCTGTACCAGCAGACTTACACCGGCGAGTCACGTCTGACCTTCGACAACGGCATCGTGTGGCGCTTCTTCGGCGGCAATACGACCTTCCGCACCCCCACGCTGAGCCCCAACTGCTATTGCTCGGCCAATTACGGCTGGGGCCTGGGTGTTCCTGGAAGCAACGCCGTCGACAATATCGAGACGGACCTCATCTCTCCGACGACCGGCAAGTTCCAGTGGATCGCCGGGATGAGCGATATCTATAGCGAACAGTCCTTCGATACTTACGACTACGCGACCGGCCCGGGGCCCACGGCAGGCTTGGGTACACCGGCAGGCATCTATCCCAACGGGAGCAGCGAGCTGTCCTCGATTGGGAATAACGCCGGTGTTCTCCCGTCGATCTCCGAATTCCCATCCTCCACGCTGGCCACGCGCTCCTACGGCCTGTTCGGTCAGATCACCTGGCAGTTCACCAGCACCCTGCAGCTGCAGGCCGGCCTGCGCGGCAACTGGGACGCCAACTGGAACGACGCCGACGGCTACCTGTACGACTGGTTTGGCTTTACGAATCCGTCGACAGGAGTGGGGTATAGCTGTCCCGCCGCGCAGGGAGGCAATACCGGCGCCGGCGATCACGGCTCCAGCACCGCGTCAATCCGGGTGCCCACCGTATATCCCTGTAACTTCCCGACCAGTGCATTCAGCTTCGAGGATAATAATGGCGGAACTTTCGTCGAGAACCACCAGACCGGGAAGTTGGGCCTGAACTGGCAGCCCACGCCCGATGAGTACTTCTATGCGTTCTACGCACGAGCGTACAAGCCCGGCGTCGTGCAGTTCCACGCCGTCGGGACGACCACGCCCGATGCAGCGGCGGAGACGCTGGATGACTACGAGCTCGGCTGGAAGGGGACCTATGACCAGCACCGCCTGACGACACAGGTGGGGAGCTACTACAGCAGCTACGATGACATGCAGCAGAACCTCTTCAATCCCAAGTATCCGGCGAATGGCGGTGTCGCGAACGTGCCCCATGCGGTCATCTGGGGTTTCGAGGGCAATCTGCAGTGGCAGACGATGAGCGGCTTCGGTACGACGATCGCCGTCGCCTACACCCATTCGGCGATATCGCCCGTAGAGGATATTGCGACCTACAAGGAGCCTGCCGGTTTCGGTGCGAACGGTCCGGGTGGGACCTTGGCGCCGCAATGTCCGCCGGGCGTAGCGAGCAGTCCTGCGAACGGGTGCTTCAATTACACGCCCTACATCGAGGACCTGAAGGGCTCCGAGACCCCGTATGCCCCGGCTCTGACCGCCAATATCACGGTGCAGTACGGCTTCCACGTCGGCGAGGCCACGATACAACCGCGCGTGCAGTTCTCGCATACCGACAAGCAGTGGGCGAACGTCCTGCAGCAGGATGACTACTACCTGATGGTCCAGCGCAACATCCTCAATGCCTACCTGGATTACATCGAGGGGCCCTGGACCGTGGACCTCTATTCCACCAACATCACCAACGATGTCTACACGGTGAACGACAGCGGTGGCACGGTCCTGTACGGGGCGCCGCTGCAGTACGGTATCAAGATGACGCGGACGTTCTGATCTTCAGCGCCTGATCGCAGGCGCGCAATGAGCGGCGGCGCCGTGCTGGGCATCCAGTGCGGCGCCGTTTTTTATGGGGCCCCCGAGGGCGCCGGTATTAACATCGCGCGAGGCGAGGGCGAAGCCGAGTGCGAGGCGCGGCCGAGTGCGGGCGACGCACCGCATGACGGGTGTATCCGGAGGCACATGACATGAGCGGATCGCATCGATCAGGGTGGCTGGGGCTCGCCGCAGTGGCAGCCTGCGGAATGGGCGTTGGGGCGCTGGCTGCCGCACAGGGCGCTGGCGAGCAGGGCGCTGCGGCAACGGCGCCTGCGGCGCCATCCTTCACGAGCGCTCAGTCCGCGACAGGCGAGAGCCTCTACGCACAGAGCTGCGCCAGCTGCCATGGTGCGCAGTTGAATGACGGCCGCTTCGGACCGCCCTTGCGCGGCGACGCCTTCGCGGGCCATTGGTCCGGCCGCTCGCTCGCGGATCTATTTCAGTTCCTGAAGGGCGCCATGCCGCCGGGGAAGGCGGGCTCACTCACTGACGAGGCGTACGCGCAGCTCGTCGCGTATCTGCTGGCACAGAACGGCGTCACCGCGGGGCAAAGCGCCCTGCCGGCGGACACGGATGCGTTACGCGCCGTGCGCTTTCCGGGAGTGCCGGCGGTGCCCGAAGGTCCGGGCGGCCGGCTTGCGCCCGATGCGACGCTGCCGCCCTGGCCGGCTGCGCCCAATCCACTCGATACCTTCACACCGGTCACCGAGACCATGCTGCAGAATCCGGCGCCGGGTGAGTGGTTGACGTGGCGACGCGACTACGCGGACAGCGGCTTCAGCCCGCTGACCCAAATTACGCGCAGCAATGTCGGCAACCTGCGCCTCGCCTGGTCGCTGTCGCTGCCGCCCGGGAATGACGAGGCCACTCCGCTCGAGCATGACGGGGTGCTGTTCGTGTATGGCCCGAGCGACCTGGTGCTGGCGCTCAACGCGTCCACCGGAGCAGAGCTGTGGAGATACCATCGCGAGCTGCCGCAGCACACGGCCCAGGCGAACATCCGCAATCTGGCACTGTACGGGGACAAGCTCTATTTCGGCACCTCCGATGGGCACGTGGTGGCGCTGTACGCGACCAATGGCCGCGTCGCCTGGGACCAACCCATCGTGGATGGACCCCAGTGGCGCGTCAGCGGCGGTCCGCTGGTCGCGGAGAATGTCGTGATGGAAGGGGTGGCCGGCAATGGGCCCGGTGGGGACTACGTCGCCGGATTCGATGCGCAGACCGGGCGGCGTCTCTGGAAGTTCCACGACATCCCCCAGACGGGTGATCCCAACGGTCGCACCTGGAACGACACGCCGCTCGCCAAGCGCAACGGGGGCTCGATCTGGACTGCCGGCAGCTACGATCCGCAGCTCGAGCTTGCATTCTTTGGCACCGGCAACACCTACGACACGGCGCCGCTGCTGCACCCGGTGAAGCAGCCAGGTATTTCGAACGCAGGACTGTATCTGGATTCCACGGTTGCCCTGGATCCGAAGACCGGCCGGCTGGCGTGGTATCACCAGTATCTGCCCGACGATCAATGGGATTTCGACTATGCGTTCGAGCGGCAGATCATCCCGCTCACGATCCGTGGGCAGTCCCGCACGCTGGTCGTGACTGCCGGCAAGATCTCGATCTATGAGGGTGTCGATGCCGATAACGGCAAATTCGAGTTCGCCTATGACCTCGGCATACAGAACTTCGTCAAGGCGATCAACCCGCGCACGGGCGCCAAGACGATCGACATGAGCAGGTACCCGGACAAGGATCATCCCATCACGGTCTGTCCGCATCCGGGCGGCGGCCGGGAGTGGACTCCGGGCTCCTATAACCCCCAGACCCACACGGTCTATCTTCCGCTCAACGAGTTCTGCATGGAGCTGCGGCCTACGCCTGCGGGCACACCCGCCTCGCTGAGCTCAGGCGTGAGCTGGAGCCTCAAACCACGCGCCGACAGCGACGGTCGCTATGGGCGGGTGCAGGCGGTGAATCTGCAGACACGCCAGACGACGTGGAAGACGCGCGAGCGGGCCCCCTTTACCACCGGGGCGCTCGACACAGCAGGCGGCGTGGTGTTTGCGGGGGCGCTCGATCGATCCTTCTCGGCGTATGACGATGAGACCGGGGCGCGGCTGTGGCACACGATTCTCGACGATGCGCCCAACGCTGCACCGATCAGCTACCTGGCCGATGGCCATCAGTACGTGGCGGTCGTGGTCGGGTTCGGTGGGCCGGGCGAGTCGACCTTCCCGGTGATGCTGCCGGAGATCAAATATCCCGCGACGCCAAGCGCCTCGATCTGGGTATTCGAGCTACCCCGGTGAGCGCGCTGCCCTGTGCGGGGCCACCGGCCGTTGCACCAGCTGGATGAGCACTCCGTCGGGGTCGCGGATCAGCACGGCAACGCTCTGGCCGCTGCCCACCGGTTGGCCGCCGGCTGAGATGACGATGGTGCCCGAGGCGCGAATGGCACGCAGCGCGGCGCTCAAATCGGCCACCCGCAGGACAAAGCCCGGCGTGCCGGGGTCCTGTGGGCGGCCGCTATAGGTGTGGCGGGCAACCCCGCGAAAAGCGACGAACCCCAGGGCATCGGCAATACGCTCGGCGGGCTCGGCGGTTTCCGGTGCAGCGTCCATGGGTGCAGCGTCCATGACAGCGAGCTGTGCCCCGGGCGCATCGAACAACTCGTCGAAGGTATGATCGACCCTGAAGGCTCCGGCCTGCACGTGTAAGCCGAGCACGTTGCGGCAGAAGCGCACGAGCGTCACTGGAGCGGCGACCGTGTAGAGCACGTGTAGGCCGACTACGTTGCCCGCGGGGGGCTGCGCCTCTGATGCACGCGCCGCGGCCGGCGCCGACCCCGTTGTCAGCGGCAGCTGCGAGAGCAGCACGTAGAAGCCGTCGGGGTCGCGCAGCACGATGTCGTGCGCTCCATCGTCGCCCGTGATCAGCGGCCGACCACCGCGCGTCACGAGGGGGGTGCGCTCCCGTGCGGCTGCGGCCAGTACGCGCGACAGATCGTGCACCTGTACCTGCAGTGTGGCGGCGCCCGGATCGACGCCACGCGGCCGCTGCGCGCGCCGAGCGATTCCCGTGAATTCGATCAGCATGAGCGCCGGACCGGCGCTGGGATTGCCAAACACGGCGCTGCGAAAGCGGGCGCCGGGAGTGTTGGTCAGACTCTGTTCCAAAGGGTTCGCCGTCGCTGTGCCGGCAGCGCGCCAGAGCGGCAGCCCGATGACGTCGCGGTAGAAAGCCACGGAGCGATCCAGATTCGTCACGGTCAGCAGGTAGTCCTCCACGGTGAGGACGTGTGCGCGGGCGCCGCGAGTGGGCCCCCGCGCTGGCTTCGGCGCCGGCGCCAGGTGCGGCGCATGCGCCGGCTGCGACGCTGGCGCCGCCACCGGCTCCGGCGGCACCGCGGCGTTGTCCAACGGCGCCGCGCTGCTGCCGGTGCTCAGGATCACGCAGGCGGCGGCCAGCGCGGCGAGCACGCCCAGGCGTGTGGCACCGCGTGTAAGACCTCGTGTAAGACCATACATGTGCCGCTGAACGTTAATTCGGATGGACGGACCTGTAAATACGGCCGCCGGCGGCGCGCGAAACTCCCCGGAGAGCACCACTGAGGTCTCGGCCGCCACGAAAGTGACCGAACGCTCACATTAGCAGGCTGTAATGCAGTACCTCTGGCCCTCCTGCGCCCGCAGTGGCTATTCTGCAAAGTCTGATCGACCCCACCTGAGCGAGTGATATGGATTCCACACCGACGGTGATCGCGGGTACCGGCGTCGCCTTCGGCGCTCCCGGTGTCTCTCCGACCTGGTCCTCCAGCGACAAGGACTACGTGACCACCGCGCTGGATGGACCGCGCCTGTGGGCGACCATCGGACATGGCATCATCAATGAGGTCTATTGGCCATCCACGGGACAGCCACAGGTACGAGATGTCACCTTCTACCTGATCGGCACGAATCGCTGGATCGATCTGAAGCGCGAGCGCCGCTACCGGGTGGCGACACCCAAGCCGTACCTGCCCGCTCTGACGATTGCGCACTATGGCGATGACTATGAGCTGATGCTCGAGGTGCTGCCCGATCCTCTGCGCGACGTGCTGCTGGTGCGCTACCGGCTCGAAGGACCGTATCGGCTGGCGGCGATCGTCGCGCCGCACCTGGGCAGCACCGGCCGCGGCAACAGCGCCTGGGTTGACGATGGGGCAGGGTTCGCGCGCAATGGAACCTACGCACTGTGCGTGGCTGCCGATCAGCCCCTCGAGCAGCTCAGCTGCGGCTTCGTCGGCGCCTCTGACGGCTGGCAGGATCTGAATCGCCACGGGCAACTGACCTGGCGCTTCGAGCGCGCCGAGAACGGCACCGTGGCCCTCAGCGCGGAGTTGAGTGGCACCATTGGAGTGCTGGCGTTGGGTTTCGCCGGCAGCCCCTATGGCGCGCTCACGCGGGCGCGCACCGCGCTCGCGGCAGACTTCGATGCGCTGCGGACACAGTTTCTCGCGCAGTGGGAGCAGTGGGGCAGCCGGCTACGGCTGCCGCGGCCGGACGAGGGACTCGGCGATCTGGCGCTGCTGTCGGCTGCGATGCTCAAGATCCACGAGGACCGCGCCTATCCGGGCGCAGTGGTCGCAAGCCTGAGCGTGCCGTGGGGCAACAGTACCGATTCGCTGGGCGGCTATCACCTGGTGTGGCCGCGCGATGCGACGCTCACCGCGTTTGCACTGCTGGCCGCCAACCAGATCGAGGACGTACGCAACATCCTCGCTCACCTCATCGCCGTACAGCGGCGCGACGGCCACTGGCCGCAGAACTACTTTCCGGGAGGTGAGCCCTATTGGCTCGGCATCCAGCTCGATGAGACCGGCTTTCCGGTGCTGCTGGCCGCGAAGCTCGCCGAGCTCGGCGTACCGGAGTTGCCGGGCACCGCGCAGATGGTGCGCGCTGCCCTGGAGTTCATCGCGCGCAGCGGACCCTCGAGCCCGCAGGACCGCTGGGAGGAGAATCCGGGCGTGAACCCCTTCACGCTCGCAGTACTGATCGCCGCGCTGGTGGCGGGTGCGGCCTGGTTGCTGCCGGATGAGCGCGAATACGCTCTCAGCCTCGCAGATGATTGGAACGACCGGCTCGAGGCGTGGTGCTACGTGCGCGATACGGCGCTGGCGCGCGAAGCGGGGGTCGAGGGCTACTATGTACGTATCGCCTCACCGGATGCCACCGGTCACATCGGCGAGCGCGTGCAACTGCGCAATCGCGAGGGCGAATCGATCAGCGCGGCGACACTCGTCAGTCTCGACTTCTCGTACCTGGTGCGTCTCGGCCTGCGCAGTGCCCAGGACGCGCGCGTGCAGGACACGATCAAAGTGGTCGATCGCGTCCTGAAGGTCGACACGCCATCGGGAGCGGTCTATCACCGTTACAACGACGATGGGTACGGTGAGTATCCCGATGGCAAGCCATTCGACGGCAACGGCGTGGGTCGCGCCTGGCCGCTGCTGGTCGGTGAACGTGGCCACCTCGCTTTACAGAGCGGGATGGATCCCTTGAGTCACCTGCATACCATACGCAACTGCAGCAGCCCGGGTGGACTGCTGCCGGAACAGGTCTGGGATGCGGCGCCGATCCCCGCCTTCGAGCTCGTGCCGGGTCGCCCATCGGGCAGCGCGATGCCACTATTGTGGGCACATGCAGAGTTCCTCAAGCTCCTGGTCGCGCGTGAACAGCGACGACCCGTGGAGCTGTTGCAGGCCGTGCAGCGTCGCTACACTTCGCCGAGCAGCAGCAGCAGCAGCGGACCGCGGCGACCCGTTGCGCACCACTGGCGCAATGAAGTGCCGCTGATCCACCTGCCGCACAATCGTGACCTGCTGATCGAGGACCGCCAGCCCTTCAGTCTGCATTTCGGCGTCAACGGCTGGGAACGCAGCGAGGATCGCGCCGCGCGTCCGCTGCCTTTCGGACTGTGGGGAGTGCGACTCACGGCGGCCGATCTGGCGGGCGCGGAGGAGCTGAACTTCACGCGCTGCTATCAGCGCGGCTGGGAAAACGTGGATCATCGCGTGATCCTCGGTCAAGCGGAGTTCACGCACGCGCTGTTGCCCGCCGAGTAGGCGCTCGGGCTCGGGCTCGGGCTCGGGCTGAGGCTCACGCCGAGGCTCGGGCGCTCAGGCTCAGTATTGCACGTGCAGGCGGATCGCCCAGAATGTCGCCGGGCCACGTTCGCGGTTGTAGCCGGGGTTGCGGATGAATTGGAAATCAGGGCCCAGCTCCCAGCGCACGGGACCCGGATCTTCGGGCCAGATGCGCAACAGCCGGTAATAGGTTTCCAGGATCTGCTCGCGACCGTAGTTCAGCCGGCCATCGCACAGCGTGCTCCCGCAGCCGCCGGCCGCCAGGTAATCGCGGTGCGGCCCGGAGATCGCGTCGCTGACCACGCCGAATCCGAGCTGCGCGTCGGGCTCGTGCCACTCGTCACCCGAGATCTGCACTCCGGCACTGACCATCTCGTCGACCTCGGCGAAAGTGAAGCTCTGCTCCTTGCCGTCGTTCCATCCCCAGCGCAGGAACATCCCCGTATCCGCATAGTCCGCCAATGGCTGTTCGGCATCCAGCTCGAAGCCATGCTTCTGGCGGCCAGGCACGGCAGTCGCGGCCACATCGGGGCGTGTGTGTGTAGTAGCTGCCAGGGCCAGCGCTTCGCCGTAGTCGCCCATCGGCGCGGTGTTCAGGTAGCCCAGCAGCCGTAGCACCGTTCCGGTCGGAATGCCGGTGAAGCTGAGTTGCAGGGCCTGGCCGTTGGCGCGCAGCAGGGAGCTGATCAACTGCTCACCATCAGCGACCTCGGGCATGCGGTATACGCCGTATTTCAGCGACCAGCTCGGGCTGATGTAACCGAGCACGACACCGTCGGTATAGCCGCGCGTATCGCGCGCGTAATCCCAGGCCGCATCGTCGATCAGTGCCCAGTTGAGAAACTGGGTGCGCGCCGAGCTCGCGTAACTGTTCTGATCGAAATCGTCGGGGACGGCCAGGTGACCGACCTTCAGCTCCAGACGTCTGGCCGCCTCGGCACCGGCGATGTGGTCCTGCGACTGTTCCACACGATTCACGCCGCCGCCGATCGGCAGCATGAATCGCGCGTAGAGCCGGGCGATGTAGAACTGCTTTCTCACTCCCGAGACGCCGGTGCGCACGACATCGCCGTTGGTCAGCCCGCCAAGACCGGTCGCATTGCTGACACCTTCCCCCATGAACTTCTCCACGTCCAGATAGAGCTGTCCCCACGTCAGCGGCGCCCAGCCGGTGTAGATGCCGATGGTGTTGGTCGGCTGCGTATCACCACCCGCTTTCAGGCTCAGCGGACCGGCATAGGGTGAATGCAGCGCCGACTGCCGCTGCAGGATGAAGGTGTACTGTGCTCCGAGCACCGCCGGATAGAACGAATCCGGACCGATCAGGTCGTTTTCAGACGCCGCTGCGAGCGAAGCGGGCAGCGCCGCCTGTGCCGCCCCCGGCGCAGTCTGGGCTCCCGCGGAGGAGGGCGGCGGTGATGCCGGCGCCCCCGGACCCGTGGGCGGAGGAGGCGCCGCCGGTGGAGAATCATTGGGCGCGGAGTCCGTGGCAGGAGCGGCCGGGTCCTGCGCGGCCGCCGAAGATGACGGCGGCATCGCCGGCAGTGAAGCCCCGCCTGCCACAGAGGCGATGCAACCGGGCAGGGCGATCAGCAGGTACCTCCACTTCACTGGCATGCTCGATATCCTGACGCTCATTGCGGCAGTCGAGAGTGACGGCAACGCTCAGGCACCGTACCGCCGTGTCCGCCCGAGCGCGACCTTATCCACGCTTCGATGGCGTCCCTCGGCATTACCCAGGATCCGTCAGGAGCCGTCAGCAGGCAATCCTCGGCAAACTTGCGAGCAAGCGTAACGGCGCGTCGGCAGGTGAGCCCGACCGCTGCCCGATAGTCGCGCTCATCCAGAACCATCGTCAGCAGATTGACCGCCAGGGTGACCACAGCGGTCGAGTGTGTGCGCGTGCAGGCCATGGGAACCGAGCGGCGCAGCCAGATACGCTGCGCAAAATTGAAGTGCTGGCGTCCGGCACGGTCGATACGGCAGCGGAACTCTTGATGCGGCCTGGGCATCGGCGCAGTTCTTCTTCGAGGGATCGCGCTCTATCTGCCATTATTGTAGCATCCAGCATCTGCTACATTTGTAGCAATATTCGACGACTGGCGCGGCGGTGCAGCGGTGGCGGATCCATGAGAGTTGGCCGTGTAGGCGGGGGAGCCAGGGGAGGCGGTGGTGCCGGCCGGCACTCGCGGAATGTACGGCGGGGCAGGGCGGGTCACCCCGGCAGGGAAACCCGGCTGTCGGGTAGGGCGGCGATGGCGCGCGCGGCCGTGGCTGCAGTCGAACCGCTGGTCGAGCTGTTTCTCGAGCTGGGGATCACCAGCCCGGAGGCAGAGAGCCTCCTACGGAGTCTGTTCGTCCACAAATCACGGCAGTGGCTGGAGCGGCAGGGGGGCAGCTCACAGCCCTCGGATGTGCGAATAGCACTCGTCACCGGAGTACATCGCAACTTCGTTCGCCGGCTGCTGGCCGAGCCGCCGAAGATCGCGGATGCCCGCCGGCGCAAAGGCCATCCGGCGACCAAGCTGCTGCAGGCTTGGTACACGGATCCGAGATATCTGGACGGCAGCGGCAAACCTCGGGATATACCGGAGAGGGGTCCACCCCCGAGCTTTGAGGCTCTCGCCGGCGCGCATTTGCGCGGTCCGACGCCGGGCGTGGTCTTGCGGGAGCTGCAGCGCGCCGGTGTCATCGAGCGCCTCGGCGAGCAACGCGTGCGCGTTCGGAGCCGCGCCGTGGGCACACCCGGCTGGAATCTCGGCAATATCAGGGAGTTAGGCGCGCGCTCGAAGCAGCTGGTCGAGACCCTGATGCACAACCTGCGCGACCCGCGAGACCGCTTTTTCTGCGATTCGCTATCTGATATCGAGATCGCCGAGACTCGCGCCGCCGTGCTGCGCCAGGTCATTGCCCGCCGGGCGACGTCTTTCCTGCAGTCCCTGGAGGCTGAGCTGACGTCCGAGCGCAGACGTTACCGATCGCGAGGAACAGGCAGGCGAACTCGACTGTCGCTCACGGTTTTCGAGTCGAAGGCTTGATGGAAGCGCCGGGGGG
>JASHPX010000226.1 GCA_030037905.1 Gammaproteobacteria bacterium
ACGTTGGTGCCGTACAGCTGTAGGCTCCAGTGGCCGATGTTGTAATCGAGATTGACGTTCCACAGATTGCGCGCACCCATCTCGGTATAAGGCGTCTGGAAGATCGATACGTACTGCTTGTCCGTGTGCGAATAGACGATGCGCGGATCGAACGTGCCCGAGCCCACCGGGACTTGATAGTCGACGCTGAGGTTGCCCGTGAGCTGCGGGGCGTAGGGATTCTCCTCGCCCGAGACGTTCTCCTCGTAAGGCGTGTAGTTGAAGCAGCCAACGATCGGCGTGGGTCCGAGACACTGCGGATGCGAGACCGGGCTGTTGAACCCCGGCGGCAGGAAGACATCGGGTACCGCCCGGATCGCACCCAGGGCGGAATGATTGTAGTCGAAGCCGAGGTTCACGCCCAAATGCCCGACCCGCGACTGCTCGGAGACCTCGATGCCGTAGATGGTCGATGGCGCTAGATTCTCGACCACGTCGCCCGTGGTGGTGTCGCCGTTCTCATCCGGATCGAAGATATCGTCCTGCAGGCCATCATAGTCGACGTAGTAGAGCCCGACCTGCGTGAGCATGTGGCCGTCGAGCAGCCGACCCTTCCAGCCGGTTTCCCAATCATGGACGGTCTCGGTGCCGAAGGTCGGGTGATCGGTCGAGGTCGAGTTGACGCCGCCCGCCTTGTAGCCCTGCGCATAGAACAGGTAGAAGTTCTGCCCGGTCACCGGTGTCCAGTTCAGATCGAACTTACCGGTCGGCACGGAGTCGGAGTAGTGCCCGTGGGCGATCGACTCGGCAATCAGCGTGTAGCTGGTGGGCGTGGTTCCGGTGTAATGAATCAGATACGTGCCGGTGCCCTCGGTCGTCGGCGTGGTCGCGTCCAGATCGGTATCGTAATTGGGATTGTTGTAATCGAAGTTGTTGTCCCAGTTGCCGCGCAGACCGATCTGCAGCTGCAGCGTGTTGGTGAACTGCCAGTTGAACTGGCCGTACAGACCCATGATGCGCGCCACAGTCGAGGAGCCGCTGAGCACGTCCACGCTCGGCAGGGAATTTGGCGCATACGGCGCGGACACCGACTGCACCTGCACGAACACCGGGGTGTTGCGGTACATCCAGAAGCTACCCGCGATCCAGTTGATCTTGCCGCCGGTCGGGGAGATCAGCTCGAGCTGCTGCTCGTAGTAGTTGTCATCAGGGCCGCCGCCGATCAGATGATAGAAGTCACCGGCGTCCTGCGGGCCGTAGCTGTTGTTGTCGATATGTTTGATGTCAATCCAGATAAATCCCGACAGCGAGTGCAGCACGATCCCGTCGGGCAGCGTGTAGCGCATGTCCAGACTGTAGTGCGACTGCCACTCGCTCTCCTCCTGGTTGGTGCCGTAGTAATCCAGCACGAACGGTTGCTCGGTGGGATAGTAGTACTGCGAGTGCGCCACGGTACCGGGTGCCGGACAGACGAGCTGCGGGGAGCTGGCGACGCCGCCGGTACAGCCACCGTTGATGCCGGCGGCCTGCGCCCCGGCACCGAACAGCGTGGTGTAAGTAGTGGGGGTCGGCTCGGCGGGCTCACCGCCGGTCTGGATCGCGCTGTATTCGAATTTTCCGAGCGCCTGGAAATTGTCCACCGGTTTCCATAGCAGGCCCAGTCGCATCTGGTGGTCATTCACGCTCCCCGGATCGGTGATCGATTGCTCGGGCAGCCCTGGCGTGAGTACTGAACCGACGTCGGAATAGAAGCTGCCGCGTGTCTCCTCGTTGAACGCAAGGCGCGCGGCGAACTGATCGGACACCGGCAGATTGACGGCCCCGTCGAGTTTCTGGTCGCTGTAACTGCCGAGCTGGCTGTCGACGTAACCATGCAGCCCGGTGAGGCTCGGATCGTTGCTGTTGATCAACACGGCCCCGGCTGTCGAACTTGCGCCTATGAAGGTGCCCTGCGGGCCCTCGAGCACCTCGGTGTCACGGATGTCGTACAGCGGCACGTCCTGCGCGATCGGCTCGGGCATCAGCAGTCCGTCGCGGAACGTCGCCACACCGGGGTTGACGATGGGTTGATTGGTCGTCTGGCCCATGCCGCGGATGTTCATGTCGTTGAAGTAGCCGGCCTCGTCCATGACCTGGAAGCTCGGCACCGTGGTCTGAAGATCACTGATGTCATTCAGATGCAGCTCGGTGAGCTGGGCTCCCTCGATCGCCGTGACTGCGATCGGCGTACTCTGCACATCGGTGGCGCGCCGCTCGGCCGTGACTACCACTTCTTGCAGCTGCCCGGCGGCCTGATTGCTGTTCTGCGTAGACTGCGCCTGATCACCGGCCTGAGCAGCCTGTCCGCCCTGTGCGTTCTGGTCCTGGGCCCAGGCGCTGCCGCACAGCAGCCAGGAACTCGCCACCATGGCCACGGCCGCTGCCGCTGTCGCAGCACTCATCCGATATTTCATTGGGTGCCCTCCCGCTCGAGAATGACCGGCGTCAAGCCAAGCCTGCTCGGTGCTTCTGATCTGCCGAGGATTCTTCGAAGGAGCCGCGCATCGAGGGCGGCTCGCGCTCTCACTACGTATCAAGCTTTCATCGGCACAATACCTACTACCGCCAAAGCGGCGGCGGCATCGACAAGCCTCCATCTGCACAATCGCACTAGTGTGCACACTATTGTCGTTGTGTTAACTTTTGCAAACTATCAGATAGGATGTCAAAGAATCACATTAACACTACGGGAGGCGCAGCTAGATGGAGATCAGCAACGAACAATTCGCACAGATTCAGGCCTATTTGCCGCGACAGCGCGGCAACGTAGTGCACGATAATCTCGTAGTCATCAACGCGATCCTCTGGCTCGCGGAGAATGACTGCAAATGGTCTGCGCTGCCCAGGCGCTTCGGCAGCTGGCATACGATCTATACGCGCGTGAATCGTTGGGCCAAGGCGGGCATCCTCGACCGGATCTTCGAGCAGATGCAGCGTCTGCAGTTGCTGCGCATCCGCCTCGAGGTAGGCGTGCCTGAGGCGGCGGCGTCCGCGGATTCGCTCACCACGAGGGGACCGGCGATGAAGGGACAGCGACTCGTCTCGGCGGACCTCACTTCGGAGTTGCCGAAATTTGCGTGGGTACCGCGTATACGGGTCTGTCATCGGCGGCTGGAAGCGATGGCCAAGCTGCGGCGCCGGCAAGCCGGCGTGATGGCTGCGGCACTGCGAGCGGAGCGTCAATCCTCCAGCTACGGCTGACGCCTTCGAGCCCACTGCCTGCATTCTTTCCTATCCGCCGCGGCGCCGCCGAGCCGCATCCGCTGCGTAGTGTGAACGTGAAGCTTTGACCCTATATCGCGTGCCCGAATACAGTCTTCAATTGCGAATTGCAGTGCGGCGCATTGCTCCACACTCGCTGACACAAGGTTTCTGGGGAGCTTCCAATGGCCCTCGTGGGCGCAAAGTCGAAGGCGTTCCTTCTGGTGCTGTCGGCGGCCATCGCCACATTGGCCACGATGCAGGCCTCGGGACAATCGATCCTCAACGGCTATTGGGCGCCACTGTTCGATGAGGATCAGATCGAGCGCATTCCCGGTCCCGATCAGGGCGAATACGCCGGGCTGCCGATCACCGATGCAGCGCGCTCGGTCGCGCAGACCTGGGACCCGGAGGTGCTGACTCTGCCCTGGCTGCAATGCCGCCCGCACCCATCGCTGTACGGCATCCGCGGCGTCGGCGTGCTGCACATCTGGGAGGATCTGGATCCCCAGACGCTCAGGCAGATCGAGATTCACACCTGGATCCAGGTCTGGGAGGCACAGCGCGACATCTGGATGGACGGCAGGCCGCATCCGCCACCGTGGGCGGCACATACCTGGTCCGGCTTCTCCGTCGGCCACTGGTATGGCGACGTCCTCGAGGTCCACACCGACAATTACAAGCGCGGTTGGGTCCGGCGCAACGGCCTGCCCACCAACGATCGGACGGTCTTCGACGAGCACTTCTTCGTCAACGACGACATCCTCACACACATCATGGAGATCACCGATCCGGAGTACTTGACCGAGCCGCTGATCAAGAGCACGGAGTACCAGCGCTCCCCAAACACGGCTCTTCCGCCCTATCCCTGCCGGAACGTCACGGAGATCCCGCGGCGGGAGGGGATGATCCCCATGCATATGCCCAACCAGACCGCGGTCGAGCAGGTCTGGGCCGTACGTAATTCCGTCCCGATCCGCGCTGCCATGGGTGGCGCAGACACGATGCTGCCCGAATACCAGGACGCCATGACGAAGTTCCCGGTCAATCCGGCGCTGAGCTCCGTCGAGAAACTCGAAGCACAACAGGACGCGCAGAAATGAGTCCCCGGCGACGCACGCGACGGCGCTTCGCCGTGCCACTGCGCCGGCAGAACCGGGCGTGCGGCGCGCTGGGCAGGAGCGGACGATGCATGCGATAGGCGTGAAGCAGCGCTCGTGCGCGATGCGGTTGTCCTCGAATATCGGATTTTGGTTGCTGGCCGCGGCGCTGTCGGGCACGCAGCCCGCGGCCGCGCAGGGCCTGCAGCCCAATGTCCCGGCCTCGCCCACCGGACCGCTGGATGCGCGCCAGTCACCCTACTACAAGGGCTACGACTTCTACGCAGGCACTGCGGATGAAGGTACCTACACGGACGGCGCGATCCATCCCTGGCATGTGCAGGGCAATGTCTGGTTGCTCGCCGGAGAACCGGATGAGTCCAACGTCGCCGTGCAGATCGGCAACGATGGGGTGCTGGTCGTCGATACCGGCACGCAGGATACGGCACCCGAGCTGCTGGCGGCGATCCGGCGACTGGCGGCACGGTATGGCGGGCAGCAGAAGGCGATCCGCTGGATAGTCGATACGGACGGCGAGATGAGCCACGTGGGTGGCAACCTCATCATCCGCAACGGCGGCAACACCATCGTCGGCGGCAACTTCGCCCGGGATAATCCGGGGCTGACGCCCGGCGCGACCGTGATCGGCAGTCTCAACGTGCTGACGCGCATGGTCACCCCCGACGCTCAGGGCAATCCCACGACTCCGCAAGGTCTTTGGCCCAACGAGACCCATACCGAGCCTGTCTACTCCTGGGACTTCAATGACGACGGGATATTTCTCTATCACCCCGACCACGCCACGACCGACGGCAACGAGATGGTTCTGTTCCGCCGCTCCGATGTGCTGGCCACCGGCGACGTGATGATGGAGACCACCTATCCGATCATCGATACTAAAGCCGGCGGCACCATCGATGGAGAGCTGGCGGCGCTCAATCAGGTCATCGAGCTGTCGGCCGCCGACTTTCATAACGGCCCCCAGGAAGGCGGCACGATGATCATTCCCGGTCATGGCCGCCTTTGCGATCAGGCCGAGGTGATCGAATACACCATCATCGTCACGACGCTGCGCAATCGCATCATGTACTACAAGAACCGGGGCAGCACGCTCGCACAGGTGCTCGCCATGAAGCCGACTTGGGACTTCGATGATCGCTGGGGCGCACAGACCGGTCCGTGGACCTCGCAGGATTTCGTGCGTGCCGTGTACGAGACGCTGCCGGCCAGAGGCAAGGCACCCGATCAGTTCGCCATGAGTGGACCGGCCGGCGGTTAGGAGGGCGCAGCGATGCAGATCAGTGTCGTCCTGAGCGCCGCCGTGCTGTCGGCGGCGCTGACGTTGAGCGAGACGGCAGCAGCGCAGCGACCCGCAGCGCCGCGCCCCCAGGGACCCCCTCCGACCGCCGAAAAGGCTGCGCCGATTGATCTGACCGGTTACTGGGTATCGATCGTCACCGAGGATTGGCGTTGGCGAATGCTCACCGCACCGCATGGAGACTATGCGAGTGTGCCACTGAACGCCGCAGGCAAGAAATTGGCGGATACCTTCGACCCCAGCCGCTACGGCCCGGTGTGGACCACGCAGATCGACTGCAGAGCCTATGGCGCGGGAGGGCTCATGCGCATGCCGGAGCGCGCGCACATCACCTGGGACAGTCCCGAAACGCTCATGATCCAGACCGATTGGGGCGAGCAGACGCGCCGGTTGTACTTCCGGAAATCGGATATGCCTCAGTCCGGTCCGACGGCACAGGGCGACTCATTCGCAGTGTGGCGGCGGCCGCAGCTCTCCAATGGACAGGGTGCCTTCGGCCGCCCCGGCCCACCCTTGCCCGGAGGCAGCCTATATGTCGTGACCGACCACCTGAGCGCGGGCTGGCTGCGCCGAAATGGCGTGCCCTATGGCACTCAGACGCACATGCAGGAGTGGTTTCGCGTGTTCGATGACCCGACCGGCAAGCACTGGTTCGACGTAACCACCCGTATCGATGATCCCGAGTATCTGGCCGCACCGTTCATCACCAGCTCGGACTTTCGCGAGGAGTCGGATGGCTCGAAATGGTCTCCCCATCCATGCAAGCAGTAGACAGCCGGAGTACCTCGGCAAGCTGGCGATCATCACACCGATGACATGAACGGCGGTAACATCGCCATGGCGCCCTATCCGTGCCGTGAGGTCACTGAAATTCGCCGCGTGGGGCCGGCGGCACGCAGCAACGAGGACCAGATCCAATGCCGGGAATCGATCTTTTCACGCCAGGCCATCTCGGCGGGCTCGCCGTGCCGAATCGCATCATCATGGCCCCCATGACCCGCAACCGCGCGACCTTCGAGGCAGTGCCCACTGATCTCGCAACCGAGTACTACACACAGCGGGCCTCCGCCGGCCTGATCGTCTCCGAAGGTACCGCACCTTCGGCGGCCGGCATCGGATACGTTCGCACCCCCGCGATCGAGACTCCCGAGCAGATTACGGCATGGCGACGTATCACCGCCGCCGTGCACGCCCACGGCGGCAGGATGTATCTGCAGCTCATGCACGTGGGCCGCGTGGCAAACATCGCCAATCGCGTTCTGCAGGAGCCGCCGGTGGCTCCATCGGCCATCCGCGTATCCGGTCAGATCTTCACCGACGCGGGTATGCGGGAGTTCTCGATGCCTCGGGCGCTCGAGACCAGCGAAGTTCCCGGGGTCATCGCTGAATACGCGCAGGCGACTCGTAACGCGCTTGCGGCCGGTTTCGATGGCGTACAGCTCCACGGGGCTTCCGGCTATCTACCGATGCAGTTTCTCTCCACCGGGTCCAATCGTCGCACCGACCGCTATGGGGGCAGCCTGCATAACCGCTTGAGGTTCGTCATCGAGACGCTGCAGGCGATGATCGAGGCTGCCGGTTCGGCGTCGCGCATCAGCCTGAAGATCAGCCCCGCGATGCCCTTCAATGACATCAAGGATGATGACCCGGTGGAAACGTACTCGTCACTCGTGCAAGCGATCTCGCCGATGAAGCTCGCCTTCCTTCACGTGCTGCGCTCAGACCCTCTGCCCAACATATTCGAGATACTTCGCCCCCTGTATCAGGGGACGTTTGCAGCCGTCGGTGGCTTCACGCGCGAGTCCGGCAATGCGGCATTGGCTTCCGGGGCCGCCGATTTCATCGTGTATGGGAAGCTTTTCGTCTCCAACCCGGATCTGCCGCATCGATTCCGAACGGGCGCGCCATTGGCGCCTTGGGACGCGACCACGTTCTACACCAGTGGCGTCAAGGGTTACACCGATTATCCGCCGCTCTCGGCTGAGTCAGCGCGAGTGACGCAATAGGCGCGTGAGCCACCCGGGAACGCACTGCCTTCATCTATCCGTTGCATCCTGCTCGAAGGGGGCGTCATGAAACTGCGATCCGTCGCCGTCCTATCACTGCTCGCAGGAGTGCTGGCCGTGACCGGCGTCCTGGCGCAGGATTTTTCCAGCGCTCCCACCATTCCCCCTTCTCGCACCCTCACCGCCCACGGGGTGGGCGGGCGCCAGCAGCCGGAAGGCGCCGGTGTGCAGGCTCCCTCGGACGCACGCGAGGCCCTGGTGCGCGCCGAGTGCAAGCACCCACCAGCGCCGCCGCAGCCCTTCAACTTCCGCCCGCGGCCGGTCGGTCCCTTTCAGTATTCGATCCAGGCGATTGCCGGCGTGGTCGATGCCGGAGTCGAGTGGAAGCTCATCTGGGTCGCGGTCGGCAACAATGCGGACGGCATGGTCGCACTGCCCGACGGTAGTGTCCTGGCGGCGCAGAACGACAACAGCGCCGTGGTGCGCATCACGCCCGACGGACACTCCTCCGTCGTCTATGAAGATACCGAGACGGGAGGCTCACTCGCCATCAACAAGATGGGGCAGCTGTTCATTCTGGAGCGCTCGCTGATCCCTTCGGTGTGGGAGCTTGCACCCGAGCGCAAGCTCATCGCAGATTCCTATCAGGGTGAGCCGCTCGAGTGCCAGGGCCCCGGCGTCATGGACTCGGCACTGGCCCTGCACAACGGCGGCGTTTACTTCGGCTTTGCTGGGCTGTACTACGTCAGCCCCGCGGGCCAGGTCACGAAGGTATTCGACAAGCCGGTCAACGATGCGGTCCTCAGTCCCGATGAAACCAAGGTATACCTGCCCAGCGGCGGCGATCTGTACGTCGCGGACGTGGGCGACGATGGAATGCTCAGCAACGCGCACGTGCTCGCCCATATTCCCGGCGGCGGCAACGACGGCGCCGCGGTCGACTCGCAGGGCCGCATCTACGTCGCCGGCGTCGCGGGCGTGCGTGTATTCGAGCCCAGCGGCAGATATCTGGGGACCATTCCGGCGCCGCGCAGGCTGATCGACGTTGCCTTCAGCGGACCGGACAAGAAAACGCTGTTTGCCATTGCCGAGGTGGCGGCGCCGGGAATGGTCGAGCACGACGAGGTTTACACCCTGCCGATGGTGGCGCAGGGCTATCTGGGGCGAGGGAAGTAACTCAACTTCAATGGCCCGGAACGTGCGCCTTCAGCTCACCGCCACATATCCGTAACGCAGATTGCTGCGCGCCGGCCCGGCGGCCACATATTCCGCTTTGTGCGCGGCGAACCGGTCGGCGCGCCACGGCCCTACGTGCGCGGGGTAGTTGTACAACCGTGCGCTGTTGCCGCCGAAGATCGCGCGCTTGACGGGACCGTCCGCCGACCCGAGCGGCGCGAAGCCGTAGCGTTTCTGCATGTCCTCGGGAATCTCCAGGCGCCGCAGGCCCTCGATCTGCCACTGCGGCGAGCCGGTCCACAGCGCATCGGTGCCCCACACGACGTGATCGACCCCGAGCCCCTTGATGAGGGTTCCCATCATGAAGGCGGCCAGGCGCGGGTGCGAGACGATGCTGTAGGCGAACAGCTGGCCCAGATCGCCGTAGACGTTGCTCACACCGTATTTCGCGGGAATCTCGGCCAGATCGTTGACCCACTCCACGCGTCCGGTGCGCTCGAGCTGCGCCATCGCCACGTCCGGCGCGTGCACGCTGCCGGTGTGCCGGTAGCCGCTGTGATAGATCACGAACGTGAACTGCGGCCAGTCATGGGCGGCCTTGCCCACGTCGTGCACGTCCACGTACGGGCGCAATCGCGGGAACTGCTTCTCGACCGATGGCGGGAACAGCCCCTTGTGTACGCACACGATGCGCACGCCGGCCTTGTCGAAGCGCTCGTAGCCGGGATAGGTGACTTTCTCGTCGTCCATCAGCCATGGGTAGCGCGACAGATCCTTGTGCGTGTTGTCGCCGATCGTGTAACCCTTCATCGAATCGGGCTTGAGTGTCAGCGCGTGATCGAGCTTCTCGAGCCACTGTGGCTGCCCGGGCGTGAACACCGCGTGCGCGAGCATGCGCCGCGAGCCGGCCGCCTCGTTCACCCGCGCGCGTGCCGCGGCCATCATGTCGTTGGTCAGGAACCAGTCGCGCGCAATATCGGAAGGCGCACTGGAGATCAGCGCCACCTTGGTATCGCTGTCCAGGTACAGCTCCTTGTAGTAGTTGTTGAACTTTAGATCGTCCAGCGTCTGCGGGCGATTGCCGAGCTCGGGATTCCAGCCCGCCTCCCCGACCGCCTGCCGCATGCGCGCAAAGGCCACGAGTCGTGTGTCGTCGCGCAGAAAGTGCGTGTGACAGTCGAATATGAACTGGTCCTTGAGCCTGTCGGCGCGCTCATCGGCGAGCTCCGGGGTGCTCGCCTCCGCCGGGGTGGCGTCGAACAGCGCCCCATACACCTCGTTCATCGCGACGAACGCGGCGGCCATGCCGGCCGAGGTTTTGAAAAAATCGCGCCGCGTGATCCCCAGGCGGCGTGCCATCTTCGAGCCGAATGACCTGATGCGCACCTCGACCTCGCGCTGCTGCGGGGTCTGCGGCTCTGGCAGATATTCGTCACTCGAGACGATCTGCGTGGGAATCGGACCGGGGAATGCCGCCGTCTCGGCAGGCTTGAGCCGACGGCGCTCCTCGCGGGTCAGGAATCCAGCCATGCGCTTGCCCCCCAAGTGGTTCGGGAGTGTGCAGGCAATGATGCGCGGCGCATGCGCAAAATGGTAGCCGCAACCACGGCTACGCCATCTGCAGGCGCGCGGCGCCAGCTGCGAGCGTGGATCGCCATCTGCGAGTCGCGAGCCAGATGACCGCGCCCGCGAGCCGCGCTGCGGCAACGCCGTTGACAGGTCCACGGGCTGCGGCTTAGAAGTGAGTGATGACCGACGAGGCGCTGTCACGCCGCAAGCTGCTGAAGGCGACGAGCCTCGGCCTGGTGGGTGCACTCTCCCCCGCCGGGCTGTCCGCAGCCGATGCCGGGTCGCAGCGCGATGCCGGGTCGCAGCAGCGCTACTGGAGCGCGGATTACTGGGCACCCAAGGGCGATCTCGAGCTCTACATGTACCGCAAGCGGCGCCATGCGCCGCGCGCCGGTGAGCCGCCGCTGCCAGTCGTGTTCTTCGCCCACGGCTCCTCGCTGTCGGCCAGGACCACCTACGATCTGGTCGTGCCTGGTCGTGGCGAGTATTCAATGATGAATGTGTTTGCGGCGGCCGGTTTCGATACCTGGACCATGGATTTCGAGGGCTATGGCCGCTCGCCGCTCGGTGAGGGCAGCAACTCGGACGTCCGCACGGGCGTCGCGGACCTGACGGCTGCGCTACTGGTGATCGGGCGCGAGACCGGGCAGTCGCGCCTTCACTTCTACGGCGAGTCGTCCGGCGCACTGCGTGTCGCAGCGTTTGCGATGGCGCGGCCCGAGCGCGTCGAGCGGCTGGTGCTGACCGCTTTCACCTACACCGGGCGCGGCTCTCCAACCCTCACGCAGCGGGCAAAACAGCTCGAGTATTACCGCACCCACCGCTGGCGCAAGCGCGACCGCGCCATGATCGAAAGCATCTTCAGCCGCGACAAGCCGGGCACCACCGATCCTGCGGTGATCGCAGCGATCGCCGATGCGGAGCTGCGCTACGGCCCGAACGTACCGACCGGCACCTATCTGGACATGACGGCGAACCTGCCGCTGGTGGATCCCGCGAAGGTGCCGGCACCGACACTGCTGCTACGCGGGCAGTATGACGGGATCGCCACGATGGCGGATCTGCTGGATTTTTTTGCGCGCCTGCCCAACGGCGACCGGCAGTTCTCGATCATCCCCAACGCGGCGCACGCGGTCGGCACCGGGTACAACCGCGCGCTGCTGTGGCACGTGACGCTCGCCTTTCTGCGCATGCCACCCACCCTGCCGCTGCAGCCCGTGCACGCGCCTGCCTGACACACCCGCCCCCCTGACGCAGGCTCGCGGGGCGGCGGCAGATCGGGCGCACCGCACCTGTACGGGCAAGGCTGCTGTGCGAGCTGCTATTCGAGCCCGCTGTCGCGGAATTGCTCGCGCGCCATCACCGCCCAGTCGAGGTTCCCTTCACCGCGCGCGATGGCGCGCTCGAGGTGCTGCTGCCAGATGCCGAGGAACGGCAGGGAGATGTCCGCCTTCTTCGCAGCCTCCTCCGAGAGCGCGGCGTCCTTGAACCCGGACACGGCCGAGAAGCCCACGCGGCCCCAGTCGGACTTGGCGATGATATCTCCGTAGGCGCGGTACGCGGTGCAGTCGAACAGACCCTCCACCATGACTCGGTAGAACACCTGCGGGTCGACACCGTACTTGCGCACCAGCGCCATGCCCTCGCCCATCGCTTCGACCGCGCAGCCGAGTACGAAATTGTTGGCGATCTTGATGGCCGTGGCCGATAGCGGGTTCTCGCCGGCCTCGAACACGCGCGCACCGAGGACGGCCAGCAGCGGCCGCAGCGAGTCGATCGCCGCGCGCGGCCCCGCCGGTAGCAGTCCGAGCTTGCCGCTGGCCGCGAGCTCCGGACGGCCGAGCACGGGACAGGTCACCAGTATCTGCCCGGCCGCGCGGTGTGCTGCGGCGATCTCGTCGACGGCCCGAGCCCCGTGCGTTCCGCTGACCATGTGGATGGCACCGGCCGCGAGCGCGGCGGCGAGCCCGTCGGGGCCGAGCGTGGCGGCGCGCAGCACGTCATCGTTCGGCAGCATGCTGATGACGACGTCACAGTTGGACGCCAGCTCGCGGATGCTGCCGCAGATCTTGGCGCCGGCGCCGCCCAGGGACGCGGTTTGCTTCGGATCCACGTCGTAGACGGCGAGCGAGCCCTGTGAGGCCAGCAGCCGCCCTGCCATGACAGAGCCCATTTTCCCCAGGCCGAGGAACGCAACTCTCATGCAAAGCTCCTTTCGATGCAGGCTGATCGATGCAGGCTGAGCCAAGCTCGAACCAGCCTCGAGCCGGCTCGAGCCGGCTCGAGCCAGGCTCAAGCCCAGATCTCTTCGTCGGTGGGGATCTTCTTGCCCGTGATGACCTTGCCGATACGCGAGACATTCATCAGATGCTTGTAGTCCAGATTCTCGGAGATGGAATTGCCACCCCACGACCCGCAACCGAGCGTCGTCGTCGGAGCAAAGCCGTTGTTCAACGCGCCGCCGGCGCTGAAGGAGCTCGGTTGATTGACGACCAGGCGGCTGACCGGTAGCTCCACTCCGGCCAGGCGGATGTTCTCTTCATTGTTCGAGTGGACTGCAGCCGAGTGCCCCGCCCCTTCCAACAGCAGATTGGCCTTGGCATAGGCGACCGCCTGTCTGAAGCTCTTGTACGGCAGCATCGCAACCACCGGACAGAGCTTCTCCTTCGCGAGGATGTCCTCCTCGCCAGCGCCCTTGGCAGGCAGCAGGATGATGCGCACGGACTTGCTGATCTCGAGACCGAGCATCGCACCCAGTTCCCAGGGCGACTTCCCGACCACGTCCTTGTTCATGCGCCCACCGGGGAACAGCAGCTCGCGGAAACGCTCGATGGTCTTCTCGTCTTCGGTGAACCAGACCTTGCCGGTCGCCTTGAACATCTCGATCGTTTCCTGGTAGCGCACCTCGGGGACCAGGACGAACTGCTCATGCGAGCAGATGATGCCGTTGTCGAACGAGGCGCCGAGCACGATCTTCTCGGCCGCCTCCTTGGTGTTGGCATCAGTGTCGATGATGACCGGGACATTGCCGGCGCCGACCCCGAACGAAGGCCTCCCGGACGAATAGGCCGACTTCACCATCGCGCCGCCCCCGGTGGCGACGACGACATCGACCGCCCGCATCAGCTCCTGCGTAGTCTCGATCGAGCCATTGACGATGGTTTGAACCAGGTTGTCCGGACCGCCGTGGCGTTTGACCACGTTCATGAACTCGCGCGTCAGCAGCGCGCTGCCCTTCTCGGCCTTGGGATGCGGCGCGAAGATCACGGCGTTGCCCGTCTTCAGCGCGAACATGGCGTTGCACATCGGGGTCACGGTGGGGTTGGTCACCGGCGTGACCGAGGCGACCACACCCATCGGCTTGGCCACGAATACCAGATTGTTCTCGGCGTCCTCTCCGATGATCCCGCGCGATTTCTTATCCTTCAGGCTGTTCCAGATGATGCGCGCCTTGCTCTTGTTCTTGAGGACCTTGTCCTCATAGACACCGAGCCCCGTCTCATCCACGGCCAGGCGCGCGAGCATCTCGGCGTTGTCGTAGACGTACTTGCCGATGCCCTTGACGATGGCGTCGACCTGCGCCTGCGAGAAGCGCTCGAACTCGGCCTGCGCCAGGCGCGCCTTGGCGACGAGCGCCTTGACCTGGCCCTGGGGAATGACGTCGGCTTCTTGAACACACTGATTCATAAGTAATTTCCAAATCAGCGGGGGACCTTTCAGGTTAGTCCAGCGCGGCCAGGCTATCAAGCCGTAGCGCGTTGCAAGGTAACGGTACGCGATCCGGGCGCTCGATGTGTCACAGCCTTGTGAGGCGCCGCCGCAGCCCCGGGGCGCCACGGCGCCCGACGAAGCCTGGACCACGCAGATATGGAGGACCTTCCGGCGAATACGGGAAACGTATTCGCCGGAAGGTCCTCCATATCTACGAGGACTTGCGACGCCGGCGCTACGGCGCGGCTGCAGCAGCACCACCGGCGTCCATAAGGCTTTGATTGAACTACACTCACGCTAGGCCACGGCTCTTGGGGACGCCATATGCGAGTGCTCGTCATGGCCCTGATAGCATTGAGCGGCATCGCTGAATCATTGGGTGCCAGCGCTACCCAATCAAGGGAGCTGCTCGAACAGTTGCGCGCGCAGCGGCAGCAGATTCTGAAAGAAGCTTCGAATATTCATAATGAACCAAACCGCGTCGATCTGGCTAACGTGCTGGGAACAAGCCGCGCCGAGATTGCCGCCATCCTGGGCGCGCCCGATTTTTGTGGGCAAGCGACCCCTCGCTGCATGACTGCTTCCCGCTGGACGTATTTCTTTTTCCGTTATCGCCCTCCCTCTAGCCGACTTGTATCTCCCGGCACGGTGGCAGTCACCGTGACAGCCGGCGGTGGCTGGTCTATGGACCTGTCCTTTTCGAAGAAGGGCGAGGTCCAACAGGCGAAGTGGGTTAAGGAGGAATAGGACCCAACAGTGGGACCGTGAGCGCCGCGGCTATTCGAGCAGACCGGCGTGCTGCAGCACGCGGCACGGCAACCCGCGTAGAGATGGCGGACCTTCAGGCGAATACATCTCCAGTATTCGCCTGAAGGTCCGCCATCTCTGCGCAGCTTAGCTGTTCATCACCCGCTTCACCGTCTCGGTGATCCGCGCGACGCTCGGCAGGGCCAGATCCTCGAGCAGGTCCGAGGCCGGCAGCGGAATGTGCGGCGTGGTGATGCGCACCAGTGGACCGTCCAGGTCGTAGAAGCCCTCATCGGCGATGACCGACACGATCTCCGCGCCCCAGCCGAGCACGCGCGGATTCTCCTCGACCGTGAAGACGCGATGGGTGCGCGCCACCGAGCCGAGAAGGGTCTGCGCGTCCAGCGGCACCAGCGAGCGCACGTCCACCACTTCGCAGCTGATACCGTGCTCGGCCTGGAGCTTCTCGGCAGCCGCGAGCGACCGTGGCACCATCATGCCGAGCGCGATCAGCGTGCAGTCGGTGCCGCTGCGCAGGATCTTGGCGGTGCCGAGCTTATCGACGATCTCCCCGTCGGGCACCTCTCCCTTGGTCGGATAGAGCGACTTGTGCTCGACGAAGATCACCGGATCCGGATCGCGCACCGACGCGGCCAGCAGGCCCACCACATCCACGGGCGAGGAAGGTGCGACCACCTTGATGCCCGGATACTGCATGCACCAGTTCTCCACGCTCTGGCTGTGCTGTGCCCCGAAGCGCGCCCCCCCGCCGCTGCCCACACGCACCACCAGCGGACACTTGACCTGGCCGTTGGACATGTAGCGGCTCTTGGGAAACTCGTTGGCGATGTAGTCGTAGCACACCGCCAGGAAGTCCGCGAACATGATCTCGGCGATGGGCTTCAGACCCGTCATCGCCGCGCCCATCGCCGCTCCGAGGATTGCCTGCTCGGAAATCGGCGTATCACGCACGCGCAGCGGCCCGAACTGCTCGAGCAGCCCCACGGTTGCCTTGAAGACTCCGCCGGCCTTGGCGATGTCCTCGCCGAGGAAGACCACATCTTCGTCGCGCGCCATCTCCTGGGCGATGCCGCGCGCCACGGCGTCACGGTAGGTCAGTTCCGCCATGTGCAGCCCCCATCGGCATAGACGTCGGTGAACAGAATGTCTGCCGGCGGCGGCGGCGAGGCCTTGCAGGCTTCGGTCGCCGCATCGACGATGCGCCGCGCCTCTGCATCGATCGCGTCGAGCTGCACCGCCGGAAAGCCCATCTCGTTGAGCCGCTCGCGATACAGCCTGACCGGATCGCGCTGCTTCCAGCGGTCCAGCTCGCCGGCAGGACGATACTTCGCGGGATCGGCGCGCGAATGGCCCGAATACCGGTAGGTCAGACACTCGACCAGCGAGGGGCCGCCGCCGCGGCGTGCCTTGTCGTAGGCGGCCGTCATGGTGCGATAGACCGCATCGGCATCATTGCCGTCGATCACGATCTTCGGCAGGCCGTAGGCGCCGGCACGATCGCCCGCCGGAGAGGGCACCGCCGTGACGTCCGCGATCGGCGTGTACTCCATGTATAGATTGTTTTCGCAGACAAATACGATCGGCAGCTTCCAGATCACCGCGAAATTCAGCGCCTCGTGAAATGCGCCGATGTTGGTGGTGCCATCGCCGAAGAAACAGGTCGTGACGTCGGACTGCTTCTTGTACTGCGCGCGCCAGGCGGCGCCACACGCGATGGGCAGGTGCGCACCGATGATGGCATAGGAGCCCATCACCCCGTGCTCCACGGAGGTCAGGTGCATGGAGCCGCCCTTGCCGCGCATCAGGCCGATGTCGCGGCCCATCAGCTCGCCGAGCACCTTCTCCACCGGCACACCGCGCGCCAGCGTGTGGGCGTGCCCGCGATAGGTGCAGAAACTGAGATCCCCAGGCCGCATGGCCGCCGCGCAGCCGGCCGCCACCGCCTCCTGGCCGAGCGACAAGTGGCTGGTGCCCTTGACCAGATTCTGCAGGAACAGATCGTAGGCGCGCTGCTCGGACTCGCGCAGCAACACCTGCAGCCGGTAGATCTCGAGTCGCTTGGCCTCCCCGATATCGTCCTCGGGAGCGACGCTCGCCAGGACCTTGGGGCTCGATTTAATCGCCATGCCAACCTCCAAACATTGCCGGCCGCAGCCACCTTTGCCGGCTGCAGCCGCAAACCCTGCAGGCCTCGCCGGTCCAGGAGCCCAGGACGGGCTAACGCTCCCCGGCGGATCCTTCTGTACGCATTATCGCGAATGACTCGCACCAAGATCCAGCCCGGCGGGCTTCTCTCCAGTGTGCCCTGTGGGTCTCTCCTGTCAGTCCCCCGCCTGGTCGGCCTGCGACAGCGCGGCCCTGAGGCGCGCCGCGGCCGTGCGTTGCGCAACGCGATCCAGCGTGGTGATCATCTCCTCCAGCTCCGCGGCCGCGATGCCCTGCGTAATGAATACGATGCGCGTGCGCCGGTCCTCGTCCGGCCAGCGGGGCAGCCAGGTCAGGTTGTGCAGCAGATGCTGCGCGCCCTGAATCACCGCCGGCTGCTCCGGATCCTCCGCGACGTGGACGAGGCCCTTGACGCGCAGCAGGTGGGGCCCGAGATACCGCTCCAGCGACGCCAGCAGCAGCTGCAGCGCATCGGCCGGCAGCGCCGTCTCGCGGATTAAGTTGAACGTCGCAATGTCCGTAGCGTGCTGGTGTGCCGCCGCGCCAACCGCCGCCGCGCCGGCCACCCCGGCCGCCGCCGTCCCGGCCGCCGCGGCGTCGTGGCCATGGTCATGATCATCGTCGTGGGCATGGTCATGATCATGCGCGTGATCACGCGAGCCCATGGCCGCGGCCAGCCACGCACGCGCGCTTTCCACTCCCTGGCTCGGATCCGGCGCCACCTCGCGCATCAGCCGGACAGGATCGAGCGCCGTATCACCCACGTCCTGAATCGCCGCAGAGCGGTTGATCAGTCGCAGCTGCGCGACCAGTGCCGCACGCGCGCCGGCGCGCGCGCCTTCAGGCAGCATATCGAGCTTGGTGATCAGCAGGTGATCGGCCAGCGCGGCCTGCCCGACGGATACCGAATGCTCGGCGAGCGTATGCGGTCCGTTGATGGCGTCGATGGTGGTGATGACCGAGCCGACACGATACAGCCCCGCCAGCACCGGATCGGACAGGAACGCCTGCAGCACCGGGGCCGGCTCGGCGAGCCCCGAAGTCTCGATGACCACGTGGTCGAAGTCGATCTCACCGGCTTCGCGCGTGTGGTAGAGGCGAGCGAAGGTCTGCACGAGGTCCCCGAAGACGGTGCAGCACAGGCAACCGTTCTCGAGTACCACGATCGCATCGCTGCTCTCGGCGGTCAGGGCATGATCGATGCTGATCTCGCCGAACTCGTTGATCACCAGCAACGTACGGCGCATCGCCGGATCGCGCATCGCGCGGTTCAGCAACGTGGTTTTACCGCTGCCGAGAAAGCCGGTCACGATCGTGACCGGCGTGTGCACGTCTCTGCGGGTGCTGTTCGGATCGGTGGGATCGGTCATGGCGCGCTTACCTCGAGTGTCGCGAGCGGTCGGCTCGGGCGCGCGCGCCCGCGAACGTTACTCACGCCGGTTTGCGTCGATGGGCAAACAGCTCCGGACGCAGTGACGGGTGACACACGCGGATCAGGCGAACAGCAGCAGTGGGGCTTGCAGCAGCGCCTTGATGGCGGCGAGCAGCTGTGCGCCGAGCGCCCCGTCGATGACGCGATGATCACACGAAAGTGTCAGCGTCATCAGGCTACCGAAACGCACCGCCCCCTCAGGCCCTTCCACCGGGCGGCGCTCGACCGCACCGACGGCGAGAATCGCCGACTGCGGCGGATTGATGATCGCCGAGAATGCGCTCACCCCGTGCATGCCCAGATTGGAGACCGTGATCGATCCGCCCTGATACTCCGCGGGCTTGAGCGTACGAGCTCGCGCGCGCTCGGCGAGAGACTTCATTTCCGATGAGATGGCGCTGATCGATTTTGTCTCGGCCTGGCGGATGATCGGTGTGAACAACCCTCCGTCGACCGCGACGGCCACGCCTACGTCCGATTGCCGCAAGCGCAGGATGCTGTCCTCCGCCCAGACGGCGTTGGCCTGTGGCACACGCTGCAGGCCGAGCGCGACGGCGCGAATGATGAAATCGTTGACCGACAGCTTGAAGGCGCCGCCTGCCTGCGCGTTCATCTCGGTGCGCACCTCCAGGAGCTTGTCGACCGCCACGTCGCTGCTCAGATAGAAGTGCGGAACGCTCTGCTTGGCCTCCTGCAGGCGCCGGGCGATGGTTCGCCGCATGCCGTCGAGGGGCAGCTGCTCAAAGGGCACACCGGCGAAGGTGGCCTTGATCTGCGCGGCGCGCGCCGCATCGCTCACCGGTGCAGGAGCGGTTGCAGGAGTGCTGGATGCAGCCGCAGCAACCGCACGTGCGGCCGAGGTTGCCGCTGCAACCGTGTGGCCGCTGACCTGGCCGCTGACCTGGCCGCCACCGCCCCGAGCGGCCGCCTGCACGTCCTTGGCGACGATGTGGCCGTGCGGTCCCGAGCCGACGAGGCCGAGCAGATCCACGCCGGCCTCGCTGGCCAGGCGGCGCGCCACCGGCGTCACCTTGATACCGTTGGCGAGCGTGGCGGGTCCGTAGTTGCGCTCCGGGGTTCTCACCGGATGAAACGGATCCAGCGGTGCCTGTGCGCGCGTCGCGCCGGCGAGAGCGCCGGCGGTGGCGGTGGCGCTTGAGGCAGTGCCCGCGCCAGCGGGCGCGGAGCTCCTACCCGCGGCGCCGGCTGCCCCCGCGGCGCCTGCCGCAGTCTTGCCGGCGGCGCCCTTTGCATCGCCCGGCGCGGCTGCACCGGACAGCACCGCCACGATGGTGCCGACCGGCACCACGGCGCCGGCCGCGACACGGATCTCCGATAAAACGCCCGCAACCGTCGTCGGCACCTCCATCGAGGTCTTGTCCGTCTCGATCTCGAACAGGCTGTCGCCCGCAGCAACGGTGTCACCGACCGACTTGTACCAGGTTGTGATCTTGCCTTCGGCGACGGTTTCGCCGAGCTGCGGCATCAATATGTCCATGTCGTATCCCTGTCACGCCCTCTGAGGCTCTCGGCGGCGATCGGCCGCTTTGGACGGCTTTGGACTGCTTTAGACGGCTTTAGACGAACACGTCGCAGCCGGGCAGCCCACAGGAGATCAGCCGGTCGGATGGGAAGTTGGTGATGATCTGGCAGCTGTCCTTGGTGACCACCACTTCCTCCTCGATGCGCGCGGCGCCCGAGCCGTCGTCCGAGCCCTTCCAGGTCTCCAGCGCGAACACCATGCCTTCCTTGAGCGGCTGGTTCTGCCCTTTGTAGCGCTTGGAGAGGATCGGACGCTCCCACAGCGACAATCCCACCCCGTGTCCATACTGCAGCAGGAACGCCTCCGCCTCGTCACGGTAGCCGAATTGCTGCGCGTCCGGCCACACCGAGGCGATCTCGTCGGGCGTGACTCCGGGGCGCACCATGTCCATCGATGCCGCGAGCCACTTGGAAGCGGTTTCATACGCATCGATCTGGTGCTTGTTCGGCTCCCCGCAGATGAACGTGCGGTAGTAGCAGGTGCGATAGCCGTTGAAGCTGTGCATGATGTCCAGGAACACCATGTCCCCCGGCTGGATCATGCGATCGGAGAAGGTGTGGCAATGCGGCCGGCCGCGCGGACCGGAGACCGAGTTGACGCACTCGACGCGCTCGGAGCCCATGCGGAACAGCCGATCGTGCGCGATCGCCACCAGCTCGTTCTCGCGCGTCCCGGGGCGGATCGCGCGGCAGATGTCCACGTAGGTCGCATCCACCATCGCGCAGGCGACCTTCAGCAGCTCGATCTCGTCGGACGTCTTGACCTCGCGCGCATCGAGCAGCGCCTGCTGGCCGTCGACCACCTCCACGCCCGCCTTTTCCAGCGCCCGCAGCATCGGCAGCTCCATCACATCGATGCCGATCGGCTGGTTGGCGACCCCGCGGTCGGTCAGCGCCTTCTTGATCTGTCGCGCAAAATCATCCTGTATGTTGAGCCAGGGCGGCAGCCCGCCGTTCATCGTCGAGATCGGGGCGGCCACGTTGTCGGCGATCCACGGCGAGGAGATGCGCTTGGCCGGCGGCGCCGGATCCCACAGGAGCGGCGCGCCCTCGGCGCCGCAAAACGCATAGCGCATGAACTTGTCGCGCGCCCACTCGCCGATGTGGGTGCCGGTGACATAACGGATGTTGTCGAAGTTGAAGCAGACGACTCCGCCCAGCCCGGCGCGCTTGATCGCCCCCTGCGCGCGCGCGATGCGCTGCTTGAGCAGCCGGTCGTAGTCGACACCCTTCTCCCAGTCCTTGGCCTGGGTCCCCCACGCGGCGGTGCTGTACGGTCGATTGTATTTCATCTGCCTTTCCTCTCATGAAATCTGCCGGTCGGGCAGGGCCTCGCCGGCAATCCCCAATGCGCATCTCGCCGGGCGCGCAAGCGCGTGCCATCGCCCATGGCCATCGCTCATGTGCCTGAGCGGGCGGAGACAGCTTCTTAGAATATCACGGGCCTGCTGCGTGACTTCAGGTGTCGAAAAGCAGGCAACTCGAACGCAGCTCAAACCCAGCTCAAACGCGCAGCCAGGGACGGAACCAGGGTATGCCGTAGAGGATGATCGCCAACGTGATGCCGTAAAAGATGATCGCCCGGCGCTGGTGGCCTGCGTCGCTGCGGGCTCGCCGCACCAGAACTGAGGATATGTGCACCGCAATAAAAGCAATGATCATGGTAGTCGGGTGCCGCACGACGAAGTAATACGCCTGGGAGTTATGCGGCAACCTCATGTGGGACGCGCTCAGCATGACCGTCGTGATCGGGCTCAGGACCAGGTACAGGGCGGCGCCCATCAGTACCTGGATGTCCACGGCGATGCCGAAGAAGCGCGCGAGGTTTGCCCCGGTCGGCGCCCAGGAGCCCCGCTCGGCCAGTTGCAGTGCCGCGGTCACCAGGGTGGCGAACCCGGCGATCAGCACCACCCAGCGCCAAGCGCCGTGGGCGATGAGCACCGAGCGGTACAGCGTCAGATTTGGAATCTGCATGGCGGCAGGCGCGAAAGACGCGCCGCCGGCCCGATGGCCAGCGGCTCTATCCCGTCCTGCGTGGAGGAGGCACCGAGGGCGCTACAGGCGCCCCCGCACGCATCCGCGTCAGCTCAACTCAGCCGAACGTGCCCGACCACTTCCACCCGTCCGACGGCCGCTCGATCGCTCTCATGCGCAGCCGGTGCGATGCCGCATCGCGCGCAGGATTGCCCGTCACAATCACCTTGTCTCCGGGACGCAGCGTATCGTGCTTGACGTTGTCAGCT
>JASHPX010000227.1 GCA_030037905.1 Gammaproteobacteria bacterium
CGCGGCCCCGGGTTCAGCCATCCATGTCGGTAGCAACGCCAACGATCCATCGGACTGCTCGACAAGATACGCCTGCTCGCCGCGGAAGCTGTGCGTCTTAAGAACCGCAAGTTGTTCTCCGTGTCGCGGGTGAAAGCGATAGTGGACCGTGATATCAAACAGGTGGGTATGGGCAGTATGTTGCCGGGTTGACTGCCGTAGGAAAACGCCATCACGGAATACGCACCGCGCTCGCCCGGATTCGGAAGCGCCAAGGTCCGGCCCTGGAGGTGAAACCCGGCGAGCGCCGGATTGAGTTGACCTACCGGCGCAAGTAGCGCATGGATTCCGAGCCCGCACACTGCCACGCCCGTCAGCAACCATGCCGTACTGCCGGTCATGAAGGCTCGCCGGGCGAACAGGGAGGCTGCCGCACCGAAGAGCAGGCTGATTCCCCCGAGGAGCACCAGCAGCACGGGGGGCGCGCCCTGCTCCCAGATCAGAGCGGCAAAGAGCCCCACCGTGGGCAGAACCAGGAACAATACCGAGCGGTACGGGGGCTCGAGTCGGTCGACGAGTGAAACGATGAGCCACAACCCCGCACCGGCGAGGGCGAGGTAGCCATACAGTGCGACCTCTCCCAGGGCGTTCTCAACGCTGAAATGCGGCAGGACACTGATCCCAAACGCCCATAGGACCATGAACGTCCACAGTGCGTAGAGTCCGAGGGCGGCTCCGCGCCATGCGACGGGTGAGGGTGTGAAGGCCCGTCCAAGGCCGCGCGTCCACCTTCGCATGACACGGCAACGGGCCATGGATATGATCTCCTGCGAGCTTTCGAGTCGGTAAAGTAGAGTGAGCCCGATGGGTGTGGTAGGCCGTTTTCGCGAACCGACACGTCGATTTCGCGACTGTGCAGCCCCTGAAGCGGCACCCTCGCCGACACCGTGGCGAGACGTCATGCGGACGCATAGCGTCGCATTCATCCTCGCGATGTTTGTCGCCGCGTCGGGAGCATTCGGGACTGCGCGCATCACTCCGGACGTGCGTTATCCCATCCTCGCGATGCTGACTTTGCTGGGGATCGCCACCGATCTGGCGATAACCTCCGCCTTGAAGCGCTGGGTCCGATTGAAGTTGCCGCCTGTCCGGGTAGCTGTGCGCACACTGCTATTCCTCACCTGCATGGTCCTCGTCTGCTGGGCAGTGGCGCGCGTATTCGAAGGGCCTCGTGGAACGCCTCCCATGTTTCGTTTCGTGTTGCCTGTCCTGGTCTTTGCGGCGGTTGCCGCCGCGGTCGGCCGCGCCCCAACGCTGCTCCGGGCGCCACTCGAGGCCCGTGCACGGACCCGTCCTGCCTTCGTCGACCGACTCCCTCGCCCCCTTCAGAGCGCCGAGATCGTCGCGATCGAGGGCGAGGATCATTACGTACGCGTCCACACCTCGCTGGGTCGGCATCTCCTACTGATGCGTTTCAGTGATGCCTTGAAGGAGCTGAAGACGCTCGACGGGCTGCAGACGCACCGCTCCTGGTGGGTTGCCAGAACGGCTGTAACTGCCGTCAAGCGCGGCAACGGACGCGCCACGCTCAGGCTCGCAACCGGTCTCGAGGCTCCCGTCAGCCGGCGCTATGCGCTGCGTCTGCGCGACAGAGGTTGGTACTAGCCGCGTACCCGCCCGCGCTCTCGCATAATTCTTCTCCCGAGTCAATGCCCGCTCTCGCAGGGCGGATTCATAAATCCATAAAGCGTTTGTAACATCGTGACTCTATAAGCATGGCCCATCCTTGATTTCCGGGGAGGGCGTCATGCGGAGCTCGTTGGTCGCTGTCGGATCCATTGCGATTCTTCTCTGTAACCTGGTTGCTCCGCTTCCAGCCCGCGCACAGAGCGCATCTCCCGGGGCGTTTCCTGCAGATGACGGGCCGGCGACGATCACTCCGACGCTCACTCCGATAAAGCATCTGGTAATCATCTTCGATGAGAACAATTCGTTCGACCACTATTTCGGTACCTACCCGGTCGCCACGAATCCTCCCGGCGAGACGCCGTTCCATGCAGCCCCGGATACTCCTGCGATCAATGGCTTGACGCCCACACTCCTGAGCAACAATCCCAACCAGGCAAACGCCGGCAACCCGATGCGGCTCGACCCGAGCCAGGCGGCGACCTGCGACAACGTCAACAAGTACACGCCCGAGCAACAGGCGTTCGATAATGGACTGCTGGACAAGTTCAACCTCACCAGCGCCACCGACAGCGCGTCGGACTGCGCAGCAGGCGATTTCTTCGCCCCCAACCTCGCCATGTACTACTACGACGGCAACACCGTCACGGCGCTATGGAACTATGCGCAGCACTTCGCCATGAGCGATAACTTCTTCGACACCGAGTTCGGCGGGACCGTCGAGGGTCACTTGAACCTGATTTCGGGGCAGACCAGCGGGCTGGTCGTAATGACTGGCGAAACAGCTTCTTCCACTACCATTGCGAACGACACGGTGATCAATAACGTCGACCCCATCGACGATGATTGTGCGCAGCCCAGCAGTCCTACCGGGTCCTCTCCGAACGTTTCCATGACCGGGAACAACATTGGGAATTTGCTGAATGCCGCGAACGTCAGCTGGGGCTGGTTCTACGACGGCTTCGCGCGCACCGGCTTCTCCAACGGCGTGGCGACCTGTAACTCCCTCTATAACCCGCATTACGCGCCATTCGACTATTATCCTTCGACCTCCAATCCGCACCATACGCCTCCCTCCTCGGCGCAGGCGATCGGAACGGGCGCCGATGCGGCAAATCACGATTACGATCTGGCGGATCTGTGGGAAGCCATTGATGCCGGAAACCTGCCGGCGGTGACCTTCATCAAGGCTTCCTCGCCCAACACCGGCCATCCGATGGATTCCACGCCGCTGCTGGAGCAGGCGTTTCTGGTCGACACCGTCAATCGGCTCATGCAGAGTCCCTTCTGGAAGGACATGGCCATCATCATTACCTATGACGATTCCGATGGGTGGTACGACCACGTGGCGGCGCCGATCGTCAATCACTCGACGGATGAGAAGAACGATGCGATTCAGGGAACTGCCGGTACCAGCGGGGCGTGCGGGGCGCTCGGCTCCGGCGCCGACAATGACCGTTGCGGCTTCGGCGTGCGGCTGCCGTTCCTCGTCATCTCGCCGTACGCGAGGCACAACTATGTCGATCACAGCCTGAATGATACGACCTCGATCATGCGGTTCATCGAGTACAACTGGCACCTGGGAACTCTCGGGAGTCTCGGAATCGCGAATGACCAACAGTCCTTTGACGTACTCGCGAGCGGCTCCATCCAGGGCATGTTCGACTTCAACGCCGCTCCGATCCCGGAGAACCGGACCTTGATTCTCGACCCGACAACGGGTCAGGTGGTTGGTCCGGACGTTTGGCCGTACTGATGCGGGCGCGACGTCGCCACGGAGTTCGGATGCGGTGCCGGGCCAGGATCCGACCAATCCGGTGACGTTTGCGTTCGGATCCGATTATGCGTAAATGTCTCCTACCCCAGCGCCGCGCTGACGATTCCCTGCGCTTCCTCGAACAGCTGGGCGAGGTGCGCTTCATCGCGGAAGCTTTCCGCATAGATCTTGTAGATATCCTCGGTGCCCGAGGGCCGGGCGGCGAACCAGCCGCTGTGCGCGACCACCTTCAGGCCGCCGATGGGGGCATCGTTGCCGGGCGCGCGCGTGAGCACTCGCTCGATTTTCTCTCCCGCGAGCGATGCGGAGCGCACCTGCTGCGGTGACAGGGCTGCGAGCACGCGCTTCTGCTCCGGTGTGGCCGGCGCATCGCGCCGGTCCGAGAGCGCCTGGCCGAGCTCGGCGCTGAGCCTGGCGTAGTGCTCGCTCGGATCGTGCCCCAGGCGCGCCGTGATCTCCGCCGATAGCAGCGCCGGGATGAAGCCGTCCTTGTCGGTGACCCAGGCGCGGCCCTCGCGGCGCAGGAACGCTGCCCCGGCGCTCTCTTCCCCGACGAAGCCCAGCGAGCCGTCCAGCACTCCCGACACGAACCACTTGAACCCCACCGGCACCTCGTAGAGCCGGCGTCCGAGCCGTGCCGTCACCCGATCGATCATCTGCGTGCTGACGACCGTCTTGCCGACCGCGGCGGCAGCGCTCCACTGCGGCCGATGCGCGAACAGGTAGTCGATGCACACCGACAGGTAATGATTCGGTGCGACCAGTCCTGCGCTGCGCGTGACGATGCCGTGTCGGTCGTGGTCGGTGTCGCACGCAAAGGCAATGTCGAAGCGGTCCTTGAGCCCCAGCAGCCGCTGCATGGCATAGGGAGAGGAGGGGTCCATGCGGATCTGCCCATCCCAATCGAGGGTCATGAAGCGAAAGGTGGGATCGATGGTCTCGCTCACCACCGTCAGGTCCAGTCCGTACGCTTCCGCGATGTGTCCCCAGTAGTGAGTGCCGGCGCCGCCGAGCGGATCCACTCCCATGTGCAGCCGGGCACCGCGGATCACATCCATGTCGATCACCGCGGCAAGATCTGCCACGTAGGCATCCAGATAATCGTGCCGGTGCGTCGTGACGGCGTGCAGCGCGCGCTCGTAGGGTATGCGTTTCACGGCGGTAAGCGCGCTGCCCAGATAGCCGTTGGCGCGGTCCTCGATCCATTTCGTGACGTCGGTGTCCGCCGGCCCGCCATGCGTAGGGTTGTATTTGAAGCCACCGTTGTCGGGTGGATTATGCGAGGGCGTGATGACGATGCCGTCCGCATGGCCGCTCTCCCGGCCACGGTTGTAGGTCAGGATCGCATGTGAGATCACCGGGGTCGGGGTGTACTCATCCCCCTCGGCGAGCATCACCTGTACGCCGTTGGCGGCCAGCACCTCCAGCGCACTGGCACACGCCGGCACCGACAGCGCATGCGTATCCATACCGAGAAACAACGGACCGCTGATGCCCTGGCGTGCGCGGTAGTCGCAGATCGCCTGGCTGATCGCGAGCACGTGCCATTCGTTGAAGGTGCTCTTGAACGATGATCCGCGGTGTCCCGAGGTGCCAAACGCCACCCGTTGCGCAGGCAGGCTCGCGTCGGGCACCAGCGCGTAGTAGGCGGTGATCAGCCGCGTGAGGTCCACCAGCGCCTGCGGGCCCGCGGGCTGCCCGGCCAGCGGATGCACCCGGGTGCTCGCCTGCCCGGCACCACCATCCCCCCGGTTCGCCGTCTCGTTCATGCGCCACCCGTCGCGAGCAGACGTTGCCGGAAGGGGTGGTCGACCAGCTCTCCGATGCCCTCGACCGTCAGGTCGGCCGGCGGATAGGTCGCCAGGTTGCTCGGGTCGAGCGCATAGTGCCCTTGGCGCGCGAACACCGTCGTCAGGCGCGCGCCGAGCGCGCCTTTTGCGGCCGCGAGAATGCGCAGTTTGTCGTCCACGAGCACATAGTGATCGGCGGGGTAGCGCCGCTGTACATCTGCGAGCATGTGTTCCTTGTGAATGTAGATCAGCACGCGACCTTCGACCGCGCTCCACAGCCCCGAGCTCTGTACCTTGCGCGGCTGAAATACCACGTCCCCGTCCGACAGGATCACCGTGCGCCCCCAGCGCGATAGCTGCGCGATCACCTGCAGGGCACCGGGATAGAGTCGTTCGACGAACGGGTAGTCCACCAGGAACGAGGACATCCGCAGCAGCCGCGGGTCATTCGTGCCTTCTTCCCGTAGCTCGGCGGCGCGGTAGCGCTGCAGCGCCCCGAGGTAATCCGCATAGCCCAGCTCGGTGCGCAGCTGCTCGAAGATCTGCCAGTAGCGATTACGGCACTCCGCGCCGCATTCGCTCAGCAGATGCTCGCTGAGGTCCTCCTGCACCCGATCGTTATCGAGCAGCGTGTTGTCCACGTCGAGCAGGAACACCCTGCTGCCGGCCGACTGCATCGCTTGCGCTCCTCGCCATCGCCAACACCGCGTCCATGATAGCCTCGATCCAGGACAGCTCGGGCCGTTCGGCCCAGCGAGAGCATCCCGGCGAGCACCCCGGCGAGAGCACCGCAAGCGGCGCAGATGATCTGCGGAGCCCTGCTGTAGGACAATTCCGCCAGCATACGCCCGCCGGATCGCCCATAATCCCGGACCATCCGATCAGCGGATCGACAGACAGACCCCACCGGGTGGGCGTCTGTCGCGCCAGTCGAGCATGCTCGTTTCCGCCCGTCTTGGCGCAAGCTCGGATAGGGGTGGGCGCTCGAACGATCGAAAACATGGCGCCCTCATGGAGAGACTTTGCATGTCAGCAGCAGCCGATAGCGTGCACGACGACCGCGGTCCTGCCCCTGCGGGCGCGGCGGTGCCAGAGCAATCGACGGCTGCGCCCCCGCCCGCGCACGACCTCGCCGAGCGCTCAGAGCACCTCGTGCAGTTCTACCGCGACGAGCAGGTGCTCGTCGGCTCTGTCTGCGATTACCTGCGCCAGGCCCTGCACGGCGGTGCGGCCGCCGTGGTGATCGCGACCGGCCGGCACATCGCGGCGCTGCAGGATCGCTGGCGTTGCAGCCTGCCGGAGGCGCAGACGGCAATCACCGGGGGTCGTCTCATCGTCATGGATGCCGAGCAGACCTTGCAGACATTCATGGTGGATCAGGTCCCCGATCGCGAGCGCTTGTTCGCGAGCGTGGGCGATGTTCTCTCCGAGGCATTGCGCCGCCATGGCCGCGTCGCGGTCTTCGGTGAGATGGTCGCAGAGCTCTGGAAGGCGGGCCGCACCGCCGCTGCCGTGCAGCTCGAGCAGCTGTGGAACGAGCTCATGCGGCGTTGGCCCCTCACACTGATGTGTGCCTACCCCATACAGGCATGCGCGGAGGATCATCATATCGCGCCGTTCGAGGCCGTTTGCGCGGCCCACACGCGCGTAGTGCCCGTGGAGAGCTTCATCCTGGACGTGCCCGAGCAGGGCAACCTGGTCGCTCAACTGCAGCAAAAGGCACTCGCGCTCGAGAAGACGCTCGAGCAGGAGGCGGCGAGAAAGGAACGGCTGGCACATTTTGCGGCGATCGTGGCTTCGTCCGACGACGCCATCGTCAGCAAGACGCTCGATGGCCTGATCAAGTCATGGAACGCCGGTGCGGAGCGTATCTTCGGCTGGTCGGCTGAAGAGGCGCTCGGCCGTTCGATCACCCTCATCATTCCGCCGGAACGGCTCGAGGAAGAATGGCAGATCCTCGAAACGCTCAAGCGCGGCGAGCGTATCGATCATTTCGAGACGGTCCGGCTGGCCAAGGACGGCCGTCACGTCGATGTCTCGCTCACCGTCTCTCCGGTACGCAACGCCGCCGGCGAGGTGATCGGCGCCTCCAAGATCGCGCGGGACATCACCGCGCGTAAGCACGGCGAGGCATGGCTTACCCGCCAAAAGGAGGCTTTCCAGGCGGCCATCAATGGCGCACCCCTCGATGTCTCACTCGGCAAATTGATCGATGCAGTGCTCGAGCAGACCGATGGACAGGTGCGCTGTGCCCTCTACCTCGCCGATGCGCAAGGTCAGCGCCTGCATCATGTGGCGGGCATATCCGAGATCTACGCCGGGCTCGACGACGGTTTCAGGATAGGCCCTGACGCGCTCGCCTGTGGCCTGGCCGCACATTGCGGACAACCTGTCATTACCGCGGATGTCGCGCAAGAGCCGCGCTGGAGGCAATCGCTCCGTCTCGCCGAGAAGCTCGGCTTTCGAGCCTGTTGGTCCTTTCCCATCGGGACTGCCGGAGGCAGGATCCTCGGTACATTTGCGGTGTATCACGCGCAGCCCCGGCAGCCGCAGCTGGGCGAGTGCGAGCTGGCTGCGACTCTGACGCACTCCGCGGCGATCATCATCTCACAGCATCAGGAAGCCGAAGATCGGGCTCGCGCGCATGCAGCCCTCAGAGAGAACGAGGCCCGGCTGCGCGCGGCTGACCAGCAAAAGGACCAGTTTCTCGCCCTGCTCGGCCACGAGCTGCGCAATCCCCTCGCGCCGATCCGCAATGCCAGTGAGCTGCTGGCGCGCATGCTGAAGGGGGACACTCGCGCCCAGGTCGCCATCGACATCGTCAGGCGCCAATCCGCGCAGCTGATGAGACTGGTCGATGATCTGCTCGACGTGGGTCGCATCACCCAAGGTCGCGTCCAGCTTCGATGGCAGGATCTGGACCTCGTGGGAGTCGTCGCTCAGGCCGTCGAGACGGTCGAGCCCCTGATTCGCGACAAGCACCACGAGCTCTCGATCACCACGAGCTACGAGCCCTTGTACGTACGCGGCGACTTCGGGCGACTCGTGCAGTGCGTCGTCAACTTGCTGACCAATGCCGCCAAATACACGGACCCGCATGGGAAGATCCGGCTGGAGACGCGGCGCGAAGCTTCGAGCGCCATCATTGCCGTGGCGGACAATGGTGCCGGAATCCCGGGCGAGCTGTTGCCGCAGGTGTTCGAGCTGTTCGTACAGAGCGATCGGACTCTGGATCGCTCACAGGGTGGACTCGGTGTCGGCCTGTCCATCGTCAAGCGTCTCATCAACATGCATGGGGGAGAGATCGCGGCCTACAGTCCGGGCGTGGGACGAGGCTCGACATTCGAGATTCGCGTGCCGCTGTTGCTGCAGCCGCGCGCAGGATCGCGGCAGGAAGACACTTTTAGAGCCAAACCGCAGCGCGTGCTGATCGCGGACGACAATGTCGATGCGGCAAACTCGTTGGCGATGCTGCTGAGCTTCAGCGGTCACGAAACCCAGGTTGTCCACAGCGCGAGCGAGGTGCTCGCTCGCATCGAGACGCTGCGCCCCGACGCGGCGCTGCTCGATATCGCGCTTCCACAGGTGGACGGCTACGAGCTGGCGAAGCGATTGCGTGCGATCCCGGAGCTACGTGGCATGCGCTTGATTGCTCTCACCGGCTATGCGCAACCCGAAGATCAGCAGCGTGCGGCCTCGTCGGGCTTCGACGCCCACCTGGTCAAGCCCGTCGATCTGGCTGCGCTCGAGCGGGCGCTTGCAGCCGCCCCTGGGGCCGCGGGCTGAGGCGCTGTCTCGGGTCCGCCGAGGCAGGTTGCGGCGAGCTGTCCGGCATGCGGCCGTTGCCGATCGGCCGTTGCCGATGGTGTATGATCGCCGCCCGTGGCCAGTTCCCCGCAAGCCACGCGCGACGAATCTCAGCCGGCCGGTGTGCGGTTCATACCGATAACGACGCCGCGCGGCCGCTACCGCGTATGGACACAGCGCTGCGGTGACAACCCGCGCATCAAGCTGCTGCTGCTGCACGGCGGACCGGGCTGCACGCACGAGTACTTCGAACCGTGCGACGACTATCTGGCCGCCGCAGGTGTTGAGTATTATTACTACGATCAACTGGGCTCCCACTACAGCGATCAACCCGATCACGCCGATCTGTGGGAGCTCGAGCGGTTCGTCGACGAGGTCGAGCAGGTGCGCGTGGCGCTCGGGCTGGGGCCCGACAATTTCTGCCTCCTGGGGCATTCATGGGGAGGCATACTCGCTCTGGAGTACGCACTGAGATACCAGCGGCAGCTCAAAGCACTGGTCATCTCGAACATGATGGCGAGCATTCCGGCCTATAACGACTACGCCACGCGCGTGCTCATGCCGGCCATGGATCCCGAGGTGCTGGCGCAGATCAAACGCTTCGAGGCTCAGGGCGATTATCAGAACGGGCGCTACCAGGATTTGCTGATGCGCCATCATTACGTGCTGCACGTGCTGCGCAGGCCCCTCGATGCGTGGCCGGACTGCGTCAATCGCGCCTTTCAGCATCTCAATCCGAAGATCTACGTGCCGATGCAGGGCCCGAGCGAGCTCGGCTCCAGCGGTAAGCTGGCCCAGTGGGATCGCACCGCGCAGATCACGCAGATCCGCGTACCCACGCTGGTGATTGGGGCGCGTTACGACACCATGGATCCCGCGCACATGCGCTGGATGGCAGGGGCCCTGCCGCGCGGTCGATATGTCGAGTGCCCGGCTGGCAGCCACCTGGCGATGCACGACGATCCGCGGTGTTACTTCGAGGGTCTGGTGCGCTTTCTGACCGATCTCTGACCTTCAACTCTCCGTCAGCGCCACACTCTTGATCTGAGCGTACACCGCCGTCCCCTCGGCGATTCCCAGCTGTACTGCCGAGCGCCGCGTGATGCGCGCGAGCAGCACGTCGCCCCCGATGCGCACACGCACGATCGTCTGTGCCGGGTCGCCGTCGGCGCGCAGGTCCAGCACCACGCCGGGCAGTATGTTGCTGATGCTGGTCTCGCGCGGCGGCTGCAGCGCGAGACTGACGTCGCGTGCGTCGATGCGCACGCGCACGCGATGTCCCGGCGGCAGCGCCTGCAACGACAACACGAGCCGCCCGCCCGAGACCGCCACGTAGCTCAGGTGGTACTGCGCATCGTGCTCGGCGATCTCGCCCTCGAGCACCGTGCCGGGTTGATCGAAGTCCCCCAGCGGCAGATCCGCGCGTGTCAGCAGCGTTCGCAGCGGTCCGGCGGCGCGCACCCGTCCGGCGTCGAGCAGCACCAGCTCGTCGGCGAGCCGCATCACCTCGACGAGGGCGTGACTCACGTACACGATGGGGATGTCGAGCGCATCGCGCAGCTGCTCGAGCCGCGGCAGGATCTCGCTCTTGCTGATCTCGTCGAGACTCGAGACTGGCTCGTCCATCAGCAGCAGGCGCGGGCTCGCGAGCAGCGCTCGCGCGATCGCTACGCGCTGCCGCTGCCCCCCGGAGAGTTGCTGCGGACGGTACGCCAGCAGCGACTCCAGGCCGAGCAGTCGCACGGCCTCGTCCATCTGGATACGCCGCTGCGCCGGCGCCTGGCGCTTGAGGCCATATTCCAGGTTGCCGCGTACGTCGTAGTGCGGAAACAGGCTCGGCTCCTGGAACACGTAGCCGATGGAGCGGCGATGCGCGGGCACGAACCGGGTCGCGTCCTGCCACACCGTGCCGTCGAACACCACCCGCGCAGGCAGTCGCTCCAGGCCCGCGATACAGCGCAGCAGCGTCGTCTTGCCCGTGCCCGAGCGCCCGAACAGTGCCGTGACCCCGCGTGTGGGCCACTGGCCCTCCACCTGCAGCGAGAAGCTCCCGCGCGTCAGTTGCAGGCTCAGTTCCAGTGCCATGGCCGCACGTGCGTCCCGCGTCCCCGGGTCGAGGCGTACACCGCCAGCAGCAGCACGAACGCCATCGCCACCAGAATTCCCGACAGGCGGTTGGCCGCTGCATAGTCGAGCGTCTCGGCGTGATTGAAGATCGCGATCGAGGCGGTCTGCGTGCGTCCTGGAAGATTGCCGCCGATCATCAGGACCACGCCGAATTCTCCCAGCGTGTGCGCGAAGGCCAGCACCGCACCGGTCACGAAGCCGCGCGAGGCGAGCGGCAGCGCCACCGACACGAAGCGGTCCCAGGGCGAGGCGCGCAGCGTCGCTGCCACTTCCAGCACGCGTGGACCGAGTGCCTCGAACGCATCGCGCAGCGGCTGCACGACGAACGGCAACGAATAAACCATTGACCCGATCACCAGCCCCGAGAAGCTGAACACCGGTGAGCCGATGCCCAGCCCCTGCAGCAACCGTCCGAGCGGTCCCTGCGGCCCCATGAATATCAGCAGATAAAATCCCAGCACGGTCGGAGGCAGCACCAGGGGCAGTGACACCACGGCATTGACCGGCACCCGCCAGCGCGAGCTGCCCGTGCCCAGCCACCACGCGAGCGGCGTACACAGCACGAGCAGCAGCGCCGTGGTCACGGCCGCAAGCCGCAGCGAGATCGCGAGCGCGATCAGGTCGTCGCCAGCCACATCGCTCCCGGCTATCGGTTACCCGTGCGATATCCCGCATCGTGGATGATAGCCGCCGCGGCGCGCGAGGTGCGTAGCCAGCGTTCGAACGCCTCGGCTGTGGCGCGTTTGGTCGTGCGTGCCAGGATCACGGCGTCCTGGGCGATCGGCTGGTATTGCGACTGCGGCGGCAGCCAGTAGGAGCCCTGGATCCTGCCGCGCTGTCCGATGACCTGTGACAGCGCCACGAACCCCATGTCCGCATTGCCTGATGCGGCGAACTGCCAGGTCTGCGTGATGTTCGTGCCGATCACGATCTTCTTCTCCCGGTTGAGCCGATCCCACAGCCCGAGTCCCGTCAGCACCTGCTGTGCGGCCGCGCCATACGGCGCATTGCCCGGATCGGCCACCGCGATGAAGCGAAAGTCCGCGCGCTGCAGGACCCGGCCGCGAGGGTCGACCACCCCGGCGCGCGGGCTCCACAGCACCAGCGTGCCTATGGCATAGGTGAAGCGGCTGCCTGCGACGGTCAGTCCCTGCGATTCGAGCAGTTGCGGGCGCCGCCTGTCGGCCGAGAGGAACAGGTCGAACGGCGCTCCCTGCCGTATCTGCGCGTACAGCTGCCCGGTCGACCCGCCGCTCAACGACAGTGTGTTGCCGCTGGATTTCGCGTAGCTCTGCGCGAGCTTCTGCAGCGTGCCGAGAAAATTGGCCGCGACCGCCACGCGCAACTCTGCGGCCGCCGCCGGCCGGGGCGCGAAGCTCACGCTCAGCAGCACCACGAGCAGCGCCGCCGCGAAGCCGGCACGGCGGCTGTGCAAGCCGGCGGGGGGATTGCGCGGGCACCGCTGGGATCCGTATTTCATGCTGGCACTCTCCGGCCGGTGGATTGCAACATAGCCCGTGCTTCAGTCATTGACCGCGAGGATCACGTGCGAGGCCTTGATCAGTGCGCAGCAGGCCGCCCCCGTAGTCAACTGCAACTCCTTCACTGCTTCATTCGTGACGATGGCGGTCAGCCGGCGCGTACCTGCGAGCTGCAGGATCACCTCGGAGTTGACGGCGCCCGTGATGATCTCGCTGATGGTGCCGCACAGGCGGTTGCGCGCGCTGGTGCGCGCGGAGGGATCGGGCGAGAGCAGCACCAGGCTCGACTTGATCAGCGCCGTGGCCTCACGGCCGCGCTTGAGGTGCAGGTCCTCGACCGCCTCCTTGGTGATATTGGCGAAGATCTCCAGGCCATCGCCCAGCTCGAGGACGACGTCGGCGTTGACGGCACCCGGATGCACCGACTTGACGGTGCCGCGATACTGGTTGCGCGCGCTGGTCTTCACGGTGATGCTCCTGAGCAGCTCGTTGAGACTGTCGAAGTCATGCATTTGCGCCTGCATCTGTGTCAGCAGGCGCTGATACCCGGATTCGAGCAGGCGATAGAGTCGTACCACCTCGCGTCCGTGCTCGGTCAGCCGGCTACCCCCTCCGCCCTGCCCACCGGGGGAGCGGATCAGCAGGGGCCGCTCGGCCAGGTTGTTCATCGCGTCCACCGCATCCCATGCGGCCTTGTAGCTGAGATTCACGTCTCTGGCTGCCTGGCTGATCGAGCCGAGCCGATCGATCGCCTCCAGCAGCCGGATGCGATTGCCGCCGAGGTAGCTGCGACCTCGGCGCGACAGCTCGATGCTGCCGCCGAGCTCGAGCGCACTGATTTTGGCCTTGGGCACCGGCCGGCCCCCACTTCGCAAGGCGATATGCACCCAAGGATATTGCGAGTCCTGCCGGGGCGCTACCCCGAGTGGCAGATGCGCGGCGAGGCAGATGCGCTAAGATGCCACCCCCCGGACGGGAAGCGCGTCCGGACCGAAGCGCGTCGCTACGGCAATCCCCCAGCCCCACCCTGATGGAGGTCACCATGAGCTTCGCATTACCGTCGCTGCCTTTCTCCGCCAACGCCCTGGCGGGCCGCGGCATGTGCCAGGAGACATTGGAGCTGCATCATGGCAAGCACCACCAGGCCTATGTGACTGCGCTCAACGGTCTGGTGGAAAAGAATCCGTCTCTGCAGGGCAAGTCCCTCGAAGAGATCATCAAGCTCTCCCACAACAACAGCGAGCTGACGGCGGTGTTCAACAATGCCGGCCAGCACTGGAATCACAGCCGTTTCTGGGAGTCGCTGTCGCCGCAGGGCGGCCGTATGCCGGGGGCCCTCGAGAAGCGCCTGGCCGCCGACTTCGGCAGCGTCGACAAGTTCAAGGAGACCTTCAAGACTGCCGCGGCCACGCAGTTCGGCTCGGGCTGGGCGTGGCTGATACTCGGCCATGACGGCAAGCTCAAGGTCACCAAGACCGCCAACGCCGGCTCACCGCTCGCGACGGGCGAGGGCAAGCTCATCATGGTGCTCGATGTGTGGGAACACGCCTACTACGTCGACTTCCGTAACCGCCGCGCCGATTTCATCGACAACTTTCTCGCGAAGGTCGCCAACTACGACGACGCCGCCGAAAAGCTGCAGAAGGCCTGAGGCGAGCGCGGCAGGCCCTGCCGACATCACGCTCGAGGACATACGCGCGGCGCGCGAGCGTATCGCGGGTCGCGTGCGACACACACCGCTGCTCCGTAGCGAGCTACTGAGTGAGCGGCACGGCGCTGAGCTTTACTTCAAGTGCGAGAACCTGCAGGAGGTCGGCGCCTTCAAGGCGCGCGGTGCGACCAACGCGGTGTTCTCGCTGTCCGCCGGCGAGCTGCGCGGCGGCGTGGTGACGCATTCCTCCGGCAACCACGGCGCCGCCGTGGCGCGCGCCGCGCGGCTGCGGGGAGTTGGCGCTCGGATCGTCATGCCCGAGGATTCATCCGCGGCGAAGCTGGACATGGTGCGCGCCTATGGCGCGCAGATCCTGCTGTGTGCGCCGACCCTGGCCGCGCGTGAGGCATTGGCCGCGCGTACCGTGGAGCAGACCGGTGCCGCATTCATCCATCCCTACGATGATCCGCGCGTCATTGCAGGGCAGGGTACCGTCGCGCTCGAGCTGCTCGAGGACATGCCACAGCTCGACTGCATCCTCTGTCCCGTGGGCGGTGGCGGCCTCACGAGCGGTGTCGCCCTGGCGGTGAAGGCCCTGCAGCCACGCATCCGGGTCATCGCCGTGGAGCCCGCGGCCGCGGACGATGCCTACCGCGGCTTTCGCGCCGCCCGCCTGCAGGCGGGCGCCGAGGCGCCGGCGGGTCCACCGCTGGCCGATCCACCGGCAGCCGATCGACCCGTGGCCATGGCCTCACCTCAGGCCACATCGGCCTCGCAGCCTCTCCCCGCGACGCTCGCCGATGGGCTGCGCGCTACCGTCAGTGCGCGCACGCTCGGGCTGATCAATCGCTACGTCGATGAGGTCGTCACCGTGAGCGAGGAGAGCATCGCGGCGGCGATGCGCGTCCTGTGGAAGCAGCTGCGCAGCATCGTCGAGCCCTCGAGCGCT
>JASHPX010000228.1 GCA_030037905.1 Gammaproteobacteria bacterium
GGACCGCGCGCGAGCCAGTCGTTCTTCGGATCGGCGATGCGCTGTGCGGGCGTGGCCAGCGAGCTCTGACGGAACGTCGCGGACATCACGATGAGCTTCTGCATCTGCTTGATGTTCCAGCCCGAGTCCTGAAACTTCAGCGCCAGCCAGTCCACCAGATGCAAATAGGTGGGCATCAGCCCCTGTGAGCCGAAGTCATCCTCGGTGGACACCAGCCCCGCCCCGAAATTCATCTGCCACAGCCGGTTGACGAACACCCGAGCGGTCAGCGGGTTCTTCGGGTCAAACACCCATTGCATCAGCCCCAGCCGATTGCGCGGGTACTTGTCAGACCAGGCAAACAGCTGCGTGGGGGCCTGAATCGGTACCACCTCGCGAGGCGAATCCCACTCACCGCGATACAGCAGGTGGGGCGGCCGTGGCTGATTCCGATCCTCATAGATGAGCATCGCCGGAATCGCCGAGGCGATGTCATTTTCCTGCTTGCGCGCCATGTCCAGCGCCTGACGGGCCTGAATGGCAGCCGGGTCGCGGATCGCCAGCAGGTGTTCCAGCTGCCCGCTCAAGGAGGAGCGATCCACCTTCAGGGCCGTCTTCACGGCCCGCGCGCCCTCATGCAGATAGGCGACCTCGATCGGAGTCAAGGCGCGATCGAACATGCGGAACTCGTCGATCGCACTGCCGACCGGCCCGGCTTCCTGGAAGCGGGTGCCAAAGGTGAACCCGACGTACTCATCGAAGAACCCATGGCTGGCCAGCGGCAGAGCGTTCTGGGTCAGGTTGTCCTGCACGACGTCCAGCGGCACGGACTTGCCATCGATGTACAGATGCACCCCGGCAGCCCTGCTCGAGCCGTCGTAGGTGACGTCGATATGCGCCCACTGCTTCAACGACAACGGCGTCCTGGTGGACACGGCTATCATGTTGAACGGTCGCGCGTGAGCGATGAAAAACTCCAGGCGGCCGTCCTTGAGCATATCCAGCTCATAACCCTTGCCGCCGTTATCGACAGTATCGGAGTCCGGGAAGTTCGACTGGGTGAAGATATCCGTATAGGTGTCGTATCGCTTCGCCGGGTAGAACCACAGATCGACGCTGTACGGCTGCCAGCGATCGTAGTAGCCGACATGGGCCAGGTACGTGCGGCCATCCTGGCTGGCGGTGAGATACAGCGCCTTGCCCTTGACCCCCGGCCCGAGCTTGGGTTCCGATACCACCGCCGGGGCACCATTGGGCATCCCGGAGGGTGAGAACACCATCTCGCTGAGCCTGAAAGCGACAGGCACCAGGGGATTCTCTTTCCCATCCAGCCCGATCCCTCCGATGGGGGCGCCCGATCCGTCGTCCGTGAAGTTGAAACCCTTCTTCTTCTTTGAATTCGACTTTGCCGCCCCGGCCTTGCCCTTGGACAGCGCGGCGACCTTCGACGCCTGAGGTCTGACCCTGGGCGCCTGCGCTCCAGCCTTTCTCGGATAAGGCAGGCCGAAGTAGAAGGGGAAAGGCGACGGCTTGAGCCTGAGCATCGGCCATGCGGACTGCGGGATCGGCTGCAATGAATCAAAGGGGTAGTACGCGACCTGCGCCTGTTGCAGGGAGTTCTGGATCAGCTGCGTGGCCGCCGCCGCATTGGCCGGTCCCCGCGCCGCTTCTGGACTGGGCTCGACCAGGGAGGTGCGAATGAGCCGCGCAGGCCCGCTCGACGCACTGGCGACGCTCGGCCCACTCCCGTTGTGCAGCAGCCACGCGGCCACCTCGGAGGCGGCCCGGCGGCTGTCGGCGGTCAGGATGCGCTGATAGGCGTCGGTCGTCTGGTCGATCTTCTGCTGCGCTTTCATCAGCTGCAGCTGCTGCGCGGCCGTGGGCCACGGCAGCGTCGGACCGCCGTTCGTATTCCCGTTCCCCGGCGCATTGAGGTCGTTGAAGAAACCACTGAACGAGTAGAAATCCTTCTGGCTGATGGGGTCGAACTTGTGGTCATGGCAGCGCGCGCAGCCCACCGTGTAGCCCAGGAGCGCCTGACCGACGGTATCGGTGTCGTCGACCACGGACTCGATGCGGAACTGCTCATTGAGGTCGCCGGCCTCCGAGGCGCGCAGGCCGAGCCGCAGGAATTCGGTCGCCAGCAGGTCATCGCGGGTGCGATGTGGCATGAGGTCGCCCGCCACCTGCATCGAAACGAAGTTGTTGTACGGCATGTTTTGATTGAATGCCGAGATCACCCAATCCCGCCACGGCCAGAGATTGGGGTCCGTGCCGTCGTCCTCGTAACCGTTCGTGTCCGCCCAGCGCGACAGATCCATCCACATGCCGGCCATGCGCTCCCCGTACGCCGGCGAGGCCAGCAGGCGGTCCACCACCTTCTCGTAGGCGTTGGGACTCTTGTCGTTGACGAACGCGTCGACCTCCGCCAACGAGGGCGGCAGGCCCGTCAGCGTCAGGCTGACGCGATTGATCAATGTCGCCCGATCCGCCTCCGGCGAGGGCGACATGCCCTTCTGGGCCAATCTGGCAAACACAAAGCTGTCGATGGGGTTGACGACCCGGGACTGGAACGGCCCGGCATTCGGTACCGGCCACGCCTTCGGCGCTATCAGCGACCAGATCGGCTCATACTTGGCCCCCTGCTTGATCCACTGGGCGATCAGCTGGATCTGTGCGGGCTTCAGAGCAGGCGCATCGTGTGGCATGCGCACCTGGGGATCGGTGGAGGTGATCCGTCGGATGACCTCACTGAGCTCCGGATGGCCAGGCACGATCGCGTGGGCGTCGGGATTGTCCTGCAGCTTCGCCTCGGCCGGAGCGGCATAGTCCAGCCGCAGTCCCGCCTTGCGCATATTGGCGTCGGGCCCGTGGCAGGCGAAGCAGCCCGAGGACAGGATGGGGCGAATCTGCTCGTTGAAATCGATCGGTCCGGTGACCGGCTTCAGCCCGGAGGTCTCCTTGGCCAGGCGCGCGGCCACTTCCGAGGCACTGGGCGCCTTCGCGCTGCTCTTCACGCTGCTCGATGCGACTGCGCTACCGCATCCACTGAGCAGTGCGAGGCTCAGGCAGCACGAGGCCACCGCCAGACCCGACAGCACGGGTCCAAAGGCCCAGTTGCTGGAGGGGACCACTCGAACTGCCTGGTTTCTCACGGCTGCGACCCCCAATGCCTACCCCCCCGACCCAGCGTTTCAGCCCGCTTGCCCAAGGCCAGGGACAATGTGGCGAACGTACCACTAAGT
>JASHPX010000229.1 GCA_030037905.1 Gammaproteobacteria bacterium
GCTGGACGTGATGCCGTCCCGCTACCTGTACATCCTGCAGCACCAGGGCCGCTGAGCATGTGGCGCTTCATCCTGCGCAGGCTCCTGAGCGCGATCCCGACGCTGTGGCTGGTCGTGACCGCGGCGTTCTTCCTGCTGCACGCGGCGCCGGGCGGCCCATTCGATAATGCACGGCGGCTGCTGCCGGCCATCCAGCGCGCCGTCGAGGCCCGCTACCACCTCGATCAGCCGCTGTGGCGCCAGTACCTGGAATACCTGGACGACCTGGGCCACGGCGATCTCGGGCCCTCCTATCAATACCGCGACACCTCGGTGGACCAGATCATCGCCCAGGGGCTGCCGGTGGACGCCGGTATCGGACTGGCAGCGCTGCTGCTCGCGCTCGCCACGGGCATTCCGATCGGCATCGCCGCCGCGCTGCATCGTGACAGCGCACTCGACCATGCCCTGATGAGCCTGGCGGTGTTCGGCATTTCCGTTCCGGTGTTCGTGGTGGCGCCGCTGCTGGTGCTGATCTTCGCGGTGGCGCTGCACTGGCTGCCGGCCGGCGACTGGGTACCGACCTCGCCGGCGCATTGGATCATGCCGACCGTGTCGCTGGCGCTGCCGTACGTTGCCTACGTCGCGCGCCTGATGCGCGCGAGCACGCTGGAGACCCTGGACAGCCCCTTCATCCGCACCGCACGCGCCAAGGGCCTGCCGGCGCGCACGATCGCCTTACGGCACGCGCTGCGCCCGAGCCTCGCGCCGCTGATCTCGTTTCTCGGCCCGGCGATCGCCGGACTCATCACCGGATCGATCATCGTCGAGGAGGTGTTCGGGCTACCGGGGATCGGGCGCTACTTCATCACCGGCGCGTTCAATCGCGACTACACGCTCGTGGTGGGCGTCACGATCGTTTACGGCGTGCTGATCGTCGGCCTGAACCTGCTCGCGGACCTGGCCTACGCCTGGGCCGACCCGCGCGTGCGGCTGCAGGCCTAGCGGCTGCGGGCTTACGGTGACCCGAGTGACCCAGGTGACCGAAGCGTCACAGGTGGCCGCGGCGGCACTGGCACAGGTGCCCGCGGCGACCCCGGCAGCCACGGCCCTCGGCCCCGTGAGCGGCTTCTGGAGCCGTGTCGGCGGCGCGCTGCGCGCCGACCGGCGCCTGGCGCTGGCGACGCTGGTGCTGCTCGCGATCGTGCTCGCGAGTCTGCTGCTGCCGCTGCTGTCGCACTACGACTATTACACACCGGACCTGACACAGATATCGCGCCCACCGAGCTGGCACCACCTGCTCGGCACCGATCCGCTGGGCCGGGACTTGCTGGTGAGGATCATGTGGGGTTGCCGCATCTCGCTGGCGGTCGGCGTGCTGGCGAGCCTGATCAGCGTGGTGATCGGCGTGTGTTGGGGCGCGATTGCCGGCTACGCCGGCGGCATCATCGACGGATTGATGATGCGCGCGGTGGACGTGCTCTACACGGTGCCGTTCGTCCCGTTCGTGATCATCCTGGCGGTGCTTTTCGGCCGGCAGCTGTGGGTACTTTTCGTGGCCATCGGCGTGGTCTCGTGGCTCGACATTGCGCGCATCGCGCGCGGCCAGACGCTGTCGCTGCGCCAGCGCGAGTTCGTCGATGCGGCCCGCGTCGCCGGCGTGCACGGCCTGCGCATGATTTTCCGGCACGTCGTGCCCAACCTGCTGGGCATCGTGGCCGTTTACGCGACGCTGACGATCCCGACGCTGATCCTGTTCGAGGCCTTTCTGAGCTTCCTGGGCATGGGCGTACAGCCGCCGCTATCCTCGCTCGGCGCACTGGTCGCCGACGGAGCCTCGGACATGCAGGCTCATCCAAACCTGCTGATCTCGCCTGCGATCTTCCTGGCCGTGATCGTGTACTGCTTCAACTTCATCGGCGACGGCCTGCGCGACCTGCTCGATGCGCGCGGCCGCTCGGGAGGCGCATGAGCCGGCGCGCGCCCAGGCCCACCGAGGTAGTCCGGTGAGCGAGCTGCTGGACATCCGCGGCCTCGCCGTGCGCTTTCCCGGCGCACGCTGCCTCGTGCAGGCGGTCGCGGGGGCCGATCTGAGGCTCGCCGAGGGCGAGTGCCTCGGGCTGGTGGGCGAGTCCGGCTGCGGCAAGACGCAGCTGCTGCATTCGATCCTCGGTCTGTCGCCGCCCCAGGCGCAGATCGCCGGCAGCATCCGTTACCGAGGCGAAGAAATCGTGGGACTCGCCCCGCGCGCGCTCGAGCGCATCCGCGGACGCCGTATCGCGATGGTCTTCCAGGACCCGATGACGGCCCTGAATCCCTGCCGGCGCATCGGCGCGCAGGTCGGCGAGGTCGCGCGGGTGCACCTGCGAGCCTCGCGCGCCGAGGCCGAGCGCCGCGCGCTGTCGATGCTCGAGGCGGTCCAGATCGCCGACCCACAACGCTGCCTGCGACAGTATCCGCATGAGCTCTCCGGAGGCATGCGCCAGCGCGTGATGATCGCGATGGCGCTGATCGGCGAGCCGGACGTGCTGCTGGCTGACGAGCCGACGACGGCGCTCGACGTGACCGTGCAGGCGCAGATCCTCGCGCTGCTGCGCGATCTGCGCGCGCGCACCGGCGCCGCGGTGCTCATGGTCACCCACGATCTGGGCGTGATCGCCGAGATCGCTGATCGCGTCGCGGTGATGTATGCCGGCCGGATCGTGGAGCAGGCGCCGGTGGAGGTGATCCTCTCCCACCCGCGCCATCCGTACACCGAGGCGCTGCAGCGCTGCCTGCCGCGCGTGGATCAGCCGCCGCCGCAGCGCCTGCCGAGCATCCCCGGCCGGCCGCCATCGCCCTCGGCGTTGCCGCCGGGTTGTCCGTTCGCACCGCGCTGCCTGTACCGCATGCCGATGTGCGATACGCAGATGCCCACGTTGTGCGAGGTCTCGGCAGCGGCGGATGGCGTACGGCAGACGCCGCAGTCGCAGCAGTCCGCGCCGGACGTCGGCGGCGGCCGCAGCAGCCAAGGTAGCCGCGGCACATCGCAGGCCCAGCACTTGAAAGCCTGCTGGCACGAGGGCGCGCTCGGCCGGCTCGCGCCGGCGCCGCCATGAGAACGGCCACCACCGTGACAGCGGCACCACCGTGAGCACGCGACGCCCGCCGGCTCCCGCGTACGAGGCTCTTTACTCATGAGCCCCGCCGTGCTGCAGGTACGCGATCTGCGTGTTAGCTACCGCGTGCGGGAGCGCGGACGGCATGTGCGGCTGCGGGCGGTCGATGGCGTCAGCTTCACCCTCGCGGCGGGCGAGACGCTCGGTATCGCGGGCGAGTCCGGCAGCGGCAAGTCGACCCTGGCGCGTGCGCTGCTGCGGCTGGTCCCGGCCGATGGCGGCGTGGTGCAATTCGCCGGCCGGTCGCTGCTCGAGCTCGGCGCCGGAGAGTTGCGCGCGCTGCGCCCGCGCCTGCAAATGATCTTCCAGGACCCGTTCGCTTCGCTGGACCCGCACATGCGTATCGGGGAGATCATCGCCGAGCCGCTGCAGGTCATGCGGCTCGAGCTCGACGCCGCCGCGCGCGATGCGCGTGTGCTGGCGATGATGAGCCGCTGCGGCTTGACGGCCGGCTACGCTGCGCGCTATCCGCACGAGTGCTCGGGCGGCGAGGCGCAGCGCGTCGGCATCGCCCGCGCGCTGGTGGTCGAGCCCGAGGTGCTGGTCTGCGACGAGCCGATTTCCTCGCTCGACGCCTCGATCCGCTCGCAGATCGCCAACCTGCTGAAGGACCTGCAGCAGCAGATGAGGCTCTCGTTGCTGTTCATCGCCCACGATCTGGCGGCGATGCGCTTCTCGTGCGATCGCGTACTGGTGCTCTACCTGGGCCGCGTCATGGAGGTCGCCACCCGCGACGCGCTGTTCAGCGCCCCGCGTCACCCCTATACGCAGGCGCTATTGCAGGCCGTGCCGATACCGGACCCGCGCACCACACGCGCACGGCCGCGCCTGAGGCTCGAAGGAGAGATCCCCTCGCCGCTGTCGCCGCCCTCGGGATGCGTGTTTCGCACTCGTTGCCCGCACGCCATCGAGCGCTGCGCGCACGAAGTACCGGCGCTGCGCACCGTGGGCGCGAGCCTCGTGGCCTGCCATAGGGCCGAGGAGCTACCATGACCTCGATGATTCGTCATACCGGCGGCTGCCACTGCGGCCGCGTACGCTTCGAAGTGATCGCCCCGGGCGACCTGGAAGTATCCGAGTGCAACTGCTCGATCTGCAGCAAGTCCGGCTACCTGCACCTGACCGTACCGAAGTCGCGCTTTCGGCTGCTGTCGGGTGACGACCAGCTCACCACCTACCAGTTCAACACGAACACCGCGCAACACCTGTTCTGCTCGGTGTGTGGCGTCAAATCCTTCTATGTACCGCGCTCCCATCCCGAAGGCTTCAGCGTCAACGTGCGCTGTCTGGACCCGGGAACAGTGCGCTCCATGCGCGTGACACCGGTCGACGGCCGGCGGTGGGAGGAGCAGTACCCACTGGGGCGCGGTCCGCCGCTCGAGGACTGAAGCGGCGCGCCCCGGGGGTTGGGGTGGGTGGGCGAGCCGTTCGGCATCTGCAGCACACGCCCCACCCGCGACCGCTACAATGATCTTCTGGGGCAATACCCCCCTTATTTCACTGCAGGTGTCTGATGCGCAGCCGTCCCCCGTTTCGCGCCGACCACGTCGGCAGCCTGTTGCGACCTCAACAACTCGTGGCCGCCCGCGAACAGTATCGCGAGGGTCACCTCTCGAGCGAGGGGCTGCGCGCCGTCGAGGAAGCGGCAATCCGCGAGGCGGTCGCTCAGCAGCAGGACATCGGACTGCAGAGCGTCACCGATGGTGAATTTCGACGCGCCTATTGGCACGTGGACTTTCTCACAGGCTTCAGCAACGTCGAGCAGGTGCCCTCACCCGTGAAGGTGAGCTTTCACTCCGAGGCGGGGGATATCGAAATGCAGCCTTCGGCGCTGCGCGTCAGCGGCCGCCTCGGCAGGCCACAACCGATCTTCGTGGATCACTTCCGCTTTCTGAAGTCCATCGCCCGCGCCCTGCCCAAGCAGACCCTACCGTCCCCGAGCATCCTGCATTTTCGCGGCGGACGTGGCGCAATCGACAGCAAGGCCTACCCGGATCTGGAGGCGTTCTACGACGATCTGGCGCGCCTTTACGCCGCAGAGATCGCCGACCTGGCCGCCGCCGGCTGCCGCTACTTGCAGCTCGATGATGTCAATCTCGCCTACCTGTGCGATCCGAAATTCCGCGACCAGGCGCGCGCCATCGGGGAGGATCCCAGCCAACTACCGCATCGCTATGCCCGATTGATCAATCGATCGATCGCCGGCCGGCCGGCCGACATGGTGATCTGCCTGCACTTGTGCCGCGGCAATTTCGAGAGCTCCTGGCTGGCCGAGGGCGGCTATGAGCCTGTCGCCGAGACGCTGTTCAACGAAATCGAGGCCGACGGCTACTTCCTCGAATACGACTCGCCGCGAGCCGGGGATTTCTCGCCGCTGCGCCTGGTGCCGCGGGGCAAGACGGTGGTGCTCGGACTGGTGACGAGCAAGCGCGCGGCCCTCGAGCCGGCCGCGGACCTGGCCCGTCGCATCGATGAGGCTGCCCGGCACCTGCCGCTCGAGCAGCTGGCGCTCAGTCCCCAGTGCGGCTTCGCCAGCGCCGGGCGCGGCAACAAGCTCTCGCGCGAGGAGCAGTTCGCCAAGCTGCGCCGCGTGGTCGAAGTCGCCCGCCAGGTCTGGGGCGACTCTTGAGCGTGCGAGTCGTAAATCCATGGAGGACGACCTAGGCGTCCGCCGGGTCGGCGCGGACACGCTGCACCGTGCGCCAATCGGGCGCTGCGACTCTGCTCGCAGCGCCCGCAGCGGCTCGGCATCGTGCGCGGGCGACGCGCTCAGCGCCGCGCCCAATGCCCGCCAGCAAAGCGCCACCCATAGGCACCGCGTACCCAATGCGGTTGCACCCACAGGAAGCCCGCTCGCGGCGCGATCCATCGACCCGGAACCCAGACGTAGCGGGCGCCGGCCCAGCTCCAGTAACCCGCGGTCCACACATATCCCGGTGCAGGCGCGACACCTACCACTTCCGCGGGTACGGCCGGCGGAGCCACTCCGATGTTGATCCCGAAATACACGCGCGCGGATGCGGCGCCGCTCGCGCCGAGCAGAAAGATCGCCGCGATCGCAGCGCCGGTTGCGGTCAGCGAAGCTCGAGTTGACATTTTCCTTCCCTCCGAACAATTGCCATCTGTGAGATTCAACGCACGAGTGCCGTGGCGGATTACCGTGCCTATCGCTGATCAGCCGCGCGCGCGACCAACTGATCTGAACGGGCAGCGAGCACCGACATCCACGGCAGGCCGTTCATCGCGCGTTCAGGGAAGGAATCAGTGCGCCTCGTGACAGATCAAGCGACAGCGTAGGCGCCAAGCCAGGGAGTACGCGCCAGCGGCGCCTCGCGAAGGCTTTCCCCGGCAAGCCGGTCTACCGCGCCGACCTCCCCAGGGTCCTGAGATCGGAATCCGCCGCCAAATACAACACCGGATCGCTGTATATCCCCCGGACGTCCTGGAACCGCAGAGCAAGTAACGGCAGCGTCCCCGCCTGATCGGGAATATTGCGCCTGCCATCGATGACTCGCAGTAGATCTATCTCACCGGGATGTTCCCGATAGAACACTCGATAGTCGCCGTGCGTGAGCACGCGTAATGCGTGGCCGCGATGCTCATAGGGGCGGCCGAGGTGTGGTTGATCCGCCAGCAGTTGGATGGTCCGGTCGAGTTTGCGCAGCACCTCGGCGGCCGTGGCTTCGGAGGCGCGTTGAGCGAGACGCTCATAAATATCGTCGAAGTCGGCGAGTGCCGCTTCACGCGGGATGATCCGCAGTGGCATCACTGGCGCTTGCGCGCCGCCAGTCTCGCCCTGCCCTGTCGGATGATCTCTTCCATGTCGAGCTCACTGGCCGGACCTGAATCGAGGCCTCTCTGAATCTCCGCGGCCAGCCAGGCATGCTGCTCGGCGCGCCGGCGCTCTCGATCCACGGCCGCCACGATCGCCGCCTCAGGCGAAGCGTAATTACCCTGCTTCACCTGGTCGGTCACAAAGCGCTCGAGCTCGGCGGGCAGCTTGACGGGAATGGCAGACATGATCGGGATTATAGAGCGCCGGGGCCTCGGAAACAGCTGTTCCGTTTGACTCTGCGAGCTACGCGCGAGGGGTACGCCAACTTCGAATCCATTGCTCCGGCGCCGACGGTGCGCTCAAAAGAGCTTCTTGGCGACTCTGCGACGCTCGACTTCGTCCGTGGCCAGCCTTCTCATGGCGTGTACCAGCTTCAGGAGCCAATCGTGCGTCCTCGGATCGAGGGGCTCGGCCGGGAACTTGCTCGTAGGAGTCATCGTCGAGGCCGGCAGCTCGCTGCTGTTCGTGGGTGACTTCGAGGCGGTGTCGGATGTGCTCATGGTTACTCTTAGATCATCGACAAATTCTGCCAGTCGCACAGAAGTGTAGTGTCCTAATTTGACGGTCGCGGACCGAGGAAAAAACCCATGTGGCGAAGTCGGAAAACCCAACAAATCGGTGGTCTTCGCCAGCGGCCACGAAAAACACGTCCCCCGGCTGAAAGCCGCAGTTCGGCCCTCACATTCAAAGTGGCCTGACCCACTGGCAATCACATAAAGCTCATCCCTGAGGTGCGGCTTCTGAGGATCAACGCCTATCGGCTTGTATAGGCTTACGTCGCACGACGGGCGTTCGAGAAGCCGCGCAAAATCTCCGCCCGTTGCCTCCACAGCAGCGATGGCTTCCTCGAGAGAGAGCCTCACGGCATTCACTCCACCGGCTCTATGCGCTCCACCGTGCGCCAGCCGCGTGGCAGCAGTGCGCCGCGCTGTGCACGCGCGCCGAGGTAGCTCTTCAGATCCGCGGGTGTGAGCTTCATCTGCCGGTCCGGACCGGTGAACACCGCCAGCGATTGCGCGGTCGTGAGCACGCACAGCGCGACGATCAGCTCCTCGCGCGCCTCGGCCTTCTTCGTGGGAATACCAAACAGCTTGTTGCCCTTGCCGCGCGGCAGCTCCGGCACCTCGCTCGCAGGGAACACCAGCAGCCGGCCCTCGCTGTTGACGAGCGCCACGCGTGCTTCCGGACTGGGGGGCGGTCCGCCAGGTGCGGCCGCCTCCTCCTCGTCTTCGTCGGCAGACGCAACATCGCGTGCCCTGGCTGTACTCGCCGCCGCGGACTTGGCGGCGGCCTTGACGTCACGCTTCGCCTGCGCACGTTTTTCACCCGCAGCGCGCTGCGTGTCGGCTGCGCGAGTGTCCGTGGCCTCGCCGCCGCCGCGGCTGCCGTTGCCGTTCGCCCCCGTCGCGCCGCTCGCATCGCCCGCTGTACGGCCCGCGTCGTCCGCCGCGCCGGCGGCCAGCGGCACAGGGACTGCCGGCAGCACCTGTGCGCCGCTCGTCAGGCGCAGCACGGCCTTGCCCGCGCGGTTGCGCGAATACAGCTCCTTCAAGCGCACGGTAAAGCCGTAGCCGGCATCCGTGGCGAGCAGCCACAGGTCATCGGGCTCCCCGATCGCCACGCCCGCGAAGCGCGCGCCGTCGGGTGGATCCAGGCGCCCCGATAAGGGCTCACCCTGACCGCGGGCCGAGGGCAGCGTGTGCGCGGGCAGGCTGTAGCCGCGACCGGTACTGTCGATGAACACCGCCTGCTGCGTGCTGCGGCCGCGCGCGGTGGCCTGGAAGGCGTCGCCACTCTTGTACGAGAGCGCTCGCACGTCGATGTCGTGGCCCTTGGCGGCGCGCACCCAGCCGGCGGTGGACAGCACCACGGTCACCGGCTCGCTGACCAGCAACTCGCTTTCTTCGATCGCCTGCGCGGCGGCGCGCTCCACGATACGCGTGCGCCGCTCATCGCCGTATTCCTCCGCGTCCGCCTCGATCTCTTCGCGCACGAGCTTGCGCAGCCGCGCACGGCTGCCGAGAACCGCCTGCAGCTCGTCGCGCTCCTCGGTGAGCTCGGTCTGCTCCTCGCGGATCTTCATCTCCTCGAGTCGCGCAAGATGACGCAGCTTGGTCTCGAGGATCGCCTCGACCTGCTCGTCGGAAAGCTTGAAGCGCTTCATGAGCACGGGCTTGGGCTCATCCTCGCGGCGGATGATGCGGATCACCTCGTCGAGGTTCAGATAGACGATCAGCAGTCCATCGAGGATGTGCAGGCGGCGCGCGACCTTGTCCAGGCGGTGCTGCAGGCGGCGGCGCACGGTCTGCTGGCGAAATTCCAGCCACTCGGTGAGCAGCGCCTTGAGCCCCATGACGCGCGGGCGGCCATCGTTACCGATGATGTTGAGGTTGACGCGGTAGTTGCGCTCGAGGTCGGTGGTCGCGAACAGGTGCGTCATGAGCTGCACGACGTCCACGCGATTGGAACGCGGCTCGATGACCAGGCGCGTCGGGTTCTCGTGATCGGATTCGTCGCGCAGATCCGCGACCATCGGCAATTTTTTCTGTCGCATCTGCTCGGCGATCTGCTCGAGCACACGACTGCCCGACACCTGGTAGGGCAGCGAGCCAATGATGATCAATCCGTCATCGTCGACCTCGTAGGTGGCGCGCGCGCGAAAGCTGCCGCTGCCGCTGTCGTAGAAGGCCACCAGGTCCGCGCGCGGGGAGACGATCTCCCCGCCGGTCGGCAGATCCGGGCCCTTGATGTGCTTGAGCAGCGCGCGCGTGGTGGCCTCGGGATCATCCAGCAGGTGCACGCAGGCTGCGGCTACCTCGCGCAGGTTGTGCGGCGGAATGTCGGTGGCCATGCCGACCGCAATGCCGGAGGTGCCGTTCAGCAGTAGATTCGGCAACCGCGCCGGCAGCATCTTGGGCTCATCGAGCGTGCCATCGAAGTTCGGTGCCCACTCCACCGTGCCGTGTTCGAGCTCCGCCAGCAGCAGCTCCGCGTAGCGCGTCAGACGCGATTCGGTATAGCGCATAGCCGCGAAGGACTTCGGATCATCGGCCGAGCCCCAATTGCCCTGCCCGTCGATGATCGGATAGCGGTATGAGAACGCCTGTGCCATGTGCACCATGGCTTCGTAGCAGGCCATGTCACCATGCGGGTGGAACTTGCCGATCACATCCCCGACGGTGCGCGCGGACTTCTTGTGCTTGGAGGCGGCCGACAGCCCCAGCTCACTCATCGCGTAAATGATCCGGCGCTGCACGGGCTTCAGCCCATCGCCGAGCGCAGGCAGCGCTCGGTCGAGGATCACGTACATCGAGTAGTCGAGGTATGCCTTCTCGGTGAACTGGCCGAGCGCGCGGCGCTCGACGCCCTCGAAGTTGATCGGTTGCTCGGCCATCAGCCGCCCCGTGCCATCAGCGACCCCGCGCCATCAGACCGCGACCTCGGCGAGATTGCCGTTGCGCTCGAGCCAGTCGCGACGGTCGGCCGCGCGCTTCTTGGCGAGCAGCATATCCATGAGACTGTCGGTGCGGTCCTTGGCCTCGATGGTGAGCTGCACCAGCCGGCGCGTGCGTGGATCGATGGTGCTTTCGCGCAGCTGCGCCGGATTCATCTCCCCGAGGCCCTTGAAGCGCGTCACGGTGGGCTTCATGCGCGAGTTCTCGGCGGCGAGGCGCTTGAGCGTCGCATCGCGCTCGGCGTCGTCCAAGGCGTACAGCACCTGCTTGCCCGCGTCGATGCGGTACAGCGGCGGCATCGCCACGTGCACGTGACCGCTCGCCACCAGCGGGCGAAAGTGCCGCAGGAACAGCGCGCACAGGAGCGTGGCGATGTGCTGGCCGTCGGAGTCGGCGTCCGCGAGAATGCATATCCTGTGATAGCGCAGCTGCGACAGATCGGTGGAGCCCGGATCCACGCCGAGCGCAACGCTGATGTCATGCACCTCCTGCGAGGCTCCGATCTCGCCCGGCTCGAGCTCCCAGGTATTCAGGATTTTGCCCCGCAGCGGCATGATCGCCTGAAACTCGCGGTCGCGCGCCTGCTTGGCCGAGCCGCCGGCCGAATCGCCCTCGACGAGGAACAGCTCGGAGCGCGACGGATCCTGGTTGGTGCAGTCGGCGAGCTTGCCCGGCAGCGCCGGCCCTCCGAGCGTGCGCTTGCGCACCACGCGCGCAGCGGCGCGCGCGCGCTCCTGCGCGTTGGCGATCGCGAACTGCGCGATGCGCTCGCCGGCGTCAGGGTGCTGGTTCAGCCACAGCGCGGCCGCGTCGCGGGCGCGCCCCTCGACCAGCGCGGCAGCCTCCCGCGAGGCGAGCTTCTCCTTGGTTTGGCCGGCGAACTGCGGCTCGCGCAGCTTCACCGAAAGCACGAAGCAGGCGCGATCCCAGACGTCCTCGGCGGAGAGCTTCAGGCCGCGCGGTACGAGGTTCCTGAACTCGCAGAACTCGCGCACCGCCTGCACCACGCCCGCGCGCAGGCCATTCACGTGCGTGCCACCCGCCGTCGTCGGAATGAGGTTTACGTAGCTTTCGGCCACGGGATGCTCGGTGTCCGGCGACCAGACCAGCGCCCAGTCGACTGCCTCCTGCTCCGAGGAGTGCTGTCCGATGATGGGCTCGGAGGGCAAACGCTCGGCTGATCCGAGTTGCTCGACGAGGTACGCCCCGAGATCCCCCGTGTAGAACCACTCCTCGCGCTCGCCGCTCTGCTCGTTGAGAAAGCTCACGCGCAGGCCCGGACACAGCACCGCCTTGGCCTTGAGCACGCGCTTCAGATCCGGTACCGAGAAGCGCTCGGAATCGAAGAACTGCGGGTCAGGCCAGAAGCGCACCGTCGTGCCGGTGTTGCGCTGGCCGACCGTACCGATCACCTCGAGCTTGGACTGAACGTGCCCGTCCTTGAAGCCGATGTTGTATTCCTTGCCGCCGCGGCGGATCCAGCACTCCAGGTGCTTGGAGAGCGCATTGACGACCGATACGCCCACGCCGTGCAGCCCGCCCGAGAACTTGTAGGAGCCCTCGGTGAATTTGCCGCCCGCATGCAGGCGCGTGAGGATCAGCTCCACGCCACTGATCTTCTCCTTCGGATGGATGTCCACGGGCATGCCGCGTCCGTCGTCGGCCACCTCCAGAGAATTGTCCGCGTGCAGCGTGACGCTGATCGATTTGGCGTAGCCGGCGATCGCCTCATCGACGCTGTTGTCGATGACCTCGTGCGCCAGGTGGTTGGGCCGCGTGGTGTCGGCGTACATGCCCGGGCGCCGGCGCACCGGCTCCAGGCCGCTCAGAACTTCGATGTCGGAGGCGGTATAGGTCTCGGCCATTCTGCTCCAGGGCAATTACCCAGCTCTCGATGATCGCACGCCGCGCGCGGCGCGGATTCTAGCAGCAGTACGAATATGAAATGGTAGCGCGCGCTTCCTGAATACAGACTGCCGCCAGAGCGCGATCGATTCAGACCTCGATCGCGAAGCGGTAAATCGAGAAATCCTCGATTCGGCGAGCACCGCCTCGGTTGTTACGACCTCGCCCTCCATGCGCTGAAATAGTCAGTAAACGCCAGGTGCTGCCTCTGACTCCTGTCCAGAATGCAGATCAGTGCTCCAGTATCGAGCAGCAGTTCACCGGCCACGTTTCAGCGACTCGAGAATGTAGGCCCTATGTTGCCCGGCGAGATCCGGAACCCCCGAATCGAGCGAGCCGATGAGCCCTCTGACGCGCTCGGCCGGCTTACCCGAGACCACATGTAAATAGTCTTGCAACGCGGCACGCACGATATCAGAGGTCTTGCGGCCGGAGCGGCGGCGGGCATGCTCCAGAGCTGCCGACAGCTGTTTGGGAAGGCGTACGGTGACCTGGGTACCCATAGTGCAATGTACTGCAGCTGCAATACACTGCAACGGGCAAATTCCGTGGCGCTGGCCGGCCTGTCCACCTTGCACCCACAGGACCCCGGCGACAGACAGGCAGTGGCACTACCGGCCCGGCGTCCTGGCCGAGTCTCAGTCGAAGTCCTCGATCAACGCTGCGCGCTGGGGCTCGGGCAGAGGGTCCACGCTGAAGTGATAGCGCGGGTGGTCCACTCCGGCCGCGAGCGCCGCGCCGCCTTTGAGCGCCGCAATCATCGGTGCGGAAAACTCGAAGCGCAGGAAATGCACCGCCGCGGTCTTCTCTTCGCTCTCGCGCGGCAGGTCCTCGTCGGCAATGGCATACACCGGATCCGCGCCCTGCACCCGCATCCAGCAGTGTCGCTCGAAGCCGCGCAGCTCCTGCAGCCGGCGTACGCGCTCTTCGTGATCCGGATACTCGATCATCAGCGTGGCCTTGAGATTGCTACCGTCGGGGATGAGGGGGTTGTAGACCTGCAGCTCCTCGGCGATGCCTTCGGGCTCGAAGATACGTTCCACGCGCAGCATCTCCTGGATCTGATACTGCACCGTCTCGCGATCCTCGAAGCTCCAGCTGCAGTGCTCCCCGAGCCTGAGCGAGCGCAGCCGCCGATGCTCGATGAGTCGCGCGCGAAACGCGGCGCGCTCACGCGCGTACTGCTCCAGGGACTTCAGATCTGCGGGGGTGAGCTTCTCCACGATGACACCTCCACGATGACACCCTCTGCGGGTTGCGGCCGCTCGCTGCGGGTGGCGGCCGCTCAAATACCGTAAGCGATGCGCAGCAGCTTCAGTGGATGTGTCGGCGGACGCACCGCCGCGCCACCCGGCGCAAGGCCGCTTTCGATCTGATGGCCGGCCATGGGGCAGTCGCTCGCATAGTAATTCCCTCCCCCACCTTCGACCTTCTGAAACACCGGCCGCCCGATCTTCATCGATGCCTCGCGGTATTCGCTCTTCAGCGCGTAGGTGCCGTTGTGCCCCGAGCAGCGCTCGATGATCTCCAAGCTCGTGCCCGGCACCAGCCTCAGCACATCGCGGGTCTTCAGCCCGATGTTCTGCACCCGCAGGTGACAGGGCACGTGGTAGCTGATCTTGCCGAGCTGCTCCCGAAAATCCGTGCGCAGCAGCCCGGCCTTGTGCCTCAGCATCAGATACTCGAATGGATCGAACATGTGCTCGGCGACCCGCCGCACGTGTGCGTCATCCGGGTACATCAGCGGCAGCTCCTGCTTGAACATCAGCACGCACGAGGGTATGGGTGCAACGACGTCATAGCCGGCATCCACCAGCCGCTCGAGCGCAGGGACGTTCACGCGCTCGAGTCGATCCACCGCAGCCAGATCGCCGATCTCGAGCTTCGGCATTCCACAGCAGCGCTCGCGCCCCGGCAGCGTGAGCTCGATGCCGTTGTGCTCGAACACCGCCGCCAGATCCTCTGCGAGCTCGGGCTCGTTGCGGTTGCCGTAGCAGGTACAGAACAGTGCCACTCGGCCGCGCGTCGCGTCGGTCGCCCGAGGAGCGGACGCGGGCGCCACCGCAGCCGGCGCTGCTGTAGACGGTGCCGCTGTAGAGGGTGCCACTGCGGAGGGTGCCGCTGTAGCAGGCATGCCTGCGCGCGCGCGCCGTCGCAGTCGCGAGCGCAAGCGCCACCGCGCGCTGCGGGAATGATAGGTCGGTAACGGCGCGCTCGGGTCCACGCCGAGCGTGCGCTCGAGGAGCCTGCGGCCCAGGCGGCTGCGGTTGGCCGCATTGACGACCTCGCTGACCACCGGGATGCCCGCCAGTCGTCCGACTACGTCAGTGGAGGTCAGCACCCGATCGCGCAGGGTGGGCTTGCGAGTGCGGGTGCGCACCGCCTTGGCGCGCAGCATCAGGTGCGGGAAGTCCACGTTCCATGGGTGTGGGGGCACATAGGGGCACTTGGTGCTGTAGCAGATGTCACACAGGTAGCAGTTGTCCACGACCTGCCAGTAGACGCGCTTGTCGACGCCCGACAATTCCATCGAGTCGGTGGCATCGATGGCGGCGAACAGTGTCGGGAAGGACTGGCAGAGATTGAAGCAGCGCCGGCAGCCGTGGCAGATCTCGAAGACGCGCGACAGCCCCTGCTGGAGCGCGCCCTCGTCGTAGAACGCCGCCTCCCGCCACCGGAGCGGATGGCGAATGGGAGCCTGAAGGCTGCCCTCGCGGCTCCCATTCGCCGGGGTATCGGTCAAAGGGTGTCCAGCGCCTTCTGGAAGCGGTTCGCGTGTGAACGTTCCGCCTTCGCCAGCGTCTCGAACCAATCGGCGATCTCGCCGAAGCCTTCCTCGCGCGCGGCCTTCGCCATCCCCGGATACATGTCCGAGTACTCGTGTGTCTCGCCCGCGATGGCCGACTTCAGATTCAGCTTGGTCTCGCCGATCGGCAGGCCGGTCGCCGGGTCGCCCACCTGCTCGAGGTACTCGAGGTGACCGTGAGCATGTCCGGTCTCGCCTTCGGCCGTGGAGCGAAACACGGCAGAGACGTCGTTGTAGCCTTCGACGTCGGCCTTGCTCGCGAAATACAGATAACGCCGATTCGCCTGCGATTCCCCGGCAAAGGCGTCCTTCAAGTTCTTTTCGGTCTTGGTTCCCGAGAGTTTCATCCCAGCTACCTCCGCGATGGCGATGCGATCAAATGGAATACGATCAGCGGAAAGGGTCGAAATGTCTGCGGCCCGAGAGGGGCGCGCAGGCATTTAGACTAATTCTAATCAGACTC
>JASHPX010000230.1 GCA_030037905.1 Gammaproteobacteria bacterium
GATTCGTCCGCTGAATGTGACCTATCCGCCCAACCTGAATGTCGCAGGCTACGTGGTGGTGGAGTTCACCCTTTCGCCCGACGGGACGGCCAGCGACATGAGCGTGGTGAGCGCAAGTCCGCGCGGAGTGTTTGACCAGACGGCGATGCAGGCGGTGGGCAGTGGCCGCTATGACACCCGCCAGCTGATCAACGGTCAGCCGGTTCGGGCACGCATACGGTTGCGTTTCCAGCCGAACTGATCGGTCAGCGAACTCGGATTCAATCGAAGTGAACAAGTCTGACCGTACGTCTGGCCGCTCCCTGACCCGGACCGACCAGTGGCTGCAACTGTGCGTGACCGTGCTGTTCGCGGCGATGCTGACCGTGCTGCTGGTGCTCGGCATGCGCGGCGCGGACCAGCTGCAATCGGCCTCCTCGGCACTGCAGCTGGTGTCACAGCTCGCCGATCAGCCGCAGCTCATCGACGCCGAGCTGACGCTCATTCAACGGGGCCTCGAGACCACGACCTACGTGGGCGGCTCGGTGCGCAATCTGGAGGCGCTGCGCGACGGCACCTCCCATACCTTCGACTCACTGCGCGGGGAGCTGCAGGAGGCTGGACTCGCGCACGACCTGGATATAGGGCAAGCGCTCGAGGCGCTGGTGGCGCGCTGGCAGGGGCTCGACGGTAGGCTCAGTGCGGTCAGGAGCCGACACGGCGCAGAGCTGTACACCGATACGCCGGCAGGCTCGGAGCTGTCGGCAGAGGGCCACCGCATGAAGTCGGCGGTGGATGATCTGCTCGCCACTCAGACACCGAACCTGCAGCTCATGGGCCATGACACCGCACGGCTCGGTGCAGTGCTGCGCGCAGCGGTCGATGACGCGGGGCTGCGGTTGCGGGGGCTGCTGCTCGCCGGCGCCACGGTTGCCGCGCTGCTGCTGGGCCTGATGCTCTACTACGGCTGGCGCTCGCGCCAGGCCGCTCGCCTCGCGGCTGCCGCGCAGCGGCAGGTCAGCAATATCCTCGACACGGTGCGCGAAGGTCTGTTCCTGCTGGACCGAGACATGCATCTCGGCCATACGTATTCTGATTCGCTGCGCGAGCTGCTGCGCATACCCTCGCCCGCCGGCCTGCACTTCGAGCAGGTGCTCAAACCGCTCGTGGACGTCAAGACCGCCACGGCCGCGCTGAAGTTCCTCGGCCTGCTATGGAAGGAAAGGGTGCACGAGGAGCTGATCGAGTCGGTCAATCCACTCAGCGAGATCGAGGTGACTTTCCCCAATGCGCGCGGCGGTAACGAGGTGCGCTACCTGGCCTTCTCGTTCAGGCGCGTACGCGGCTCGGATTCCGCCGGTGATTACCTGCTCGGGGTCGTGGCCGATGTGACCGATCGGGTCCTGCTCGCACGCGAGCTCGAGACGGTCAAGGCGGAAAGTGACTCGCAGGCCACGCTGCAGCTGCAGCTGCTGCGCCTGGATGGGCAGCCCCTGAGCAGCTTCCTGGCCTCGGCCGAAGTGGCGTTGCGCAAGAGCAATGCGGTACTGACGGGTTCGGGCATCGAACAGGAGGATCTGCGCAAGAAGCTCAATGGCGTATTCCGCGAGCTGCACGGCGTCAAGGGAGAGGCCGCGGCGCTGTCGCTCGGCAGTTTCGTGCAGCGTATTCACGCCATCGAGGATGCGCTCTCGGCACTGCGCGGCCGCAGCCAGCTCAGCGGCAATGACTTTCTGCCGATAGTCGTGCGGCTCGATGAGCTGCTCAATCACCTCGGCCAGATCCGCTCGATGCAGGAGCGCGTGGCCACGCTGCGCTCCGTCGGGCAGCCGGGCGAGACCGCCGAGGACGGATCCGACGACAGCGATTCGCACCGCGACACCACGGTCCTCGGCGAGCGCACCGCAGCGGCTGCCCTCGGCGCAGCGCCGGGCGCCTCAGGCGCCTCGAGCGCATCCGCCGCATCAGGCGCACAAGGCGTTCCCGCCCATGGGCGTGCCAACCCTCTGGTGGAAATCTTCCGACACCTGACTCAGGAAGTCGGGCGTGCGCAGGGGCGCGCCGTACGGCTCGTGACTCACGGGCTCGAGCAGGTGCCGGCGCGCTACGCCGCGATGATCAAGGACATCTGCATCCAGATGATCCGCAATTCCATCGCGCACGGTATCGAGCCCGCCGAGGAGCGTTTGCAGGCGGGTAAACCCGCGGAGGGTACCGTACAGATCAGCTTCGCCGCCGAGAGCGCGGAGGAATACATGCTGACCGTCGAGGACGACGGGCATGGGTTGAGCTACGAACAGATCGTGGACAAGGCGTTGCGTCTCGACCTGATCAGTCCGCAACAGGCCGTGACGCTGGAGCGGGCAGCCGTGTACCGTCTGATCTTCCAGCCGGGCTTTTCCACCTCCGACGAGGTCTCCGAGCATGCCGGGCGCGGCGTGGGCCTGGACGCGGTGAGCAACCTGGTGCGCGAGCACGGCGGCCGCATAGGTGTGTCAACCTCCTCGGGCAAGTACACGCGCTTCCGCGTGCTGCTGCCCCGCGCGGCATCATTGAGCGCCTCGACGGCCGCATGAGCATGGCCGAGCCCACCGTCCATCGACTCATGGTGGTGGACGACTCGAACGTCATTCGCCGCCGTATCGAGCGTGTGCAGGATTTGCCGGACATCCAGTTCGTGGGCAGCGCGCGCAACGGTCGCGAAGCGCTGGAGATGCACGAGCGGCTGCGACCCACCATCGTCACGATGGATCTGACGATGCCGGAGATGGACGGTGGAGAGTGCGTTGCGCGACTGGTCGAGCGCGACCCGAACATCCTCATCCTGGTGATCTCGGCGCTGGCCGACAAGCTCACTGCCATCGATGCGATCGAAAGGGGTGCACGGGGCTTTCTCTGCAAGCCCTTCACCGATCGGCAGCTGAACAACGCCCTGCGCAAGCTGATCGAGTGACCGGTAGTCGCCGGCGTAACCGCACCTGCCCGGACTGTCACGTGGTCACCAAAACCGAATCGGAAGTCAGTGTGTTCGTCGAGGGTGTGCTGAACTACTTCGGCACCACCGTCCAGCAGGTCGCCGAGTGTGGCACGCCCTATCTGGCGCTCAATCGCACCCCCGAGATATCCGATTACACCGGCATGATCCGCATCAGCGGTAAGCGTGACGGCATCGTGTTCTTCACGGCTCCGAAGAGCATGCTGTGCGTGATGCTGATGCGTATGCAGGAGACCGACATGAGCCACGAGAACCTGTGCGATCTGGTCGGTGAGATCGCCAACACACTCTCGGGCAATGCGCGGCGCGACTTCGGACATCAGTTCAACATTTCAGTGCCGGCCGTGGTCCACGGCCGCAACAGCGCCGTCGAGTACCCCGCCAATACACGCCCGATCGTCATCCCGATCGAGTGGCGCAAGTACCACGCGCGTCTGGTGGTGTGCCTGAACTGAGCGGCCCAGGCCCCCAGAGATCGAAGCTTTCAGAGGACTCGAGCTCTAACGGCGGTATCGAATACGCCGAAAGAGATGCATTTGACGCATCTCTTTCGGCGTATTCGATACCACCGTTGGATTTGAATCCTCTGGATGTTTCGGTCTCTGGGGCCTGGGGGCCTGGGCCGCCATGTTACGATAAGTGGATGAGAAGCCTGGTGATCGAGGACGATCCGGCGACCGCGCGCTATATCTGCCGCGGGCTGCAAGAGACCGGACACGTCGTGATGCATCGCGATAACGGCCTGGACGGCATGCACGATGCGGTCAACGAGAATTGGGATCTCATCATCCTGGACCGCCTGCTGCCCGGCGGGGTGGACGGCCTGTCGATCCTTGCGCGCCTGCGCGAGCTGGGCAAGAGCACCCCGGTGCTGATCGTCAGCGCCCTCACCAGCACCGATGAGCGCGTACACGGCCTGCGGCTCGGAGGCGATGACTACATCTCCAAGCCGTTTGCGTTCGCCGAACTGATGGCGCGCGTGGAGGCGCTGCTGCGGCGTGCGAATCCCGAACGCGGCGACACGCGCCTGCAGGTCGCCGACCTGACGGTCGACCTCAGAAGCTTCCGCGTGAGGCGCGGCACGACGCCGATCGTTCTGCAACCCCGCGAGCTGCGTCTGCTCACGTATCTGATGCGCCATGAGGGACAGGTGATCACGCGCACCATGCTGCTCGAGGCCGTCTGGGACTGTCACTTCGACCCTCAAACCAACGTCATCGACGTACAGATCAGCCGACTGCGCAGCAAGGTCGACAAGGGCTTCTCTCCGCCGCTGATTCATACCATCCGCGGCATCGGCTACGTGCTGGGTGTACGCACCGCCCATGAGCGTAGCGCGAGCGATGCGGTCGCACAGGAGGCGATTCCAGCTCACGCGACCGCGGGCGATGTGACCGGCAATGCCGCCGCCGACAGCACCGCCGCCGACACTGCTGCTGCCGACACTACCGCCCATGATATGGGCGCCGGTGAGCGCACTTGCGCCTGAACGGCTCTATCGCGGCGCGGCTGGCGCTCGGGAACGGGGCGTTGCTGGCCGTGCTGATCCTGATCACCTCGGGGGTGTTCTATTTCGGCACCGTCGGCGTGCTCGATCGCAGTACCGACGGCAAGATCGTCTCGATCTCCAACCGTCTGGTCGATACCTTCGGTCATAGGCCGGTCGCCGCGCTCGCGCACGAGATCCAGCAGGAGCTGACCGACGGCATCGACAGCGATACCGAGATCTTCCTGGTCACCTCGCCCTCGGGACAACCCGTGGTCGGCAACCTTTCGCGTTGGCCGGGTGTCGGGGTGCCCTTCGGGCGCTTATTCGATCACCAGGTCATCCGCGATGGCCGGCCGTCGTCGGCGCGCCTGTATGTTCGCCACCTGCCGCAGGGAGGGCTGCTGTACATCGGCCGCGATCTGAGCGAGCAGCGCTCGATTCGTGACCTGGTGCTGCATGCGTTGGAAGCGGCCGGCGCGCTGTCGCTGGTGCTCGTGGTCGCGGGCGCGTGGCTGTTGCACTACCAGATCGAGCAGGGCATCGGAGGCATTCGGCGTACGGCCCAGGAGATCGAAACGGGCAATCTACAGCGACGCATTTCGATCTCGGGCGATGACGAGTTCGCGCGCCTGGGCGTGGACATCAACCGCATGCTCGATCGCATCGAACAACTCATGAACGGGGTACGTGACGTCTCCAATGCGATCGCGCACGATCTGCGTACGCCCTTGAGCCGCGTGCGTGCGGGCTTGGACGAGGCACTGCAGCGGCAGGTGGATCTTTCGGCCCCGGCGCGGGCGGCGATCGAGGGAATCGACGATCTGATCGTGGTGTTCAACAAGCTGCTGCAGATCGCCGAGGCCGAGTCGGGGATGCGTATGCGCTCGTTCGCACAGGTGGACCTGAGCGTCGTCGGCCGCGACATGGTGGAGCTGTACGATGCGGCGGCCGAGGAAGCCGGCGTGCGGCTGACGGCAGTGGGCACCACACCGGTATGGACCGACGGGGATCATGATCTGCTGGCCACCGCCGTCGCGAGCCTGATCGACAATGCGATCAAGTACGCGGGGCGCGGAGCGAGCGTGCAGGTATCGGCTCGTCCCACGGCGAACGGCGTGAGCATCACCGTGCAGGATGACGGCCCGGGCGTGCCGCAGCAGGAGCTACCGCGGTTGACAGAGCGGTTTTATCGGATGGATCGCTCGCGTAACCAGCCCGGCAATGGCCTGGGCCTGGCGATCGTGTCGGCGACCGCCACGCTACACGGCGGCCGCCTCGAGCTCTCGGACGCTGAGCCGGGATTGCGGGTCTCGATGCTGTTACCGCCAGCCGCTGCGACGTCGGCTGTGCGCGCACCCGGCGAGCGAGCGGTCCCCCGCGAGCCCGCGAAAGCCCACGTGGACTCCGGAGCCGTCCCGGCATAGCCGCCGCGCCTGTACGCCGGATGAGCCGATACCCATAGACGATGAGGATGCCTTCAGGGGAATTGGTCTGATCAATTCCCCTGAAGGCATCCTCATCGTCTACGGGTTTGGGCAGTGCCCGCCGTGCAGGCCACCTTTCCAATCGGTAATCCGTCTGCAAGGAGACGGTAACACGCGGCGGCGCACGATAGCCGTTTCGAAGCTCCCGCTCGCGAGGAATCATCGTGCGTTTCCACTTCGTCGTGCCGTCGCTGGCGGCGGCGATTCTCGTGCTGTCCACGTGCGCACTGCAGGGCTGCGGTCGCGATCCCGCGGCCGGCAACGCCGCCACGGGGCGAGCGCAGCCCGGCAGCCCCGCGGCGACCGCCAGCCAGAGCGTCGATCTGACCAGCTCGCAACTGCAGTTCGTCTCCATCGCCCCGGCCAGCGAGCGCGTGTTCACCGTGCAGAGTGAGGCGGTCGGCGTGGTTGACTACGACGAGGATCTCGCCGTACAGGTCTCCTCGCCCTATACGGGACGCATCGTCGGGCTGCGCGCCCGCGCCGGCGATCGTGTGCGGCGCGGGCAGGAGCTGTTCACGATTGCCAGCCCCGATCTGGTGCAGGCCGAGTCCACGTTGATCAGCAGCGCGGCGACGCGCGCGCTCGACGACCAGGCCCTGAAGCGCGCCACCGGCCTGTACGCCGTGCGCGGCATGGCGCAGAAGGATTACGAGCAGGCCGTGTCCGATCAGCAGACCGCCGAGGGTGCCTACGAGGCCGCGCGCGATGCGGTGCGGATCTTTGGGTTGAGCGACGCCGATATCGATCGGATCGTCGCGCAGCGGCACGTCGATGCGAGCATGCCGGTGGACAGTCCCATCGACGGCATCGTCACGGCGCGCAATGCGGCGCCCGGTGCGCTCGTGCAGCCGGGCAGCGCGCCCGCGCCCTACACTGTGGCCGATGTACGCACCAAATGGCTGCTTGCGCAGGTGCCCGAGGATTTGCTGCCGCGGCTGCGCCTCGGCCAGCAGGTCGACGTGCGGCTGCCCGCGCTGCCCACCTGGGTGTTCCACGGCCGCATCAGCAATATCGGCGAGGCACTCGATCCGAACACCCGGCGCGTGGCCGTGCGCACCGACGTGTCAGACCCCAACAACGAGCTGCATCCGCAGATGTTTGCCACCTTCACGCTGCACCTGGGGGATGCCACCCGCTCGGTCGCCGTGCCCTATGACGCCGTGGTGCGCGAGGGCGACGGCACGATGACCGTCTGGGTGACGCGGGATCGGCATCACTTCGTGCGACGGACGGTGCAGCTGGGCGAGCAGCAGGACGGCTACGACCAGATCCTCGGTGGCCTGCAGAGCGGCGAGCTCGTGGCCACCACCGGCGCGCTGTTCGTCAGTAACGCCGCGGTCATCGGCGCGGCCGAGTAACCCAGGAAAATTCATGATCGGCGATCCAAAGTCTATTTGACGCTCGAATGCAAAGGTATTTTCAGGACCGCCGTGGATCCTTCCGTGGAGGCTGCGGGCAAAACATCCGTGTTTTGCACGCTCCTGAAAATACCGTTGCATTCGAGCGTCAAATCCCACATTCACCGTTCATGAATTTTCCGTAGTAACTACCGCCCGCCATGCTCAAGGCGCTGATCGCAACGGCGCTGCTGCGCCGACCGCTGATGCTGCTCGGCCTCGCGGCGTTTTTCGCCGCGGGGCTGATCGCCTACTCGCGGCTGAACATCGAGGCTTACCCGAACCCGGCGCCGGCAATTCTGGAGATCACCGCGCAGGCCCCGGGCCTGTCGGCCGAGGAGATGGAGCGCTACTACACCATACCGATGGAGGTGGGACTGGCGGCCACTCCGGGCGTCAACAACATCCGCTCCACCTCTTTCTACGGCCTCTCGTTCGTACGCGTGACGTTCGACTACGGGGTGGACTACTACTTTGCCTACACGCAGGCGGCACTGGCCCTGCAGCAGAACGTTTCGCTGCCCAACGGCGTGACTCCCACGATCCAGGCCTCGAGCCTCGTCGGGGAAATCTACCGCTACCAGGTGGTCGGCCCGCCGCACTACGGCGTCACGAATCTGCGCACGCTGCAGGACTGGGTGCTGCAGCGGCGGCTGCTGACCGTGCCCGGTGTCGTGCAGGTGGTGTCCTGGGGCGGCACCACCAAGGAATACCAGGTCATCGCCGACCCGCACGAGCTCGAGGCCTACCAGATCACGGTGCCGCAGCTGCTGCAGGCGCTCGGCAATGCCAACGTCAACGTCGGGGGCCGCACCATCGACTTCGGTGAGCAGTCGGTCAACGTGCGTGGCCTCGGGCTGATCGGCTCGGTGGACGATATCGGCAACATCGTGCTGCGCCAGTCCGGCGGCACGCCGGTGCTCGTCAAGGACGTCGCGCAGGTGCATATCGGCTATCTGCCGCGCCTCGGCCAGGCCGGTCGCGATAACAATGACGATGCGGTGCTGGCGATCGTCGTCATGAATCAGACGCTGCATACCAAGGACGTGCTCGCCCGCGTGAAGCACGAGGTCGCGCTCATCAACAGCGACGGCACGCTGCCGCCCGGCGTGAAGATCGTGCCCTATTACGATCGTTCGACCCTGGTCAACGTGACCACGCATACGGTCGTGCACAACCTGCTGTACGGCTGCATTCTGGTGTTTCTGATCCAATGGATCTTCCTCGGTGATCTCGGCAGCGCCGTGGCCATTGCACTGACGATCCCGTTCGCACTGTTCTTCAGCATCATCATGCTGGTGGCTACCGGGCAGTCCGCGAACCTGCTGTCGCTCGGAGCCGTGGACTTCGGAGTGATCGTCGACTCCGCGGTCATCCTGGTGGAGAACGTGTTCCGTAATTTCCAGAAGCCGCGCGAGGAACGCCGCGCGGTGGTCGACGACTATCTACAGCATCACCCGCTTCCCAGCGCCCAGGGCTGGACCGACCGGCTGCGGCTGATGTTCATCAGCGCCGCGCAGGTCGATCGCGCGGTGCTGTTCTCGACGCTGATCATCGTAGCGGCGTTTCTGCCGCTGTTCACCATGCAGGGAGTGGAGGGCCGGATCTTCGGTCCGATGGCACGCACCTACGGCTATGCGCTCGCCGGCGCGTTGATCTGCACGTTCACCATCACGCCGGCGCTGGCCTCGCTGCTGCTGCCGCGGAAGGTCAAGGAGGTAGAGACCTGGTTCGTGCGGTGGCTGCGCATGCTCTATACGCCGGTGCTGCGCTGGGCCCTCGCCCACCGCGGAGCCACGGTAGCCGTGGGCGGGGCGTTCCTGGCAATCGCCGTGATCCTGCTGACTCAACTGGGCAGCGAATTCCTGCCGACGCTCGAGGAGGGCAATCTCTGGATCCGCGCGACGCTGCCGCCGACGATCTCGCTGCAGGCTGGCGACGCGATGGTGAATCGCATGCGTCAGATCATCGACGCGTATCCGGAGGTCATCACGGTGACCTCCCAGCATGGCCGTCCGGACGATGGCAGCGATGCATCCGGCTTCAACAACGTGGAGCTGTTCTGCCCGCTCAAGCCGTTCGATCAGTGGCCGCACGGTGAGAACAAGGCCAAGCTGATCGCCCAGCTGCAAAAGCAGCTGACCGGGGAGTTCGTAGGCACGGACTTCAACTTCTCGCAATACATTCAGGACAACGTCGAGGAGGGGCTCTCGGGCATCAAGGGCGCGAACGCGGCCAAGATCATCGGCCCGGACCTGACGGTGCTCGAGCGGCTCGCGGCAGAGGTGTATACGCAGATGCAGCGCGTGCGTGGAATACAGGATCTGGGCATCTTCCACGTGCTGGGTCAGCCCAATCTCGACGTGCGCATCGATCGCGCCAAGGCGGCGCGCTATGGGCTGAACACCGGTGATATCACCTCGGTACTGCAGGCCGCGATGGGCGGCACGCAGGCGACCACGGTGCTCGAGGGTGAGCGCGAGTTCGAGCTGGTCGTGCGCTTCCCCGAAACTTACCGGGACAACATCGACGCGGTGCGGAACCTGCCGATCGGCTACCAGAACACCGCCGGTGGCGTCTCTTACGTGCCGCTGTCGGAGGTCGCCGATATCTCGCTCGACACGGGGGCCACCTTCATCTACCGCGAGCGCGGTGAGCGGCTCATACCGGTCAAGTTCAGCGTGCGCGGCCGCGATCTGGGCTCCACCGTGGCCGAGGCGCAGGCACTCATCGCCCGAAACGTGAAGCTGCCGCAGGGCTACCGTATCGAGTGGGCCGGCGAATTCTCGGAGCTGCAGCAGGCACGGGCGCGGCTCGCGATCGTGATACCGATCGCGATCGCCTGCATCCTGGTGCTGCTCTATGGCCTATTCAACTCACTGCGCGACAGCTTGCTGACGCTCGTGGGCATACCCTTTGCGATCGCCGGCGGTGTCATCGCGCTGTTCATCTCCGGACAGGATCTGAGCATCTCGGCCGATATCGGCTTCGTATCGCTATTTGGCGTATCGGTGATGAACAGCATTCTGATCGTGACGTACTTCGTGCAGCTGTGGAGCGAAGGACAGGAGCCCGAGCAGGCCATGTTCAATGCCGCCTCGCAGCGCATGCGCTCGATGATGATGGCGGCTCTGTCGGCCTGCCTGGGACTGCTGCCGGCGGCGGTCTCCACCGGTATCGGCAGCCAGGTGCAGCGGCCACTGGCGACGGTGGTGGTCGGGGGCATGCTGCTCGGACCGATCATGCTGCTGATCGTCGCCCCGGCGCTGCAGATGATGTTCCTCGGCAAGTCACCGCAGGCGCAGCGCTCGCGGGTGAGCAAGGATGATGAGGCGATTTGAGAGATTTGACAGGAGGCGGCAGGCCATGCGTACTCGATCATCGGTGCTGCTCGCCGCGTGTGCGCTGGGCCTGACTGCCTGCGCCGTGGGACCCAACTACCAGCGGCCGAGCACCTCGCCGGCCGGCCGGTACAGCCCTGCCCCGCTGCCGGCGGCCACGGCCTCGGTCCCGGGCTCCACGGGCACCACGGGCACCACGGGCATCGCGGGCAGCGCGGGCAGCGCCGGTGCGGCGCAGAGCTTCTCCGTGGGTCAGGCGATCTCGGCGCAGTGGTGGACGCTGTTCCACTCCCCGGCCCTCAACGCGCTGATCGAGCAGGCGTTCACGCATAACCCGAGCATCGATGTCGCGGTCGCCGCTCTGCATGAGGCGCAGGAGAACGTCTACGCGCAGCAGGGGTTCTTCTTTCCGACCGTGCAGGCGAGCTACTCCGCCCAGCGCAGCAAGATCGCGGGGGCTGTCGCCACCGCGAACACACCGATCTACGGCCCCAACGGCACCATCATTCAGCCCTCCGCTCCC
>JASHPX010000231.1 GCA_030037905.1 Gammaproteobacteria bacterium
GTGCTCGACCTGCTGCGCGTCTCCTACCCCGATCGTATCCAGGAGCTCATCGGCAGCAGCGGCGGCAGCGCCACCGTGGTGCTCCAGGCCGATCGATTGCGCATGGTCGAGCTGCGCGTGCAACACCTGCTCTACCAGGGTCGCCGGCTCGCGCTGGTGCTGATCGAGGACATCTCGGAAGCGTTCTGCAGCGGCGCGGCGCTGGAAGCCGACGAGCACGCCACATTCATCATCGATGCCAGCGCGCGGCTGCTGGCGGCCAACAAGCCAGCGCGCGCGCTTTTTCCAGCGGCCACGCCCGGCGCCGATGCCACGGCGTTGCTCGGGCCTCTGGCCGCACCCTCCCCGACCGCACGCTGGCTCGGCGGCGCGGCGGCCCCCCCCCGTTGGTGGGAGCCGGATCTGAGCGGGCGACGCCGATTGATGCTGACGATCGCGCACCGCCGCTATCAGGTGCTGTGCAGCACCGTGGCTCTGCCGGGCGAGGAGCAGGCGCTGTTCATAGTAGCGCTCGCACCCGCCTGGTCGGGCGCGAGCGGCGCGGCGGTGGGGACCGATATTTCCGAATCGCTCGCGGGAGGACTGCGATGAGGCACCCATCTCCAGCGCACCCATCTTCGGCGCACCCATCTTCAGCGCATCCGCCGGCCATGCTCCGCTGGCTGCTGTTGCTGCCCGTGGGATATGTTTGGGCGCAGGCGCCGTCTGCGCCCACCGCGCTGCCGACCGCCCCACCGCCGAGCGCCCAGACCACGCCATCGGCGAGCTCGCCTGCCGGGATTGCCGTGACCCCGTCGGCCTGGCGTCCGGACAACCGCTTCATCATCGGCGTTGACGGCGCGACGCTTACCGGTACCAACGGTGGTGCCGGCGGTAACCTCGGCTATCTTCAGCAGTTCAGTCCCTCGGCCTCCATGGCACTCGGAGCGCAGTACCAGTACCTCGCCGGCAGCCACTGGGAATTCGGCTCCCTCCTCGGATCGTTCAGCCATCCCCTGACATCCTCGACACGCTGGATCGTCTCCGCCGAAGCCGACGAAGGCGAGGGACAGACCGGCGCCGTGCACTACGGCTATGGGATCGAGGCGCTCGACGGTGGCCTGGTGATGCCCGCGGGGGTCACGCTCAGCGCCGAGGAACGCCAGATCGACGTCGATACCAGTCACGGCAGTTTGCCGAAGGTGGGACTGGCCAAGGCCTGGGGAACACACGTGCTCACGAGCGCGAGCTACGCGCAGTCGGTCGGCGGCAATCTTGCGACCCGATATGGGCTGTTTCGCGTAGACGTCTTCACCGCCGCCATCAACCTGCTGGCCGGTGGCGACGTCGGCCACGTCTCACCGGCCGTCGTCAACATCCAGGGCGTCCTGCTGCCCGAGGCCCGAGAGCTGACGGAAGTCTTTTTCGGTCTGACGCGTCCCTCGCGCCGGGTCGATTGGACGTTGCTGGCCGATGACATCGATCTGGCCGGCATCTATCGCTTCACCATGACGTTGACGGCCACGATCCACTTACGTTGAGGCCGCGATGAGACGCCCCCTGCGCCTGCTACGTTATCGGGGTGTCGCCCCTGCGCTGTGCGCGGCGCTCGTACTGCTTGCCGGCGCGCGGCTCGTGACGCTGAGTATCCAGCAGCGCGCCGCGGCGGCCCGAAGCGCCGCGCAGGCGTTCGCCAACAGTGCGGCGCAGTCCCTGCAGCGGCAGCTGCAGGCACTGGCCGCCGAGGCGCGCTCGCGCGCAGCGCTCGCCTCGAACGCAGGCGCAGACGCAAACGCAGGCGCAAACGTGAGCGCAAACGCAACCGTGAGCGCGAGCGGGAACGCGGCGCCGCCGCAGCTGCCGCCGGCCACACGCAACAGCTTCTGGCTGACGAGCACTCATGCCGTCTGGAGTGTCCTGCCGGCCGACCGCGACAACGCGCGCGACATTGCCGCCCAATGGAGCACTTCGGAGGCGGCGGCCATGGCGGTGCAGTCAGGCACGGACTGGCTGGTGGCATTGCGTGAGCCGCTCGCGCTCGGGGGAGCCGGCACGCAGCCGGCCGCCTGGTCAGTGGTCTATCGGGATCTCGGCTCGCTGCTGGTTGACGCAGGCCTGGATCGGGCGACCCGCCGCGGCTATGACTTCGCCCTTTCGCTACGCGACCCAGGCAGCCAGCGCCTGCTGCCGCTGGCGGCGAGCCGTGCCAGCGCGCTGGCGCGGCCGGCCTTGGCGATGATCGCGCTGCCGGCGCTCGCCGGCGCCCGCGGCAGCGCTCTGGGCGGCGCTCTGGGCGGCTGGTCACTCGCGATACGGCCGCGTGCGGGCTGGTTTCCCGCCACTGATCTGGTCGTGGAGGCGAGCCTGGTGCTGCTGGTGGCATGGCTCGTCACCCTCGGGGTCGCCGATGCCACACGGCATTTCGGCCATCTGCGGGCGGCTCTCGTGACCTCACGGCAGCGGCTGCAGAAGACCCAGCAGCGCCTCACCGAGGAGCTCGAGCAGCGCGAGCGGCTGCAGAGAAGTTTCGATCACGCGCACTACCACGACTCCTTCACCGGCCTGCCCAACCGTCGTTACTTTCTGGATCAGGTCGATCGATCGCTGCGCGAGCAGCGCACGCATCCGGGACGCGAGATGGCAGTGCTCCTGATCGCGGTCGGCCGTTTCAAGGTGGTGACCGACACGCTCGGCCACACCGCGGGCGATGAGCTCATGGTTCAGATCACCCGTCGCGTGAGTCATGCGCTGAGCTCTCACGAATGCGTGCTGGCGCGCTGGGCCGACGATGCGCTCGCGCTGATGATCTCGGGCGTACACGGCGCCGAGGCGGTGCTGCCGCTCGTACATCCGCTGCAGCAGGCCCTGCAGGCGCCGATCGAGCTGCGCCGCCATCACGTCATCGCCGCCATCAGCATCGGCGCGACCTATGTCGAATCAGGGCTGCAGCGAGCCGAGGAGGTACTGCGCGAGGCGGACATCGCGCTGTCGGTCGCGCGTGCGCAGGGGGGCTCGCGGCTCGTCAGCTACAGCAGCTCCATGCAGACGAACCTGCTGCAGCTCGTCAGTCTCGAGGCCGATCTGCAGCTCGCCCTGGAGCGACGGGAGTTTCGCCTGCTGTTCCAGCCGATCGTCGAGCTGGGCGACCGTCACATCGTAGGCATGGAGGTGCTGCTGCGCTGGCTGCACCCGCTCGAGGGGCTGCTGCGGCCCGCGCGCTTCCTCGGGTCGGCCGAAGAAGCGGGGCTCGGCGTACCGATCGCGCGCTGGACCATACAGCACGTGTGTCAGCTCGCGCGACACTGGCGGCGCCGGCTGCCGTCCGGGTCGGAGTTCTATTTCAGCGTGAATCTCTCACCGACGGCACTGCTGGACCCGCAGCTTGCCGACTACGTCGCACAGACGCTCGAACAGTGCGAGCTACCCGCGGCCGCGCTGAAATTCGAGCTCACCGAGAGCAGCCTGATCAGCAACATGGGCAGCGCCCGCCAGGCGCTCGATCGCCTGCACGGCCTCGGCGTCGAGCTGATGCTCGATGACTTTGGCACCGGCTACTCCTCGCTCAGCCACCTGCAGCTCTTTCCCCTGGACTACATCAAGATCGACGGACCGCTCGACGACCGCGGGCGCGAGGCAAATGGGGCAGATGGGGTAAATGGGGTAAATGGGGCGAATGGGGCGGGCCGCCCTGCCGTAGGGGCGGAGCGCGGCACGGCGGCCCTGGTGCGCGCGATGACGCAGATGGCCGGGGCGTTGGGCTTGAAAACGGTCGCGGAGGTCGTCGAGAGCACGACCGCGGTCCGCAATCTGCAGCAGCTCGGCTGCCAGTTTGCCCAAGGCAACGTGTTCTGTGCACCCGTGGATGCGGACCTGGCCTTCCAGCAGCTGTGCGCCGGCATTCTCGAGCCGCATGACGCCCTGGCGGCACTCGAGCCGCTGGCGAATGACGGTGACGATGATGATGATTCGGCGACCCAGATCCTCCCGGTGCTGCCGGAAACCGTCATCGACTGATCGCGCCGACTGCTCGAGCGCGCGGCCTGATCGCGCTGGGCGCGGCCGCAGGGCCAGCCCTACGACCAGCCCCGAGGTACCATAGGGGCCATGGCCGTCGAGCTCGACCCTGCCCGCCGCGTGCTGCCGGCCGCGCAGCGCCAGTACCGCTATTACGACTTCGTGATGGCCGCGTACGTCTGCATCCTGCTGTGCGCCAATCTCATCGGTCCGGCGAAGGTATCCACCGTGCCGGTGCCGCTGCTGGGGCATATCACCTTCATGGCCGGGGTGCTGTTCTTTCCGCTGTCGTACATCTTCGGCGACATCCTCACCGAGGTGTACGGCTACGCGCGCGATCGGCGCTGCGTGTGGGCCGGCTTTGCGGCGCTGGCCTTTGCCTCCTTCATGGCCAGCGTCATCGTCGCCCTGCCGCCCGCGGCCGAATGGCGCAGCAAGCAGTCCGCCGTCGAGACCATCTTCGGCAACACCCCGCGCATCGTCGCCGCTTCCATCATCGCCTTCTGGTGCGGCTCGTTCGTCAACAGTTACGTCATGGCGAAGATGAAGCTGTGGACGTCCGGCCGTTGGCTGTGGACGCGCACCGTCGGCTCGACGCTGTGCGGCGAGCTGGTCGACTCGGCGCTGTTCTACACGATCGCCTTTTACGCCGTGATGGATCCGCGGTTGCTGATCGGCCTGACGATCACCCAGTACCTGCTCAAGAGCGGCTGGGAGATCCTCATGACGCCGGTCACCTATCGCATCGTGGGCTTTCTCAAGCGCGCCGAGCGCGAGGACTACTACGACCGCGACACCGACTTCACACCGTTCTCGCTCAGGGCGTGAGCATCGTGGCAACGCTTCAGCCGATAAAGAAGATCCTGCTGACAGTGGCCGCAGCGCTCCCGCTGCGAGCCCTCTCAGTTCACGCCCAGGAGCGTTTTCGCCAGCTGCAGCCCGAGCAGATGACTGCCGCGCAAAAGGCCGTGTTCGACGCCATTGCCGCCGGGCCTCGCAAATCAACCGAGGGACCGTTCAATGCGTGGCTCAGGAGTCCGGAGCTCGCCGATCGGCTGCAGAAAGTGGGCGAATATGTACGCTTTCAGACCTCGCTACCGCGTCGCCTCAACGAATTCGCGATCCTCATCGCGGCTCGTTACTGGACCGCGCAATACGAGTGGTACGCGCACTATCCGCTGGCGGTAGAGGCTGGCATGAACCCCGCCGCATTGGCGGACCTTGCCGCTGGCAGGAATCCCCACGAAATGACGAGGGACGAGACGGTCGTCTATCAGTTCTGTACCGAGCTGCGTCGAGACAAGCGGGTCCAGGACGCCACCTTCCAGGCGGCGGTCTCCACGCTGGGCGAGCAGGGGGTCGTGGATCTCATCGGGGTCAGCGGCTACTACGATGTCGTCGCGATGACGCTCAATGTCGCGCAAGTGGCGCTCCCACCCGGCGTACCGCTGCCTCTGCAGCCATTGGAGCAGGACTGAAGCGGCAGCGCTCCCGGCCGGTCCGTCTTCGCCATGCCCATCAGTTCACCGACACCGGCGGCTCCGGCCCCGCCCGAGCGCTGAGCAGACGTTCCACGTCGATCGCATCGAAGCGATAGGGCCGGCCACAGAATTCGCACGTCACGGTCACGGCGCCCTGCTCGGCGAGGATGCCGCGCACTTCCTGCGCTCCGAGCGCATCCAGCAGTCCCTCGACGCGACGCCGGCTGCAGCGGCAGGCGAAACGCACCGGCGTCGCCGAGAACAGCCGGCTATCGTGCTGCCCGCACAGCCTCTGCAGCAGCTGCTCGGGGCCCGCCGAGCCCAGCAGCCCCGACTGCAGCGTCCCGAGATTGCGCTGCACGTCCTCCCAGGCGCGCTGCGAGCGTGCGCCGAGCGCCTCTCCCTGGTCGCTCGCCGCCGGCATCTTCTGCACCAGCACGCCGGCCGCGTGCGCGCCATCCGCAGCCAGCACGATGCGCGTGGGCAGTTGCTCGGAGGCCGCAAAGTAGTTGCTCAGGCACTCGGCGAAACTGTCGCCCTGCAGCGCGACGATGCCCTGGTAGCGGGCCGCACGCTCCTGCGCTTCGATCGTCACGGTGAGCCGCCCCGGCCCCACGAGCGCGGCGAAATGCTCCGGATCCCGCGGGCGCCCCAATGCCGTTACACGCGAGGCATCCACACGCGAGAGCTCACCGGTACGCGCCGGCGAGGCGCCCAGCTCGCCCGGCTCGCCCGACTCGCCCGGCTCGTCCGGCTCGCCCGACTCGCCCTTGCCGTCCCTCACGTGGGCCACGCCGCGCACCCGAAAATCGTGCGTGCACTGCGCGACCAGCAGCCGCACGAGCCCCGTGCCCTGCAGCTGCAGGCTGAGCGTGCCCTGGAATTTCAGCGTCGCGGCCAGCAGCACCGCGGCGCTGACCGCCTCGCCCAGCAGCGCCACAGCCGCCGGCGGATGCGCTTGCGGCCGGTGCAGCTCGCGCCAGGCCTCATCCAGCCGCGTCCAGAAGATGCGCACCGGGTGATGCTCGAGCACGCAGCGCCGCAGCGTTCCGCCGGCATCGGCCCCGCCCATCGACCCCTCAGCCACCGCTGAGCTTCTTCTTGAGCAGCTCGTTCAGGCGCGCCGGATTCGCCTTGCCGGAGGTGGCCTTCATCACCTGTCCGATGAAGAATCCGAACAGCTTGTCCTTGCCTGCCCGGTAAGCCGCCAGCTGTGTGGGGTTCGCGGCCAGCACGGCATGGATCGCGGTCTCGATGGCTGCCTCGTCCGTGATCTGCCGCAGGCCCCGCGCCTCGATGATGGCATCGGCTTCGCACCCCTGCGTCCACATCGCCTCGAGTACGTCCTTGGCGATCTTGCCCGAAACGGTGTTATCCACCACCCGCCTGAGCAGCCCCGCGAGGCTCGAGGGACTGACGCAGCTGCCGCCGATCTCCACGCCGTCGCGATTCATGAGGCTTGCGAGCTCTCCCATGACCATGTTCGCCGCGAGCTTGGCGTGCTGCTGCGGGGTCGTGCCACCCATGTCGCGCGCCACCACCTCGAAGTAGTCGGCCAGCTCCGCGCTGGCCGTCAGGATTCCTGCATCGTAGGCCGACAGCCCATACTCGCTCATCAGCCGCTGCGCTTTCTGGTCCGGCAGCTCCGGCAGGCTCGCCGCGACCGCGTCGATGTACGGCTGATCGATCTCCAGGGGTAGCAGATCGGGTTCGGGGAAGTAGCGGTAGTCGTTCGCTTCCTCCTTGCTGCGCATCGTGCGCGTCTCGCCGCGATCGACGTCGTAGAGGCGCGTCTCCTGCACGACCTTGCCGCCGCCCGTGAGCACCTCGATCTGCCGCGCGACTTCGTAGTTGATCGCGCGCTCGACGAAGCGGAACGAGTTCAGGTTCTTGGTCTCGGTACGGGTACCGAGCTTCTCCGCTCCGCGGGGCCGTACCGAGACATTCGCGTCACAGCGGAACGAGCCCTCCTGCATGTTGCCGTCGCAGATGCCGAGGTAGCGCACCAGCGTGTGAATCTTCTTCATGTACGCGACCGCCTCACGCGCCGAGCGCATGTGCGGCTCGGAGACGATCTCGATCAGCGGTGTGCCGGCGCGGTTCAGATCCACCGCCGTGAGGCCTGCCAGCCCCTCGTGCAGTGATTTGCCCGCGTCCTCCTCCAGGTGTGCGCGCGTGATGCCGATGCGCCGCGCCACCCCGTCCTCCAGCACGATGTCCACGGCCCCGCCGCTGACGATCGGCAGCTCATACTGGCTGATCTGGTACCCCTTGGGCAGGTCCGGATAGAAATAATTCTTGCGCGCGAACACCGAGCGGCGCGCCACGCGCGCATTGATCGCCAGCCCGAACTTGACCGCCATGCGCACCGCTTCGGCGTTGAGCACCGGCAGGACTCCGGGATACGCCAGGTCCACGAGGTTGGCCTGGGCGTTCGGGGGGGCACCGTAGGCGGTGGCCGAGCCCGAAAAGATCTTCGAGCGCGTGGCCAGCTGCGCATGGATCTCCAGCCCGATGACCGTCTCCCACTCCATCACCCGAACCCCTGTGGCACCCGCAGGTGCCAGTCGGTCTCGCACTGATAGCGGTGCGCGATGTTCAGCAGCCGTGCTTCTGCGAAATGCGGCCCGATGATCTGCAGGCCCACCGGCAGCTCCTCGAGAAACCCACACGGCAGCGACATCGCCGGCAGACCCGCGAGGTTCGCTCCGATGGTGTAGATGTCGTTCAGATACATCGTCACCGGATCTTCGGTCTTTGCCCCGAGGGCGAAGGCCGGGGTCGGCGTGGTCGGGCCGATCACCACGTCGACCTCGTGGAAGGCGCGCTCGAAGTCGCTCGCGATCAGCGCGCGCACCTGCTGGGCCTTGAGGTAGTAGGCATCGTAATAGCCGGCCGACAGCACGTAGGTGCCGATCATGATGCGCCGCTTGACCTCGGGCCCGAATCCCTCACCGCGCGAGCGCTGGTAGAGATCCGTCAGGTCGCGCGGGTCCTCGCAGCGATAGCCGTAGCGGACCCCGTCGTAGCGCGCGAGGTTGGAGGAGCACTCGGCCGGAGCGACCACATAGTAGGTCGGTACCGATAGCGGCAGATGTGGCAGGCTGACCTCACGCACCACCGCGCCCTGGGCGTGCAGCACCCCGAGAGCCGTGCGCATCAATTGCTCGATGGCCGGATCCAGTCCCGCGAAGAACTCACGCAGCAGACCGATCTTCAGCCCCTTGAGCGGCTGTTCGAGCGTCGCGGCGTAATCGGGCACCGGCAGCTCCACGCTGGTGGAGTCGCGCTCATCGAACCCGGCCATCGCCATGAGCAGCAGCGCTGCATCTTCGGCGCTGATGCCCAGCACCCCGCCCTGATCCAGGCTGGATGCGAACGCAATCATGCCGTAGCGCGACACTCGTCCATACGTCGGCTTGATGCCGGTCACCCCGCACAGCGCAGCCGGCTGGCGGATCGAGCCGCCGGTATCGGTGCCCGTGGCCGCCGGAGCGAGTCGCGCCGCCACGGCCGCGGCAGAGCCGCCGGAGGAGCCGCCGGGCACGCGGGTTGCGTCCCAGGGATTGCGCACCGGCCCGAAGAAGCTGGTCTCATTGGAGGAGCCCATGGCGAACTCATCCATGTTGGTCTTGCCGAGCGTCACGACACCGGCGCGGCGCAGGCGCTCGACCACCGTGGCGTCGTACGGAGCGGTGAAATTCGCCAGCATGCGCGAGCCGCAGGTGGTGCGCTGGCCGCGCGTGCAGAAGATGTCCTTGTGAGCGATCGGGACACCCACCAGAGGTCCGGCGTCGCCTGCGCGCAAGCGCTCATCGGCCGCGGCGGCCTGCGCCAGCGCGCCTTCACCGTCCACGCTGATGAAGGCGTTGAGGGTGCGCGCGTGCCGCTCGATGCGCTCGAGGAACGTGCGCGTGAGCTCGACGCTCGAGACCGATCCGGCATGCAGGACCTCCGAGAGCTCGGCCACGGTCATCAGGTGCAACTCGGCCATCGCGCGTCCTATCGCGTCCGTCGCTTCGGTGTCTGACCGTTCAGTCGATCACGCGGGGCACGAGGTACAGGCCCGCCTGCACCTGCGGTGCATTGCGCTGATACAACTCGTGTCGGTCGGTCTCGGAGACCTCATCGGGCCGCAGCCGCGCTCGCTGCCCGGGCAGTGGATGGGCCATCGGGGTCACGCCACCGGTGTCGATGCGCTGCAGCTGCTCGACCAGCCCCAACACGCGTGACAGACTCTCTACGTAGACCGGAATTTCCTCGCCGCTGAGCGCGAGGCGCGCGAGACTGGCGATGCCCTCGATCTGCAACCGCGTGATGCTCATGTGAAGGCGCTCGAATTCCTGCGAAAAAAACAGCGAAAAATCATACACCTCGCCTTGTGGAATGTCCTGTCGGTTGCTAGATTAGCGCCGATTTTTTGCCTGACTGAATTTTTGCCTGACTAATCAAAAAGGTCCCCCGGCCTCATGTTCAAACGCCTGCGCGGCTACTTCTCCAGCGATCTATCGATCGATCTGGGTACGGCGAATACTTTGATCTACGTACGCGACAAGGGCATCGTCCTCAACGAGCCCTCGGTGGTCGCGGTCCAGGACGAGTTGTCGCACGGCGGCAAGGTGATCGTGGCCGTGGGTGCGGAGGCCAAGGGGATGCTCGGCCGCACACCCGGACACATCACTGCAGTGCGACCGATGAAGGACGGAGTGATCGCCGACTTCACCTACACCGAGAAGATGCTGCAGTTCTTCATCAAGAAGGTGCACGGCAACCGCTTCCTGCAGCCCTCGCCACGCGTGCTGGTGTGTGTGCCGTTCGGCTCCACCCAGGTGGAGCGGCGTGCGATCCGCGAGTCGGCCGAGGGGGCGGGTGCACGCAACGTCGCGATCGTGAGCGAGCCGATGGCCGCCGCGGTCGGTGCGGGGCTGCCGGTGCAGGAGGCGCGCGGCTCGATGGTGCTCGACGTCGGCGGCGGCACCAGCGAGGTGGCGGTGCTGTCGCTGAACGGCATCGTCTACGCCAACTCCGCCCGCATCGGCGGGGATCGCTTCGATGAGGCGATCATGAACTACGTGCGGCGCAACTACGGTAACCTCATCGGCGAGGCCACCGCCGAGCGCATCAAGATCGAGATAGGCTCGGCCTATCCGGGTGCGCAGGTGCGGGAGCTGTCGGTGAAGGGTCGCAACCTCTCCGAGGGCGTGCCGCGCAGTTTCACATTGAACTCCAACGAAATTCTCGAGGCGCTGCAGGAGCCGCTGCAGGGCATCGTCAGCGCCGTCAAGCAGGCACTCGAGCAGACGCCGCCGGAGCTGGGAGCGGCCGTGGCCGAGCGCGGTATCGTGCTCACGGGCGGCGGGGCGCTGCTGCGCGACGTGGACAAGCTGTTGATGGAAGAGACCGGCCTGCCGGTGGTGATCGCCGATGATCCGTTGACGTGCGTGGCGCGCGGCGGGGGCCGGATACTGGAATTGATGGATCAGATGGGGCCTGGACATTTCGGCTTGGAATGACACTCACATCGCGCGCGCTGGCCGGGGGAGCCAGAGCCGCGGCGTTGCGACGACGCGCCAGCTTCGCGGCCGCGCGCCGGCGCTCTAGAGGCTGACGGCAGTGGCGGGCAGCGACCTGGATCGTCCCCTCTACGGGCGCGGCCCCTCTCCCGGCTTGCGCTTCACGGTCTGCGCGATCCTGTCGATCCTGCTGATGTACTACGACCGCCATGGACAGCTGGTACACCGCATTCGCTATGGGCTCGAGGCGGTGGTCTACCCCGTCCAGGTCGCGGTGGGCTCCCCGAGCGTCGCCTGGCACTGGTTGACGGACAGCCTGCAGACCAGCGCCGACCTGCGCGCCGAGAATGCGCAGCTGCAGGGCGAGGTGCGCGAGCTTGCCCTGAGGAGCATGCGACAGGATGCGCTCGAGCAGGAGAATGCGCAGCTGCGCGAGCTGCGCGCTTCGCTTCCGCCGCTCATCAAGCACTGGCAGCTCGCGCAGATCATCGACGTGGAGACCGATCCGCTGCGCCAGCGCGTCGTCATCGACAAGGGCTCGCACGAAGGTGTGCACGTGAATCAGGCGGTCGTCGACAGCCACGGCATCCTCGGGCAGGTCGCGCGCGTGGGCCCCCTGAGCGCAGAGGTGATCCTCGTCACGGATCCCGAGGATGCGATCCCGGTGCAGCTCACCCGCAACAGCCTGCGCACGATCGCCGTGGGCGGCGGCAACGACGGGGAGCTGGTGCTGCCGTACCTCGCGGCCAACGCGGACATCCGCGCCGATGATCTGCTGGTCAGCTCCGGACTCGGGGGCGTCTACCCCGCGGGCTTTCCGGTCGCGCGCGTGATCGGGGTGCGTCGCGAAAGCGCTCAGCTGCCCGCACAGGTGCGCGCGGCTCCCGTGGCGGACGTGACGCGGGACCGCGAGGTCATCCTGCTGGAGTTTTCGGCGGATAACCCGGCGGCGCCGGCGCCCAACCCGCCGATCGCCCCGGCCAGCGCGCCCAAGCCCAAACTGGCACCCAAGCCCACGGAGCCGGAGGATGAGTGAGCGCCACCCGCGTCTGCTGGTCGTCGTGAGTTCCCTGGTCGGATTGGTGTTGTCGTTGCTGCCGCTGCCTCATTGGGCGGCCATCCTGCGTCCGGCTTTCCTGGTGCTGGTGGTGCTCTACTGGTCCACGATGATGCCGCGCGCCGGCGGCATGACGCTCGGCTTCGGCAGCGGCCTCGCGCTCGACGCCTTCCAGGGCTCCGTACTGGGCGAGCATGCCCTCGCGCTGAGCTTCGTGACGTATCTGGCGATCCGGCTGCACCTGCTTGTGCGAGCCAAGCCGCTTTTCGAGCAATCGTTATTTGTATTTGCGGCGCTGATGGCTTATGAATTCCTCCTGTGGGTCATCGACGGCTGGAGCGGCTACGCGCTCTCTACGCCGACGCGCTGGGTGCACACCGCGACCGGCGGGCTGGTCTGGCCGCTGGTCGTCGGGATCCTGGGACGCTTTCACCTGACGCGTTGAACATACCGAAGAGCTGACGGCAGGTGCTTTCTCAGGTTCGCATCAAGGACCGCTGGAACGAGCAGCGCATTCTCACGCAGCGCACACTCGGCGCCGCGCTCGTGATCGCTGCGCTGACGCTGACGCTGATCGGACGCCTCGTCTACCTGCAGGTGTACCGTTATGACTACTACGTGCAGCTGTCGCAGGGTAACCGCGTGCGTCTGGATCCCGTCCCGGCGAGCCGCGGACTCATCTACGACCGCACCGGCGATGTGCTGGCCGACAACGAGCCGGCCTATCAGCTCGAGTTGATCCGCGAGCAGGTGCCCAACCTCGACGCTACCCTCGAGCGCCTCGTCTCTCTGGGCCTGATCGAGCCCGACGATCTGCAGGACACGAAACGTCTGATCCTCGCGCGGCGCAGCTTCGATACGGTGCCCGTGAGGCTGCGTCTCACCGACGAGGAAGTCGGCCGCTTCGCCGTGCACCGCTATCAGTTCCCGGGCGTCGACCTGGCTACGCGCG
>JASHPX010000232.1 GCA_030037905.1 Gammaproteobacteria bacterium
CGAGGCGGGCGACCGGGTCATGGTATGCGTCTCGGGTGGCAAGGACTCGTACACGCTGCTCGACCTGCTGTGCTCCTTCCAGCGCAGTGCCGAGATTCGCTTCGAGCTGCTGGCCGTCAACCTCGATCAGAAGCAGCCCGGGTTTCCGGAGCAGGTGCTGCCGCGCTACTTCGAGTCGATCGGGGTGCCCTATCACATCATCCAGCAGGACACCTATCGCGTGGTCAAGCGCGTCATTCCCGAGGGCCGCACCATGTGCTCGCTGTGCTCGCGCCTGCGGCGCGGCGCGCTCTACCACTTCGCCGCCGCACACGGCATCACCAAGATCGCCCTCGGCCATCACCGTGACGACATCGTCGAGACGCTGTTCCTGAATCTGTTTCATGCTGGCCGCCTCAAGGCGATGGCCCCAAAGCTGCGCTCCCGGGACGGCCGGCACATCGTCATCCGCCCGCTCGCCTACATCGCCGAGCGTGACATCGCCCGCTACGCGCGCGGCATGGGATTCCCCCTGATTCCCTGCCACCTGTGTGGATCGCAGCCGAACCTGCAGCGCAACGCCGTCAAAGCAATGCTCGCGGCCTGGGAGCGCACCCATCCCGGCCGTACCGAATCGATCCTCTCCGCGCTGCGGCACGTGGAGCCGGCGACGCTCGCCGATCCCGCGCTGTTCGACTTCGCCGGCCTTGCCTGCGGGCCAGCAGCGACGGTCGAGATGCAGGACAGCTGACTGCGGATTGGTTAGAGTTTTGTCATGCCCGCAACCGCCCCCGTCACCCGCCGCCGGCTCAGCGCGCGCCGGCCCGACTGGGTGCGCCTGCCGGACGAGGAGCTGCTGCGCCTGCGCATGTGCGACCTGCGGCTCGACCTGCACCACTCGCCGCTGCGACGGCACATCGAGCGGCTCTACGACGAGCTCGACGGCCGTGGTATCCGCTTCCGCCCGCACGTGTGGCTGTCGGATGATTGGTTCTCTCCGGACGGCGTGCCGGGCATCGCCGTGCCCTTCTATCTGGCCCACCCGCGGCTGATGCGTCTTGCGCGCAAGATGACGCGCGAGGTCGAGGGCAGCAACGCCAACTGGCTGATGCGCATTCTGCGCCACGAGGCCGGGCATGCGATCGATTCGGCCTACCGGTTGCGCCGCCGGGCGCATTGGCGCGCCCTGTTCGGCCCGGCCTCGCGGCCCTACCGCGACCGCTACCGGGCGCGGCCCGCGAGCCGCCATCACGTGCAGCACCTGGGTGACTGGTACGCGCAGAGCCATCCGACCGAAGACTTTGCCGAGACCTTCGCCGTCTGGCTCGCTCCGCGCTCGGGCTGGCAGCGTCGCTACGCCGCCTGGCCGGCGCTGCGCAAGCTGCACTTCGTGCAGCAGCTCGCCTGCGAGCTCGGCGCGCACCGCCCGCCGGTGCGTTGCCGCACGCGCATCGAGCCGTTGCACGTGGACCAGCGCACGCTCGGCCAGTACTTTCGCAGCAAGGCGGACCTCGCCCGCACGCATCGCAGCGCGCTCGCCGACCGACTGCTGCGGCAGGCCTTCGCGACCGATATCGCCGGCGCCCGCGGCATCGGTACGCGCAGCGTCCCGGTGCGCGGCATCCCGGTACGCGGTGTCCCGGCGCACGGCGTCTCAGCGCGCAGCGTCTCAGCGCGCAGCGTCTCAGCGCGCGGCGTGGCCGCCCTGTTGCGCGCCCATAAGCCCCGGCTGCTCGCATGGATGATCCGCACCAGCGGGGTGGACCGCTATGTCGCGCATCAGGTCATGCGCGCTGCCATCGGGCGCAGCGCGGCCCTGGGGCTGCAGTTCGCCGGCACGCGGCGCGAGGCGCTCGCGGTCAGCCGGGGCCTGCTGCGGCGGCTTGCGCGCCGCTACCTTCGCAGCCAGGGACTGCGCCTGGCCGCTTGAATAAGCTGCGCACCCTGGTTGTCGTGCATACCAGCCTCGTGCCTCCCGACAGGCTGGAAGGCTATTCCGAAAAGGAGATCGACGAGTGGCGCACCGAGTACGACGTGATCTCGGCGCTGCGTATCGCGGGTCACGAGGTACAGACTCTCGGGGTGCTCGACTCGCTCACGGAGCTGCGCGTGGCGCTGCTCGAGTGGAAGCCCGAGGTGGTGTTCAATCTGCTCGAAGAGTTCAATGGGATCGTGACCTACGACCAGCACGTGGTCGCGTTCCTGGAGCTGATGCGCTGTCCCTACACCGGGTGCAACCCGCGTGGGCTGCTGCTGTCGCGGGATAAGGTGCTGTGCAAGCAGCTGCTGGCCTTCCATCGCATCCCGACCCCGCGCTTCGCGGTATTCCGCCGCGGCCAGCGCTTCACGGTGCCGCGCCGGCTGCGCCCGCCGCTGTTCGTCAAGTCCGCCACCGAGGACGCGTCGCTCGGGATCGCGCAGGCCTCGGTCGTCGAGGACATGCCGCGGCTGCGCGAGCGGGTGCAGTTCATGCACGAGCAGATCGGCTCGGATGCGCTGGTCGAGGAATACATCCAGGGTCGCGAGCTGTATGTCGGGGTGCTCGGCAACGAGCGGCTCACGCGCCTGCCGATCTGGGAGATGCGCTTCGGCACGCTGCCCCAGTCGCTGCCGGCGATCGCCACGCGCAAAGTCAAATGGGATCGTACCTACCAGCGCCGCTATGACATCACCACCAGCGCAGCCACGGATCTCGCGCCGGCCATGCAGCAGCGTCTCGATGGGCTGTCGCGGCGTATCTATCGGGCCCTGCACCTCTCGGGCTATGCGCGCATCGATTTTCGCGTGACCCCGGACGGCCAGGTCTATCTGCTCGAGGCCAACGCCAACCCCAACCTGACGCGCGAGGAGGACTTTGCCGAATCCGCGCGCGCCGCCGGCCTGGGCTACCAGGAGCTGCTGGAACGTATAATGCAACTCGGCTGCAAATACCGGGCGGCCTGGCGAGACTTCAATGCATAACGACAGGAACGCAGCGAGCTCGAGTACATCATCGATCGTGGGTACACCCTCGACAGCGAGTACGCTTGCGGGTGTGCTCGCGTTACTGGCGTTGTCGGGCCTCCTGATGCTCGGCGGCTGTGCAAGTAGCGCCGCGCGGCGGCGCGGCCAGAACGATCTGGCGGAGCTGCAGCGCGAGCTGCCGGGGACTTACACGAGCAGCTCCGCGGACAGTGCAACCGCTACCACCGCCGCCCCACAGGCCTCCTCCTCCGTGACGCTGTCGATCCAACCCATCACCGCGCAGCTGATCGGCGATGCCGTGTATTTCGTGCGCGAGACGCCGTCCGACAACCCCCGCCTGGTGCTCGCCGAGGGCATCTGGACGCTCGCGCTGCAGGCTCCGGCGCGTGCGCGCGGGAACAAGCAGGCGCACGGCAGTGGCGAGCACGCGGGCGAGGACGCGGGCGAAGGCGCAGGCGCAGGCGCAGGCGCGGGCGACCACGCGGATCGCATCGTCGAGCATCGCTTTCTCTTCAAGGACCCGCGCCGCTGGGTCGGTGCGGCCGATAACCCCGACCTGCTGCTGTCGATGCTGCCTGAGGACCTACAACCGCTGTCCGGTTGTGATCTCGTCTGGCAGAAGACGCCGACGGGCTTTCGGACCAACACGCTACGGTCCTGTCATCCCGGCAGCGGCGCCCAGGGATTGTGGGTCGATCAGCACGCGCAGCTCGTAGGTACGCGGCTGACACTCATTCAGAGTCGCACCGACGCGGATGGTGCGCTGGATAGCGGCGAGCCACCTCTTTCCCTGCAGCTCACGCGCACTACCAGCGCGCAATAGCTCCGCGCCGCGCATCTTCCCGGCGCCGATCCCTCGGTGCGGGTTCCTTGGCGTGACGACGGCCTCAGAAGAGGCTGACTGTTAGCGCTCGATATCCGTGGCTGCCAAGTCGGTCGGATTCTTGCAGAACAATTCCGTGAACGGTTTATCTAATACGTTGGAGTGTTCGTGCTGAACTGCACGCAGCGTCCCTCCGGACATTCCGGGAGGCCGCGTAGCTGGCGGCGAGGATCGCATCATGCAACACGAGGCGCATGCAAACGGAGTCCTGACGGTCGCGAATTTGCGTGAGTACTTCCACGGGGAGCTGCAGGAAGCGCTCGCGCATTGCAATGTCACCGTGGAGGACCAGACCGAGCAGTACGTCGTCAACCTGCTGACGCTGTTCGCCCGCTCCGAGCAGTTGTTCGAGCACACGCCCGAGGGCGTGCGTCTCAAACCGCTCGTGCGGATGCTCGCGGATGCGCTCGAGGCGCCGAGCGCGCTCGAGCGCGAGCGCGGCCTGCAGCGCCTGGGCGACGTGTCGCTGTTCATTGCCGGCTGCTTCGCGCACAGCTTCGCGCGCAAGCTGATCGACGTCGATTATCACATCGCCATGGGTGGGCGCGCCTATGGGGCGCTCGCCGTGGGGCTCGCGCACGGGCGTCGCCAGGTGCTCGGCCGCGTGTTCGGGGAGCTGGCGAGCAAGTTCCTGCCGCTGGTGGATGCGCTCGGCGAGATCGCCGACTCGGCGCGCCGCTATTCGCAGGCGGACATCCTGCGTCTCTACGAGATCTGGCTGAAGACCGGTAGCCCGCGTGCACGCGGTCTGCTGCAGCAGCTGGGCGTCACGCCCACGCCGGTCGGGACGCGGCAGAACTGACCTGGGTGCGCGCCCGGGCGGCGCTGCGCATCAGCCGCTCTCGGCCCTGACGGCATGGAGGCACGATGGTATTGCAGCAGCTGCAGGGACTGCTCTCCGGCATCTACGACCTGCCGGTGGATTACGACGTCTACGATTTCCTGTTCACGGATCGGCAGCGGCTGCCGCCGCCCATGCGCGACTCGGGCACCGACGAGCAGGTGCTGGTGCGCGAGGACGAGGAAGGCGCGGCGGTGGGCCTCTATCTGGATGCACATCTGCTCGCGCGACTGACGGCCGCGAATCCGCTGCACGCATTGCATGCCGGCAATATCGCCGACTACTGGACGGCGCTCGAGGGGGTCAGTCATTTCCTGTACCTCGCCTGGCACGCCGGCCACGATCGCGCCGTGAGCCTGCTGGAGCTCGAGCTGCAGGCCGAGATCGACAAGTACGTCGCCAGTTGGTGGGTGCTGTGCGAGCAGCAGCCGCAGCGCCGTCCGCACGAGCTGTACCGGCTGCTGTTCGAGCGCGCGCACGTGGATACGGCGCTCGCGGGTGATCGGGCCGGCATGTACCGGGAGGCCAATCGCTACGCCGCGCGCTTCTGTCGCCGTCTCGAGCGCCAGCTGTCCGGCGCCACATGCTCGCGCCAGGAGGCGCTTGCGGAGCTGCGGCGCTTCTATCGCCTCAGCCGCGAGCGCAAGATGCGGCACATCCAGCATCACGAGTGAGCCCCGCAGCCTGCTGCCGCGGCAGCTCGCGACGCCGGTAATCCGTGCAGATGTCGTGACCCTCCTGGCGAATACGTCAAACGTATTCGCCAGGAGGGTCACGACATCTACGCGGATCGACTGCGACTAGCGCTGCCGCGGCAGCAGGCTGCGGGGCTCATTTGCGATGCGGGGGATCCGGCGCCTTGTCTGGCGTCGTGCGTGGCGCCGGGCCCTCGTGCTCCTGGCGCGCCGCTTCAGCCCGCCGCTGTGCCTGGATCCACTCGGAGAGCTTGCGCAGATCGGTGCGCTTGCGTCCGGGCGGTTGCTCGGGTGCCACGGGCGAACCGCTCGAGCTGGCCTTGGGCGGCTCTGCCGCTGCGCCCGTGTCGTAGGGGTTGTAACCGACTGCAGAGCTCTGCGCCGCCAATCCACGGCGCTGCTGCGCGGCCGTGTCCTCGAGCTTGAGATCCGGGACGGGGTCTTCCATGAGGGTCAGCTCGGGTACGGTCACCGTGTCGGGTACGGTGCGCCCGTGAGCGGTGTTTCCGGGGCTTTTGGGCGAGGATTGTGTCACGCGGACCCCATGGGGACATCGGGTGCGGATCGATCCGGATCCCCTGCGACGGGAGCGCTCGACAGCGCCCGTCGTGCACGCAGCAGGCCGACGACGGTCTTGCCGTCATTGATTTCGCCCTCTTCGGCGCGCGCGCAGGCGTCCTGAAAGTCGATCCAATGCACTTCGAGCAGCTCTCCCTCCTCGAGGGCCATTTTGACCGAATCCAACTCCTGGGCGAGGTACAGGTGCACTATTTCGGTAAAAACGCCCGGCGAGCTGACATAAGTCCCCAGAGAGCGCCAGGAGTGTGCGCTCTGTCCTGCCTCTTCGATCAGCTCGCGTCTCGCGGTGGTCTGTGCAGGCTCCTGCGGCTCGAGCTTGCCCGCCGGCAGCTCCCACACCCAGCCCGCCACCGCATGGCGGTACTGCCGCAGCAGGCACACGCGCCGGGCGGCGTCGATCGCCACGACGGCTGCACCGCCTGGGTGATGGATGATCTCGAGATCCGAGACGTGCCCGTTGGGCAGCCGCACCGTCTCCACGTTGACTCGCAGGATGCGCCCCTGGAACACGTTTCGTACTTTTAAAATGCTCATGAACGGATGCTCCCCTGCCACAGCGTAGCGGTTTCGCCATCCGCCGCCCATCGGTCTTCGGCGCGACGCATGCACGCCACAGTGACTGGGGCGTCGTGGTATCGTCGCGGCGCTTTACTTAATGCTCAGCGACATCGATGCCCGGCGCCTCTTACCTGGACAGTCTCAACTCCGCGCAGAAGAAAGCCGTCACCTACGGAGAGGCTGTCGCCGAGGGAGGCGGCTGGCGGGCCGGCCCGCTGCTCATCATCGCCGGTGCCGGCACCGGCAAGACCATGACGATCGCTCATCGCGTCGCGCAGCTGGTGCTGCACGGCGCGGACCCCTCGCGGCTGCTGCTGCTGACCTTCACGCGGCGCGCGGCCCTGGAGATGCGCCGCCGCGCGCACGAGATCGTGCGCGAGGCCTTCGGCGGGGGCCTCAGCGCCTCCGGCAGCGGCAAGGCCCAGTCGGTGTTGCAGCGGCTGCAGTGGGCCGGGACCTTCCATGCCATGGGCAACCGGCTGCTGCGCCTGTATGCCCGGCACTTGAAGCTCGACCCTGCCTACACCGTGATCGACCGTGCCGACTCCGCCGACCTGGTCGACGATATTCGTACGCAGCTCGGCTTCGCCGGGAAGGATCAGCGCTTCCCACGCAAGGACACGTGCCTGGCGATCTACTCGTGGCGCATCAATACGCAAAGGAGCCTGCGCGATACGCTCGAGCAGCAGTTCCCGTGGTGCAAGGGCTGGGAAGAGGACCTCACGCGGCTGTTCCGCGGATACGTGGAGCGCAAGCAGCGCTACGCGCTGCTCGATTACGATGACCTGCTGCTCTACTGGCACCTCATGATGGGCGAGCCGCAAATCGCCCAGGCCGTCAGCAAGCACTTCGACCACGTCCTGGTCGACGAGTACCAGGACACCAACCGGCTGCAAGGCGATATCCTGTACGCGCTGCGACCCGACGGCTCCGGCGTCACCGTGGTCGGCGACGATGCCCAGGCCATCTATTCGTTCCGCGCCGCCGCGGTGGAAAACATCCTGCAGTTCCCCCAGCGCTACAAGCCGCACGCGGAGATCGTCACGCTCGCGCAGAATTACCGCTCCACCCAGGGGCTGCTGGACGCCTCCAACGCCCTGATGGCCGAGGCCCCCAAGCAGTTCCGCAAGCACTTGCTGGGGGCACGCGGCTCGGGCGGCCGTCCGGTATATGTGACCCTCGATGACATGGCCGCGCAGGCCGAATACGTCTGTGGCGAGATTCTCAAGCGCCGCGAGGCAGGCGTTCTGCTCCGCCGCCAGGCTGTGCTGTTCCGCCATGGGAGCGCCAGCGACTTGCTCGAGGTGGAGCTCGCGCGCCGCAAAATCCCCTTCGTGAAGTACGGCGGGCTGAAGTTTCTGGAGGCCGCACACATCAAGGATCTGCTCGCAGTGCTGCGCTGGGCCGATAACCCGCACAACTCGCTCGCCGCCTTCCGCGCCCTGCAGCTGCTGCCCGGCATGGGTCCCGTCAACGCACGCAAGTGCGTCGAGCTGCTGGAGGCGCAGAGCGGTGCGCTGGCGGCGCTCGAGGGCTACAAGCCCACCCAGGCCATGGCCCAGGACTTCGCAAAGCTGCGCACCCTCATGCAGGAGCTGAGCGAGCGCGAGCGGCCCTGGCCGGGGCAGATTCGCCAGGTGCGCGACTGGTATCAGCCGCACCTCGAGCGCCTCTACGAGCAGGTGCACACGCGCCGCGCCGACCTGGATCAGCTCGAGCAGCTCAGCTCCCAGTACCCCTCACGCGAGCGCTTCCTCACCGAGCTGACCCTAGATCCGCCGCATGCCACCAGTGACCTCGCCGGCTCGGCGCTGCACGACGAGGACTATCTGGTACTGTCCACCGTGCACTCGGCCAAGGGCATGGAATGGGACAGCGTCTACGTGCTCAACGTGGTCGATGGCAGCTTCCCCTCCGAGTTCGCCACCTCGCGCCAGGACCTGATCGAGGAGGAGCGGCGGCTGCTGTATGTGGCCATGACCCGCGCCCGCAACGAGCTGCAGCTGTGCGTGCCGCTGAGGTTCCCACTGACCCAGCAGGCGAAGAACGGCGATGCCCACGTGTACGGTGGCCGCAGCCGCTTCGTCAACGACAAGATGCTCAAGTGCATGGAGCAGATCGGTTACCAGTCGGTTTCGGCCACCGAGCCGGTCGCTCTCGAGGGCGCAGAGCGCGCGGCCACGGTCGACGTCGCGGCGCGGCTCAAGGAAATGTGGTGACGGCTACGCCTATCTGGAACCGTAGCTCCCGGTGTGGCTAATCCAGGTAGATGTGAGGAAAACACCTGGCGAATACATCTGATGTATTCGCCAGGTGTTTTCCTCACATCTACCTGGAGTCCTGCATCAGGAGCTATGGTTCCAGATAGGCGTAGCCGTTCAACTCATTTTCATAGAACCGCTTGACCGCCTGGCTCTCGGCCACCGACAGCCGCCCCTCGCGCACCGCGCGCTCGCAGTCGCGTGCCAGGGCCGGGGCGAGCTGTGCCACGTCGTACTCCATGTACTCGAGCACACGCACGGCCGTATCACCCTTGACGACCTCCTCGATCCACCAGCCGCCCTCATCGTGCAGCTTGATGTGCACGACGTGCGTGTCGCCGAACAGGTTGTGCAGGTCGCCGAGCGTCTCCTGGTAGGCGCCCACCAGGAAGGCCCCCAGGTAGTACTCCTGCCCCGCGATCGGCTCGTGCAGGTCGAGGGTGCGCTGAATGTCGCGCGGGCCGACGAAGCGGTCGACCTTGCCATCGGAATCGCAGGTGATGTCGGCCAGCACGGCCTTGCGCGTGGGAGGCTCGCCCAGCCGGTGTACCGGCATGATCGGGAAGAGCTGATCGATCGCCCAGCTGTCGGGCAGGGATTGGAATATCGAGAAGTTGCAGAAATAGGTATCCGACAGCACGTTCTCCAGGTCCTCCAGCTCCTCGGGAACGTTGCCCAGACGGCGGCACAGGTCGCGTACGCGGGCGCAGCTGGCCCAGTACAGCCGCTCGGCGAGCCCCCGGTGCTCGAGTGACAGCAGCCCGAGGTTGAACATCTGCAGCGCCTGATCGCGCGCCGTGAGCGCATCGTGATAGCACTCCACCAGGCGCCGCTCGTCGATGTTGCGGTAGGCCTCCAGCATATCGCGCACCGGGTGGGGCAGGGGGCCGGCCCCGGGGGCCACCGCGTCGCGTCCGTCGACGCGGAAGCGGTCGAGCGCCGAGCGGCCGAGCACGTTGAAGATCAGCACGCTGTGGTGCGCGGCGATGGCCCTGCCCGACTCGCTGACGATCATCGGATGCGGGATGTTGCGGGCGTTGCACACCGTGCCGACCCGATACACCACGTCACTCGCGTACTCGTTCAGGGTGTAGTTCATGGAGGAGGGGTAGTTGGTGCCGCTGCCGTCGTAGTCGACCCCCAGCCCCCCGCCGACGTCGATGTACTCGAGCCCGGCCCCCAGGAGCCTCAGCTCCGCATACACGTGCGCCAGCTCGTTGATCGCTTCCTTGACGCGGCGGATGTCCTGCAGCTGACTGCCGGGGTGGCAGTGCACCAGCTTCAGGCAGTCGAGCATGTCGCGTGCCTTGAGGATCGAATGCAGCTCCAGGATCTCGCTGATGAACAGGCCGAACTTGCTTCTCTCCCCTGCCGAGTCGCGCCAGCGCCCCGAGCCCTCGGTGGCCAGCTTCACGCGCACACCCAGTCGCGGGCGCACCCGGTAGGTGTCCGCGTGTCGCAGCACCAGCTCCAGCTCCGCGAAGTTCTCGATGACGGGAATGATGGTGCGGCCGAGCTTGGCGGCGAGGATGGCCGCCTCGATGTAGCTGGAGTCCTTGAAGCCGTTGCAGATGATCGGCCGATCCGGTGCCGACTCGGTCATCGCCATGACCGCCAGCAGCTCGGGCTTGGAGCCGACCTCCAGGCCGTAGCCGAACTGCTTGCCGTAGCCGTAGACCTCCTCGACCACCAGGCGCTGCTGGTTGACCTTGATCGGATAGACCGCCGTGTAGCGGTTCTGATAGCCGTTTTCGGCGATCGCCTGGCTGAAGGCATCGTGCAGGTGGCGCATACGGTGCGCGAGGATGTCCGAGAAGCGCACCACGACCGGCGCCGACAGGTCGCGCTCAACCAGCCCCTGCACCACCTCGAACAGGTCGATCTCGTGCGCTGCCGTGGTGTCCGGGCGCACGACGACGTGGCCGGCCGGATTGATCGAAAAGTAGCCTGAACCCCAGGCCGGCACATTGTAGAGCTCGAGCGCATCCTCGATGCTCCAGAGGTGTCCAGGGCTCGTGCCATTGGGGGCGCTACGTGCCGCCTGCAGTGTTTCCACGCTCATCGAGCCTCGCACGCTGCCGTCGGCGCGCTGCTGACCACGGTGGCGTGCACGATAGCAAATCGAATCGACAAGTAAATGTCAGTTGTTGGCGCGGCGAGCGGGCGGGCGAGCGGTCGCGCTTGGGCGGGCGTGCGTGCCGCCGTCGCACTCGCGGCAAACGCCACTGCTACAATTCGCTTCCGGTCGGTCAGCCAAGAACACGATGGCCATTCACTTCTATTGGGGCAGCGGCAGTCCGTATTGCTGGCGCGTGGCGCTGGCGCTGGAACACAAGCGCCTGGCCTACCAGAGCCACCTGCTGAATTTCGACCTGCAGGAGCACAAGTCCCCGCAGATGCTCGCTTTGAACTTTCGCGGCGAGCTGCCGGTGCTGCGCGACGACAACTACGTGGTGTTCGAGTCGCTGGCGATCCTTTTCTATCTCGACCGCAAGTATCCCGACCCGCCGATCTTCGGACGCAGCCCCGAGGAGAGCGGCGTGATCATGCGCGTGATCTGCGAGTACCAGTCGCACGCCGAGCCGCCTCTCAGGCAGATCGTCCAGGCACTGCTGCAGCAGGCCCAGCCGCCGCGTTCCGTGGGGGAGCGGCTCGCCGAAGCGATGCATCGAGTGGCTGGCGAGGCACGCACTCTCGAGCAGCGCCTGGCGCGCTCTGACTGGGTGGTCGGCGAGAGCTTTTCGGCCGCCGACATGGTCATCTATCCCGCTGTGCGCCTGCTGCTGCATGCGCTGCAGCGCCCGGAAGCGCACGAGCTCGCCGCGCGCTTTCTGCCGATGCAGAGCAATTACCCGGCCATCGGCCGCTGGCTCGAGCGCGTCGCCGCGCTGCCGGGCCACGCGCGCACCTGGCCCCCGCACTGGCGCTGAGGCTCGCTCGCGCCGCTGCGCCGTGGACCCTGGCCGCTGCGCCGTGGACGCTGGCGGCTGCGCGCCGCGGTTGCTAACCTTCCGGTCCCGGTTGCGGAATCGACATGACTCAAGCCACTCCAGTCCACATCGAGTTCCCGGGTCGGATCGTGCTCGTCGGCTTCGGCAGCATCGGCCAGGGGGTGCTGCCGCTGATTCTGCGGCACATCGGCATCAGCGCCGAGCGCATCACGATCGTCACTGCGAGTGACTCGGGACGCGAGGAGGCCGCGCGCTATCGGGTCAAGTTCGTGAAGGAGCCGCTGACGCGCGAGAACTTCCGTCGCACGCTCGAGCCGTATCTGGCGCGCGGCGATATGCTGCTGAACGTGTCGGTCGACGTCTCCAGCGTCGCGCTGATCCGCCACTGCTGGGAAAAGGGGGCGATGTACCTGGACACCTGCATCGAGCCATGGCCGGGTGGCTATACCGATCCGACCATCCCGGCGGCGCGCCGTACCAACTACGCGCTGCGCGAGGAAGCGCTCGCGTTGCGCAGCGCCAACGTCCGTGCGCCGACCGCCGTCGTTACCCACGGCGCCAATCCCGGCCTGGTCTCGCACTTCGTCAAGCAGGCGCTGTTGAACATCGCGCAGGATGTCGGCGGCTCGAGCGCGACCGGGCAGGCTGCGACCGGGCATGCCGCGACGGGCCACGCCGCGACC
>JASHPX010000233.1 GCA_030037905.1 Gammaproteobacteria bacterium
GTGAAGAGGCGGTCCGGCTCGCCTGCCAAGCGCATCAGCGCTCGCATGCCGTAATCGGTGAAGGAGGTGAGGCGCATGAGGTGGAGTAGTTGAGCGGACTTCGCCAGTATGGCATATTAAATAAGCATATTAGATACCTATTTTAGGGGCCGTGCCGACGGGCCGTGCCGACGGAACGACAGGTGCAGATCGCAGCGAGCATCTTCGAACGAACCCGTGACCGTGACCCGCGGACATATCCCGCGCTGCTGTTCTGCCTCGCCCTGGGCATCATGGGTTGGCCGATCGTCGGTACGAGCGGAGATCTGCCCCCGGTTCCCATACCGCAGGAGAATCCGCCCAGCGAAGCAAAGCGGGTGCTGGGCAAGATATTGTTCTGGGACGAGCAGCTGTCGTTCGACAACACCGTGGCCTGCGGCACCTGTCATCAGCCACGCTTCGGCGGCGCGGATGGGCGTCGCGCGGTCGGCCCCGGACACGATGGCCAGCTCGGCACTGCCGACGATGTGTTCGCATCGCCTGGCGTTGTCCATCGCAACAGCCGCGGTGTCGTGGTCAAAGACCCGGTGTTCGGGTATGGACCACAGGTGGGCACGCGCGCCGCCCCTTCGAACTTCGGCGGGCTCTGGGCAGATAGCCTTTTCTGGGATGGACGTGCATCGACGGTGTTTCGAGATCCTGTCAGCGGCCGCGTGGTGATATCAAGAGGCGGGGCACTGGAATCTCAGGCGGTGGCGCCCATCGTCAACCCGGTAGAAATGGCCGACGAGCACCGTTCCTGGCGGGCTATCGAGTGGAAACTGGCGCAAGCGCGTCCGTTGGCTCTCGCGAGGCGCCTGCCGCCCGACGTCGCGGCTGCGATCGCCGCACGCGACTCCTATCCGCAACTGTTCGCTGCGGCGTTCGGCGACCCGGACATCACCCCGGCGCGCATTGCGTTCGCCATAGCAACCTACGAGCGCACACTGGTGGCTGATCAGACGCCATGGGACATATGGAACGAGACGGGCAGATCTGCGGACTCGAGCGTCGCCCGGGATATGGCCGTGTTTCAATACGACCGGTGCGACGCCTGCCACACTCCCCCGTTATTCACCAACAACCTGTTCTTCAACACCGGCTTGCGCGAAGCATATGAAGACCCGGGCCGGGAGGCCGTCACCGGCGACGACCAGGACGATGGAAGCGTGAAGGTGCCATCGCTGCGAGACGTCGGGCTGCAGAAATCCTTCATGCATACCGGTGAGTTCACCAGCCTGGACCAGATATTCGAGTTTTACTCCGAGCCCAGATCAGATCGCGCCAAGTTACCCGACGGCAGCGATTACACGCGCGATCTGGGCGAACACGACGACGCCCTGCTGGCGGACTTCCTGGATAAGGAGTTGGTGGATCCGCGGGTCGCGCAGCAGCGCTTCCCGTTTGATCGGCCCGAGTTGCGCAGCGAACGGGCCGACCTGCACGCAGCGCCACCGCCGATGCCGGTAGGGGCCCGCGCCACATCGACGAGCCATTGGAGGCTGAAGCTCGCCTGGCAGCCCGACACGCGTTCCGCAGCCGATGACTACGAGATCGTGCGCAACGGGACAGTCGTGGCATTCGTCACGCGCCCGTACTTTGTCGATGCGGGCGCACGGGGTCCCGTCTACCACTACCGCATTTATGCGCGCAATGCTGCGACTCGCGAGTCGCCGCCAGCGATGCTCTGGGTCGTCACCCGCTGGGCCTGGCTGTGGTTCAGCGTGCCTTTGCTGGCTCTCGCCGCGGGCGCACACGCGTTCAGGCGCCGGCGGAAACGCGGACTCTCACGGTACCATCCAGGGCTATGACCCGGGGCTATGACCCGGGCTACGGCCCGGGGCTACGACCGATCGTGGTGTAGATCGGCTGTAGACGGCCCGTAGACGGGCCTGTAGAGCGCCGTGGATCCAAAGGGGCAGCCGTGAGCGGATCGGCATCGTTGGGCTCGCCGCAGCCGAACATCCTGGCTCCGGCGATCAGGTCGGGATTGAGCTGGCGCTTTTGGGCGATGATCCCGCTCGCCGGTGCCTGCACGGGCTTCGCAGCTGGATTGCTGATGCGGCTGCTGCGCGCCGCGCAGCATCTGGCCTGGTCCTATCACAGCGGCATATTCCTGACCGCGGTCGAACACGCGAGCGGCGTGCGCCGCGTGGTGGTGTTGGTCAGCGCGGGTGTGCTCGCCGGCGCCGTGCGCTGGCTGCTGCAGCAGCGCAGGCCCAGCGGCCACTCGGCCGAGCTCGCGGCCGCGATCTGGTTCCGCAGTGGCCGGTTGCCGGCCATCGCAACGAGCGTGCGCGCAGTGCTCTCCATCGTGCTGGTGGGGATGGGTGCATCGCTCGGGCGCGAAGCGGCACCCAAACAGGCTGGTGCCGTCATCGCCAATGCGCTGTCGGATCGAGTCGTCCTGTCGAGTGTGGAGCGACGGCTGTTGGTGGCGTGCGCCGCGGGCGCCGGTATGGCCGCCGTCTACAACGTACCCTTCGGCGGAGCGCTGTTCGCACTCGAGGTGCTGCTCGGTAGCCTGGCTCTGCCGCTGGTAGCCCCCGCATTGGCGACCGCGCTGATAGCCACCGCGATCTCCTGGCTGCTGCTGCCCGACGCTCCGACCTACAGCATCCCTCACTACACGGCGTCTCCGGCGCTGATTGCCTGGGCCGTGCTGATTGGGCCACTCGCCGGTCTGGGCTCGGTGCTGTATGTGCGCGCGATAGCCTGGTCCGATGCGCGCAAGCCGAAGGGCTGGCGTCTGCTGGTGACGCCGGTGGCGGTATTTGCGCTCCTCGGAGCCACCGCCGTCGCCTACCCGCAGCTGCTCGGCAACGGCAAGGATGTCGTGCAGATCAGCTTCCTGGGTCCGATGGCGTTGTCGGTGGCGGTACCGCTGCTGGTGCTCAAGCTGATCGCGACCTCGGCCTGTCTCGGAAGCGGCGCTCCTGGGGGTCTGTTCACCCCGACCATGACCTGCGGAGCGTTGCTGGGCGCCGTACTGGGCAGCCTCTGGGGCCTGCTCGACGGCAGCGCGGTCGCCGGAAGCTGCGCGATCGTAGGCTCGGCGGCGGTGCTGGCTGCCGCAACGGAGGGACCGATCTGCGCGGTGGTGCTGGTGCTCGAGCTGACGCACGCCAGCGAGTCGCTCATGGTGCCGATGCTGCTCGCGGTGGCTGGGGCCATCTGGGTGTCGCGCCATCTCGAGCCGCGCTCGATTTACTCCGGACGCATTCACGCCGCGCGCAGCGCCGCGCAGAGTCGTCCGCTCCCAGCCGATCTCGCCGGCTCACCCCTGATTTCCTCCGACTACACATCGCTCTCGGCGGCTGCACGCTACCCGGAGGTGCTCGAAAGCCTGTTGGGCAGCGACGGCCGGCCGATCTACGTGCTGGCCGAGGACGGCGAGCTCGTCGGCACGATCGAGGGCGGTTTTGCGGCATCCGCAACGGTCACGCCGATCCAGCGCGCGATCGCCACGGCCGCGGATCTGGCCAGACCGACCGTCGCCCTGCACTCATCCTTCAGCCCGGGTGATCTGATGCGCGGTCTGGAAACGGCTGCCAAGCCCGAGTTGCCGGTGCTCGAGGCGGGCTCGGCCAGGATGATCGGAGTTGTGCGCAGGTAGACACTGCGAGGCCCGCTGTTGCCTGTAACATACTCTGCCTGCGGCGCAACCGCCTGAGGCGCCACTGCCGGATGAGCAAGCTGTTCGTGATCTCCGCGCCCTCCGGGGCGGGCAAGACCAGCCTGGTACGAGCGCTGCTCGCGCGGCGGCCGAATCTGGTGGTGTCGGTGTCGCACACGACGCGCACTCCACGTGCCCACGAGATCGACGGCCGTGACTACCACTTCGTCACGCGCGAGCGCTTCGAGGAGCTCCAGGAGGCCGGAGCATTCCTCGAGCACGCCCGTGTCTTCGACAACTGCTACGGCACCGGGGCGCAGCAGGTGCGCGAGCGGCTGGCCGAAGGCCGCGACGTGGTGCTCGAGATCGACTGGCAGGGTGCGCAGCAGGTGCGCCAGGCGCTGCCCGAGTGCGTCACCATCTTCGTGCTGCCGCCGTCGCGCGCGGCTCTGCGTGAGCGGCTGCGCGAGCGGCGCACCGACAGCCAGGATGTGATCGAACGGCGCCTGCGCGATGCGGTCAGCGACATGTCGCACTACCGCGAGTTCGACTTCGTCGTGGTCAACGATGACTTCGAGCGCGCGGTGCTCGAGCTCGGCGCCATTCTCGACGGCCATGGCGAGGCACTGCGCGTCGAGCGCCCGGCGCTTCGCGCGCTGCTCGGCGAGCTGCTGCGCTGAGGCGGATCGACCGCGCTGGGCATGCGCTCCCGCCGCCGCGGCTCGGGCGGCGCTGGCGTATCGCGGCGAGCTTGCAGTACACTCATCGGTCGACTTCCATTCATTCACGCTCCAAGCTTTTTTCAGGAATTTCCTATACATGGCACGCGTCACCGTCGAAGATTGCCTGCAGAATGTCGACAACCTCTTCCAGCTGGTGCTGCTCGCCAGTCAGCGCGCACGGCGGCTGGCCAACGGCGCGGAGGCGACCGTGCCGGTCGAGAACGACAAGCCCACCGTGCTCGCGCTGCGCGAGATCGCCGCCGGCAATATCACCCCCGAGATGCTGCAGGAGCCCGAGCCGCGGCCCGAGCCGGTGCTGCCCGAGGCCGAGGCGGAAGCGGGCTTCCGCGCTCCGCAGTTCGGGCTGATCGATCGCGAGCTCTGATGGCCCGGGCAGCTCGGCACACCGATACGCAGCGCGCCAGGCCGCAGCGCGCCAAGCTGGGGCGCGCTAAGCCGCAGCGCGCCAGGCCGCAGCGCGCCAGGCTGGGGCGCGCCAGGCCGCAGCGCGCCGACGACGCGC
>JASHPX010000234.1 GCA_030037905.1 Gammaproteobacteria bacterium
TCTGTGGGCATACGCACTGACATGTGAGTGGTTCGCATGCGCACATCGTCACACACGCGAACAGTGCTAAAAATGCACAGAACTGCGCACCTTCTCTACGCCGCGCGGCGCGCTCTGGAGCGGCGATCGGTGCGGGTAGGGTAGCTGGCAGGGGTCAGCGCATTCATCGCCCTGGCGGCCGCAGCGGCTCGCCAGGCGGTGAGGATTCGCAGGTTCCTCGGCACGCGCAGCCACGAGCGGTGCCGCCGCACGCTGTACAGCGGCACGGCGCGTCCCTGGCTCTCCAGGTGCCGCGCGAGCTCGGTGTCTGAAGGCGGCGCATAGACGCCGTAGAACTCGAGCAGCGCCGCGATCCGGTGGCGCAGTCCCATCGCACGATCGAAGGAGAGGCGGTTGCGGATCAATCCCGCTGCTTCACGTCCGTGAGCACCCCAGGCATCGGCGGTGGCGTCGGTAGCTCCGTCAGCGCACCCCAGCGGATCGGCCTCAAGCCTTGCATGCGGCGCTGATAGTTCACTTCGCGCAGCCGCGCGTTGTATCTCCCGTGCTCAGCGGCAATACGCGCGCTCTCGCTCGCGAGCCGTTTCGCAAGCAGCCGCCGGTACACCTTCGCCGCCTGCTCGCTCTGCTTGGCGAGCGCCGCCCCGGCGTCAAATTCGCCCTCCCCGAGCTCGTTCGCCACCGGCAGCTGCGTGCGAGCGCTGCCTCGCCCTATCGCGGGCTCACTCGCCTTCGCATGGGGCAACAGACCCAGCAACTTGTCCTTCCAGCTCACCAGACACCCCCTGTCGCTCGCGCGCGCGAGGCGCGGGCGGCGTCGTGAGCCTGCTCCAACAGACACCCGAGCGTGAAGGCGCCGACGAGCTCGGCGGGGGCATCCGTGTTCGGCCGATAGCCCAGCAGCTGCGAGAGCAAATGGTTAGCTGTAACGTTGCGATGAGTCGTCTGCGTCGTATACGCGCCGTGCGCGAGCTTGACGGCGCGACCGCCGTTGACCCACGTGCGCACCGACTCCGTGCGCTCAGCCAACGTGAGGGGGCGCGAGAGCTGCACCTGGCACACATCCACCAACGGCCGCTCGCTCAGGATGCCGAATTTCTGCTGAATGTAGATCAGCATCGCAGCCGCCGTTGTGTCGTAAAGACCCCCCTGCTCAACGTGAATGAATAGTTCCTTCCCGCTGGGATTCCACTGCGTGGCCAATTCACTCATACGGGTGAAGGCCGCCGCGAGCCACGTCACCCCATCCCCGACGAGCTCATCGAGCTCGATCACGTCGTAATCGAGAGCAACCAACATTCGCTGTGCGTACGGCGCCGCCCAGATGATGGCGCCCACTGCAGAGCCCGCACGCTCGGCCATCGCTACGGTGCAGTAAATCTGGCGCGGGCGGTGCAGAATATCCGCCACAGGCAAAGGCTCGCCGTTCGAGAGCAGCGCCGCGCGGCTGAAGTACCCGCCCGTCGGCTGGTTTCGGATCAGCGGCGAGAGCGCATAACGCAGCGCATCGATGCAGTGATTGTTCGCATCGAGCGCCTCGGGCAAGGGCGCGCCGGTGAGCCGGTCCTGCTTGAACGAGTAACTTGCGCATTCATCGAGCAGATGCCGGCAACTCGGGTGCACGACGATGCGCTCGAAGGCGCGCAGGTAGGCAATGCCATCGTCGACAGAGCCCGGCCACTTCTCGGCGCTTCGGATACTGGGGATACCGTTTCGGCTGATGTAGTTGGTCGACTCCGGCCGCGCCGAGTCCGCGTACACGGCGTGGCGGCTGATGCCCGGTATGACCGCCTCCAGACTACCCGGCAATGCGTCAATCTCGGCGCCCAGCGCCCAGAACTCGCGATCGACGTAGAGCGTGCGCGTGGTGTCGTCGATATAGCAGCGCACCGCCGCAGACGGATCACGGGCGAAGCCATAGTCCAGGCCGTGATACGGGCCCGCCCACGCCGACTGCACGTCGAACTCCTCGGCGACGTACTTGCCGCGCAGGATCAGCGCATCGGACACCTCGCGCGGAAAGCCCTCCCAGACGTGCCGATAGGCATCTGCGTCCGTGCGCTCGAGCCACACGCGCTCCGCCTCGGCCTCCGCGGACATATGCGGGTTATCGCGATAGGAGACTTTCTGGACGATCGCGCCCGGCGGGGTGTGCTCGACGAAACGCTTGAGGACAGGATCGTCCTTAGTCATTGGGTTGAACGAGATGAAGAATCGGCTTCCGGGCTTGCGAATGGTCGGAAGCAGCGTCTCCCAGCTCATTTCTGAGACCGATTGCGCCTCCTCAACCCAGACGATATCAACGCCTTCGTAGCTGCGGATCTTATTGGCGTTATACCGCAGGCCCTCGAAGTAGAACTCCGTGCCGTTCTTGCCGATGATCCGGTCTGCCTGCACCTCGAAGAAGTCATCGAGCTCGAGCAAGGTGATCTGATCGGAGAGCAGGCGCAGGGCCGACTCGCGGATCGAGCCCTGAATCTCGCGGCAGCACAGCACGCGCAGCGGCTGCTCGTATCCGAGCATCAGGAGCACGCGGACGATGCTCCAGCTCTTTGCCGCTCCTCGGCCACCATAGAGCACGATGAAGCGCACGACCTGCCAGAGCACCTGAAAGGCCGCCGGCACAAGCATCTCTCTGGAGCGGATGAGCTCGCCCTTGATGGAACGGCCCAGGGCGCTGAAGAAGCCTACAGCGTCATCACTCACGGGCATGC
>JASHPX010000235.1 GCA_030037905.1 Gammaproteobacteria bacterium
CGCCTTCAGCCGCGACGACCTCTACGATGTCGCGATCGTCGGTGCCGGTCCGGCCGGTCTTGGCGCCGCGGTGTATGCCTCCTCCGAGGGACTCAAGGTCCTGGTGCTGGATTGCCGCGCCTTTGGCGGTCAGGCCGGCGCGTCCGCGCGCATCGAGAACTATCTGGGCTTTCCGACCGGCATTCGCGGACTGGCTCTGATGGCACGCGCACACACGCAGGCGCAGAAATTCGGTGCCGATATGGCCATCCCGGCAGAGGTGCACGCCCTGGGGGAGCAGAACACCGGATCGGTCCGTCACTTCCAGCTCACGCTGGCCGATGACGGGGTGGTCGCCTCACGCAGCATCGTGATCGCCAGCGGCGCCGAATACCGGCGACTGGCACTGACCAACCTCGCCGAGTTCGAAGGCACCAGCGTGCACTACTGGGCCTCTCCTTTGGAGGCCCGACTGTGCTCGGGTCAGGAAGTGGCGCTGGTGGGCGGCGGCAACTCGGCCGGCCAGGCCGCCGTGTACCTGTCCGCGCACGCCTCCAGGGTGTGGATGATCGTACGGGGCGGTTCGCTGAGCGCGACCATGTCGCGCTATCTCTGCGATCGGATCGCCGCACAATCCAATATCGAGGTCCTGCTCGACACCGAAGTGACCGGGCTGCAGGGCGAGGGCGGGCAGCTCGCCAGCGTTACGTGGCGTGGGAGGCACGGAGGCGCGAGCACCGTCCGCAATATTCCTCACCTGTTTCTGTTCATTGGCGCTGCTCCCAATACCGGCTGGCTGTCGGAATGCAATATCGAAGTGGATGCCCGGGGCTTCGTATGCGCCGAAGCTTTCGCGAGCAATGGCCGGCTGGCGTTCGAGACGAATCGGCCCGGGATCTTTGCGATCGGCGATATCCGTGCCGGCTCGGTCAAGCGTGTCGCCGCCGCTGTCGGGGACGGCGCGCAGGTGGTGGCGTCACTGCATCTGTACCTCGCGCACAGATCAGCAACGGCACCGGCTGCGATCGCGTCGATCCCGGCGGCGGCACATGGCTAAGGCGGCTGAGGTAGCACACGGCTGAGGTAGCACATGGCTAAAGTATGTCGGCATGGCGAGAGCATCCGCGAGGTAACTCCGAGTGCTCTGGGTTGCGAAGAGTGCCTGAAGATCGGCTCGACCTGGGTGCACCTGCGGCTGTGCCGCACCTGCGGTCATGTCGGTTGCTGCGACGAATCGCCGCATCGGCATGCGACCAAACACTTTCATGCCATCGGCCACCCCGTCATCGAGGGCTATGACCCGCCCGAGGGCTGGGGCTGGTGCTATGTGGATGAGATCTTTCTCGATCTGACGGATCGAATGACGCCGCACAACGGCCCCATTCCGCGCTACGTCTGAGGGCGGGCCCCGCTGCCACTCTCGTCTGAGAGGATCAAGCAATGCAGATCCAGGACCGCGTTTTCATCGTCACCGGTGCGTCCTCTGGAATCGGGCTATCCACGGCAGTCGCGCTGGCGGATCGTGGAGCCAAAGTTGCTCTGCTCGCTCGAAGCACCGATGCGCTGCAAGCGTTGGCGCGGAAGCTTCCCGGAAGCTTGCCCGTGACGACGGATATGACGCAGTTTGATCACGTGCGCGAAGCCGTACGCACCGTGCATCGGCACTACAGCCGCGTTGACGGGCTGATAAACAACGCGGGCCGCAGCTATGCGGCTGCGATCGAGGACATCGATCCTGCTGCCTTTGACGAGATCTTTCATCTCAACGTGCTGGGTCCGATCGTTGCCATGCAGGCCGTCATTCCGCTGATGCGGGCACAACGGGGCGGTACCATCGTGAACATCAATTCCGGCACGGCATTCATGACGGTACCGCAATACAGTGTTTATTCTTCCTCGAAACGTGCGCTTCTGGGATTCAGCCTCACGGCGCGCGCCGAGCTGGAGAAGGACGGCATCGTCGTCAGTGAAATCTATCCGGTGATCACGGCGACGAACTTCGGCAAGAACCGAATGGTCGGTTCCGCCGGCGGCGGACCGTCAGCCAGTTATGCGGATGGCGACAAACCGGAGTTCGTCGCCAGTCTCGTGCTGCAAGCGATCGAGGAAGGACAGGCTCAGTACTTCGCGAATGATAGTCTTCGCGGGATGGCAGGGGCAGCCTAGCGGATGTACCCGTTCGCCGAGCGCCTCGCGGGCAGCTGAATCTGACGTGGGCGGGCCTCAGCGGCCGGGCCGCTCTTCGGCGACGATCGAGGCCGTGACCTTGGTGGCGCGCCGTAAGAGCGTCACGGTACTCGCGCGCCCGATGCGGTGATGATCGAGCAGCCGCTGCAGCCGATCGATACCCGACACCATCTCATCATCGAGCTGCACGATCAGGTCGCCCGCCTCGAGGCCGGCGCGAGCGGCCGGGCTGGCGGGCTCGACGCTGCGTACCCGCACGCCTGAAGCATTGTCCAGCTCGTAGTGACGGGCGATGCGCCGGGCGAGTGGCGCGTTGAACCCGGCAACTCCCCACCATGCCCGACGCACGCGGCCGTACTGCAGCAGCTGGCCGAGCACCCATTG
>JASHPX010000236.1 GCA_030037905.1 Gammaproteobacteria bacterium
GGATGCGGATGACTTCGTGCGCATCGAGCTGGAGACCGCGCTCGCCCGCGACATCCCGGTGGTGCCGGTGCTGGTGGGTCATGCGCAGCTGCCGGTTGCCTCGGAGCTGCCGGGTTCCTTGGCATCGCTGGTGTTTCGTCAGTCGATCGAAGTGCGGCCGGATCCGGACTTTCACAACGACGCGACGCGCCTGGTGACGGCGCTGCGGGTGATCCTGGACCCGGCGGCGGCGGCAGCGGCAGCAGCAGCGGCGGCGGCAGCGGCGGCGGCAGAACAAGCGGCTATCGCGCTCGCCCAGGCGGCCGCGGCGAGGAGCGCGCAGAGGGCCCGACGACTGGGCTGGATGCTCGCATCGGTCGCGATCGTGGCCGCGCTCGCGATCGTGGGGATGGCCTTGCTCGCGGTGCCGGCGATTCGGTATCTGCGCCGTGCCCCGCCGCCCGAAACGCGCGTCGACATTGTCACGCCCGCGACGAGCCAGCCTGATGGTTTCGCGCTCTCGCCCGATGGCCGGCAGATCGTGTTCGTGGCCTCAGGGGATGGCGCCTCGCGTCTGTGGCTGCGGTCGCTGGCGTCGGCGACGGCGCAGCCGCTTGCTGGCACGGAGGGCGCAACCGATCCTTTCTGGTCGCCCGACAGCCGCTCGATTGGCTTCTTCGCTGACGGTGCGCTCAAGCGCCTCGATCTGGGCGGCGGGGCGCCGTACACCCTGGCGCCTGCACCTGCCGGGTTCGGCGGGACATGGAACGCGGCCGGCGTCATCCTGTTTGCGCCGAGCGCAGATAGTCCCTTGATGCGCGTCTCCGCCACCGGGGGCGCGCCGCGGGAGGTAACCAAGTTGAAGGCAGGACAGACTGTACAGGGCGCTCCCTTCTTCCTGCCCGACGAGCACCATTTCCTGTTCGGTGTGCTTGGATCTCCGGACGCGGATGGAATCTACCTGGGCGATCTGACCGGCGGCGCTGCGACGCGGCTGACGGGTGCGCAGAGCGGCCCGGTGTATCTACCCACCGGCTGGATGCTGTGGGTGACGGATGGCGCGCTCGTGGCTCAGCGACTGGATGTGGGGAAGGCTGCATTCACGGGTGCGCCGGTCACGCTGGCCACGGGCCTGCCGGCCCTGTCGGCAGGGGGAGGAGGTAGCAACCCCATGTCCGTGTCGGCGACGGGGCTGGTAGCTTACCGGGTCGGTGTGGTCGGCCAGACGCAACTCACCTGGTTCGACCGCTCGGGCGCCGCGCGCGGCAGCGTCGACCAGCCGGATGGCGCTCTATATGTGCCACGTGTCGCGCCGGATGGCCGACGCGTGGTGGTCGCGAGCGCAACAGCGCAGGGCGCGAATCTCTGGCTGCTCGATGGCGCCCATATGAGCCGCCTGACGTTCGGGACGGGTGGTGTCGGGGCGGGTGGTAACCTCGACACCGCATGGTCCCCCGACGGCACGCGGATCGTGTTCAACTCCATCCAGTCCGGTACCTTCGACCTTTACCAGAAGCCCGTGAACGGGGCGGTGGGTGACGCGCAGCCGCTCCTCCGCTCAGGTCAAGTCAAGATACCGGGGGCGCCGACCAGCTGGTCGCCGGACGGTCGATTCCTGCTGTATACGAGCAGCACTCCGCAGACTGGCGCCGACCTCTGGGTCGTCCCGATGGTCGGCGCGCACGTGCCCTCGGTGTTTCTGAAGACGCGGTTCGACGAGGAGTGGGGCGTGTTCTCGCCGGATGGTCGGTGGGTGGCGTACCAGTCGAACGAATCCGGGCGATTCGAGATTTACGTCCGCCCGTTCCACCCGCCGGGCGCCCAGGATTCGGACGCGGCCTCGGGTGCGATGCAGTGGCAGGTGTCCACCGCGGGCGGCATTGATCCCACGTGGCAGCCGGACGGCAAGGAGATCGATTACCTCGACCCGTCAGGGGCAATGATGGCGGCGCCGATCACCGCCAGCGCAACCACGTTTGCGGCGGGCACGCCGGTGAAGCTTTTCCAGGCGCACGTTGTCGGTGGTGGCGAGGATTCAGCGCCGGGGCGCGAATATGACGTCGCCCCCGACGGGCGCTTCCTCGTCAATGCCGTTGTGAATAGCGCCGCAGCGCCAATCACCCTGATCCAGAACTGGAATCCCGAGGCGACCGCGCAATGAGCGCAGTCCGCTGAGGCGGCGCGTTACTGCGCGGAATCGAGTTGCCCGATGTAGTTGGGGTGAACGATGGGCGCCCATCGGCCTGCCGACCAGCTATTTCGGAAGATCAGGTATTTTCGTTGATCGTATCGCTCGAAGGGCTATATTTCTGATATTCCGATATATCCGCAGCCTTACTTCTCATGGACTCTGATTTCGTATCTTCCGAAATCACCCTGTCGCCTCGAGCACTGGGGGCTGCGATCCGGCGACAGCGCAAAGCGAGCCACCTGCGCATCGATGATGCCGCGGCGCTGTGTGGCGTGTCCGTGGATCTGCTCTCGCGCTTGGAGAATGGCCACGGGGGCGTGACCACCGCGCGTCTGTTTCGGGTGCTCGACGGACTCGGCCTGGCGCTTCAGGTGCTGGATAAGGCCCGCGTGCCGCGTGCGCCGGGTGCGCCGGCGGACAGCCACACAGGCTCGAAGTGAGCCTTCTGCATCTGGAAGTCTTCGACGGCGAGGCGCGGATCGGTCGGGTGGAATTCGAGCCGGAGAACGAGCGCTTCTCGTTCGAGTACGACCCCTCGTGGGCGACCTGCCCGGACAGCTACGCCCTGTCCCCGCCTCTCTCGCTGGCCGGCCCGCCGGTGTCGAGCGCAGTAGTGCGCCGGTACCTCGAGAACCTGCTGCCAGAGGGGCGCGCGCTCGACGCGGTGCTCGAGACCTACCGGCTGACACGCAGCAATCTCTATGGGCTCGTGCGCCAGATCGGCCAGGAGACCTCGGGTGCCCTCGCCTTCTTGCCGCCGGGGCAAACTCCTTCGCAGCTCGTGACCACGCGCCGGGAGATTTCACGGGGAGAACTCCGCGAGCGCATCCACGACCGCGCGAGCCTGCCCTTCTCCGTCTGGGACCGGCAAGCGCGCCTGTCCATCGCCGGCCTTCAGGACAAGCTCGCCGTCTACCTCGGCGAGGATGACCGGCTGTTCCTGGTCGAGGGGGCGCTCGCTTCCACCCATATCCTGAAACCAGAACCCGTGAGCGAACGGCTGCCCCTGATGGTGGCCAACGAACATTTCTGCATGAGTCTGGCCCGAGCCCTGGACCTGCAGGCAGCCCCAGTGCGCATCCTGCGCCTGCCGGAGCCGGTGCTGCTCGTGGAACGCTTCGACCGGGTACGGGTGAGCGAAGGCGTGCGGCGGTTACACGTGATCGACGCCTGCCAGGGATTGGACCTGTCGGTCGGCTAAAAGTACGAGCGCAACTTCGGATCGGGTCGAGGCGTGTTGAATATCCGGGACGGCGTGAGCTTCGGGCGTCTTTTCGGCCTCGCCGAGCACACCGTACGCAAAGCTTCCACCCGCCAGCAGCTGCTGCGGTGGGCAATATTCCAATACCTCATCGGCAACGTCGATGCACATGGGAAGAACGTGTCCTTTTTCTGCAAGCCTTCCGGCATCGAGCTCGCTCCCGCCTACGATCTGGTGAGCGTGGTGGCCTACCCGGGCGTCGACCACGAGCTCGCCATGGCCATCGGTGACGAGTTCGAAATCGAGGCTGTCCGTCCCCATGACTGGGCGGTGTTCTCGCAGCATGTGCAGATCCCGGTACCTGCGCTCTCGCGCGAAATGCTCCGCATGGGTCAGAGGGCTGCACGGGCCGCCTCCGCGTTGACGGCCAATGAGGTCTACACGCAGGAAGAGCGGGAGTTTCTGCGCGGCATCGCAGAAGCGCTCAGGGTCCGGGCACACACGCTCGTGCAGGCAGCGCGCGTCGTGAAACGTATCGAGATCGATTGACCAAATCCCTCGAACCACCTGACGGCCGCGGCAGCGCCCGGCAGCTGCCGCTCGGTACATTCGACCTCCGGCGTGCGGGGCGCATAGACTCTACAGCGTATATCCAAAGAGCGGCCCGGTCGCGACGATGAGATCGTCCGGGTCAGAAGAAAGCGGAGTGAGTCTTGTCGGGCGTTTTCATCAGCTACCGCCGCAGCGATAGTCCGGACGCGACGGGTCGCATCTACGATCGCCTCGTGGCCGAGTTCGGCAAGGCACAGGTGTTCAAGGATGTGGACTCGATTCCACTGGGACGGGATTTTCGCGGGCATCTGAACGACATCGTGGGCAACTGCGGGGTGATGCTCGCCATCGTGGGTCCACACTGGACGCAGGCGCGCAACTCTGCGGGGCAGCGGCGGCTGGAGGAT
>JASHPX010000237.1 GCA_030037905.1 Gammaproteobacteria bacterium
TGTCCGCTGCCAGACTTCCCGGGGGATCGGGAACCGCGGCTTTTGGCTGCCTCTTCGGTCGGGGGCCCTCCGGGCACGGCGCGGCTGCCGGCTGGCGTGCGAGAGTCTGCTGCTCTGCGGGCCTTCACCGGTGCACGGCCGTGTACGGAATTGGTCATGCAGCTCCCTGGGATCTGGTATGAACTGCAGAATCGCGCCACCGGCGGTGGGCGGTCTTTGACGGAAGTCGCTAATTGGCCACCGAATCCGAGACCCGGCCCCCACAATGCCCCCGCGTGGCGTCTCGGCCTGCCGGAGCGGCCTCGGGAAAGCTCCCCGCTGCCTCTTTAGGGGTTCTTCAGGGGGCCGCAGCGGCCGGAGCGGGGCTCCGGAACCAGGGCATCGGGTCGATCGGCCTGCCCGCGTGGCGAATCTCGAAATACAGCTGTGGTGTGGCGCGGCCGCCGGTGTCACCGGCCTGCGCGATCACCTCTCCGGCGCTGACCGAGGCACCGACGGCTGTGAGAAGCCGATCGTTGTGGGCATAGAGGCTGAGATATCCTGCACCGTGATCGACGATGATCAGCTGGCCCAGGCCCGGAAGCCAGTCGGCGAATACCACGCGACCTGCCGACACCGCGTGCACCGGCGTATCGAGCGTGGTGGCGATCACCACGCCGTCCCAGGGGACGCCACTCGCCCGTGTCTGACCAAATTGCGCCGTGAGGTGTCCGGCCACCGGCCAGGCCAGCTGCCCGCGCAGCCGCCCGAAGGTAGAGGACAGATCCAGCGGCTCGGTGGAGGTATGCCGACCGCTCGCCGCACTCAGTCGCCGCAGCAGCTGCTCGAGCCCCGCCTGCTGGGCGCGCAACTGATCGATCTGTTGTGCCCGAGTCTGGGCTCGCTGCGCCAGCCGCAGCAGCACCTGCTGGCGCTGTGCCTGCGCTACCGACAGCGACTGCAGCTCCTGCTGCTGCGTCTGCCGCAATCCCGTCAGCGTCGCCTGCTGCTGCAGCAGGTTCGCATCGATCGCTTTCAGCCGCTGCATGCCGGCTTCGATGCGCGCGATCCGCTGCGCCCCGGCGCGGCCAAGGTATCCGTAGTACGTCATCAGCCGTTCGCTGGCGAGTGGATCCTTCTGATCGAGCAGCAGCCGCAGCGGTCCATCACGCCCGGCAAGGTACGCCGCGCGTAGCTCGGCGGCGAGCCCGGCGCGCGCCGCGGTCAACTGGCTGCCCGCCGAGCTGCGCTGTGCGGCGAGCGCTGCGCGGTGCGCATCCTGCTCGGACACCGCCTGATTGGTGGCGTCCAGCTCCCCACGCGCCTTGCCGAGCGCGAGCTCCGCGGTACGTAACTGTGCCGTGAGCCGCTCGCGCTCGGCGGTATCGCGGCTGCCCTGGCGCGACATGGCCCGGATGCGTACGCTCAGCGCGCGCAGCTCGACGCGGGCGCGGCTCGCGCCGCGACGGCTCACCGGCTGCGTAGATGCCTCGTGGGAGGTCTTCGCATGGACGGGCGTCGCGGGTACCTGTGCCCACACCGTACCCGACGGCAGCGCGCCGGGCAGTGCGCTCGCCAGGGTCAGTAGCACGGCGCAGGCGAGGGGTGCATTGCCGGGTACGCCGGCCGCATGAGCTCGGGCTGAAGCACGCCACCGCATCGGTCCACAGTCTAGGGCAAGCATGCGCCATGGCGCATCCGCCGCCGACCGATCCGCTGCCCGCCGCGGGCGCGCCGCGCAACCCGTTATAATGATTGGCTCACAGCCGGCCTTCCGTACAGGCCTTCCGTACATGCCCCGATGGATCATTTGCTCCAATACTTCAGCCACCACAGCGTGGCCGCGGCACTCGCCGTCGCCACCGCCCTCGCCGTGCTGCTCTACGAGGTGTGGCTGCGCATGCAGAACGCCGCCGCCGTCGGGCCGCAGGAGGCGATCCGCCTGATGAATCAGGGTGCCACAGTGCTCGATATCCGCAACCAGCAGGCATACGCGGAAGGGCATATCAATGGCGCCAGGCATTTCGAGGCCGCGGAGATCCTCAAGGCCGCCGATGCTCTGAAGCGTTACAAGGAGCGCGCACTGATCATCTACTGCGATCGCGGAACGGTGGCGCCCGCGGCGGTGCGCACCCTCTCGCGGCACGGGTTCACGAAGGTGTTCAACCTTCGCGGCGGCCTCGCCGCCTGGCGCGCCCAGAATCTGCCGCTCGCGCGCGGCTGAACGTAAAGCTCGCTATCATGGCCTCATCACTGCCCGCAGCGCCGTCCGCAGAATCCAAGCCTCCTGACGCGTCGGAACCGCACGCATCGCCCCACGCATCGCCGCACGCATCGCCCCAGGCACCGCCAGAATCCCTCGTGCTGATGTACACCACCTCCTGGTGCCCGTACTGCGAGCGAGCGCGCCAGATCCTCGAGCGCAAGGGCGTGGCGTTCGAGGAGATCGATATCGAACGGCATCCCGAGAGGCGCGAGGAGATGATCCAGCGCAGCGGGCGGCTGACCGTACCGCAGATATTCGCAGGCACTCGACACATCGGCGGCTCGGACGATCTTTACGAGCTGGAGGTGACCGGTGCGCTCGACCGGCTGCTGCACGGCTCCTCCGACCCAGCAGGAAAGACGCATGGCCAATGAATCCCCATCTCCCGCGATCGGCGCGGCACCCGGTCCATCCGCCTCGGCGCTCGCTCTGCAGGGCGTGTACCTGAAGGATTGTTCCTTCGAGGCGCCCGAGGGACCGCGTTCCAGCGGTCAGTGGAATCCGCAGATCTCGCTGGACCTGAATACCAGCGTGCAGCAGGTGGGCGCCGACCTGCGCGAGGTGGTGCTCACGGTCACGGTCTCCGCCAAGCAGGGTGAGCAGACGCTGTTCCTGGTCGAGATCAAGCAGGCCGGTGCTTTCCTCATGCAGAACCTGTCACCGGACGAATACAAGCGCGCCATCGGCAGCATCTGTCCGAACGTGCTGTTCCCATACGCGCGTGCGGTTGTCTCGCAGCTCGTCGGCCTGGGCGGCTTTCCCCAACTGCTGTTGCCGCCCGTCAACTTCGACGCGCTGTACGCGCAGTCGGTCGCCGCCGCTGAGGGCGCCGACGGCGCGACCCGCAACTGAACCGTGGCGGCCGCCGCCGACATCGCCGTGCTCGGCGCGGGTTCCTGGGGAACGGCCCTCGCGATCCAGTGTGTGCGTGCGGGCCGCCGCGCGCGGCTGTGGGGGCGCGACCCAACCCACATGACGGCGCTGCTGCACGAGCGCCGCAATCTCCGCTATCTGCCCGAAGCGCATTTCCCCGAGGGACTCGAGCCGACCGTCTCGCTCGAGGCAAGCCTCGACGGCGTGGCCGATGTGCTCGTGGCGGTGCCCAGCGACGCCTTCCGGCAACTGCTGACGCAGCTCAAGCCGCTGCTGCCGGCCGCGATGCGCCTGTGCTGGGCGACCAAGGGATTCGAGCTCGACACCGGCAAGCTCCCCAACGAGGTCGCCCACGAGGTGCTCGGACCCGGCCGCTCCGTGGCGGTGCTCTCCGGGCCCACCTTCGCGCGCGAGGTCGGAGCGGGCCTGCCGACTGCCATGACCATCGCTTCGACCGAAGTCGACTACGCCGAACGCCTCGCACGTGACCTCTCCTCCTCGACCTTCCGCGCCTACATTTCCACGGACATCACCGGCGTGGAGGTCGGCGGTGCGGTCAAGAACGTTCTGGCGATCGGTGCGGGACTGTGCGACGGCCTGGGCTTTGGCGCCAACACACGCGTCGCGCTGATCACACGCGGCCTGACTGAAATGACCCGCCTCGGCGCTGCGCTGGGCGCACGCCGCGAGACCTTCATGGGCCTCGCCGGACTCGGCGATCTGGTTCTTACCTGCACGGACGATCATTCGCGCAACCGCAGCTTCGGCCTGGCGCTCGCGCGAGGGGTGGGCGTCGAGCGGGCCCTTGCGGACATTGGCCAGGTCGTCGAGGGCTACCACGCGGCGCGCGCACTGCGCGGCGTGGCCGTGCGCGAGCGCGTCGTCATGCCGATCGCCGAAGGCATCCACGCCGTGCTGTACGAGCAGCTGCCGGCCGAGCAGCTGGTGCGCGGCATGATGATGCGGCCGATCAAGCCGGAGTTCGATTAGGAGCGCGCGATGCCGGAGGAGCTGATGTCGAGCGACGCCAGCGCGGTGGGCGCCGGCAGCGCGGTGGACTCGGCGGGCCGGCTGCACCGCCAACTCTCCTCCTTCGGCGTGCTGCTGCTCACGCTGTCCTGCCTGTCTCCCGTGTTCTCGATCTACGGCATCGGAGCCGACGTCCTGCAGCACGCCGGCACCGGCGCCGCGGGGCTCTTCCTCATCGGCATCGCGGTGGCGCTGGTCTGGGCGATGGTGTACGCCGAGATCGGCTCGGCCTATCCCTATGCAGGCGGCGACTACGTGGGCGTGGGCTCGATCCTGGGGCCCTGGGCCGGCTTCATCAGCCTCGCCAGCTGGGCGATCGCCATCGGCCCGATGAGTGCGCTGATCGCCAAAACCCTGGCCGTCTATGTGCTGGCGCTGGCACCCGTGGCCTCGCCGCTGCTCATCACCTTCGCGGCGCTCGCCGCCGCGTGGGCGCTGGCACTGCTTGCCGTGCGCACCAGCGCTCTGGTCACGGGGGTGTTTCTCGCCATCGAGATGCTGGCGGTGCTCGCGCTGATCGTCGCAGGGCTCTGGCACCCGGTGCGCAGCCTGGCCACCGTGGTGGCTCATCCCATGACAGTCGGCGCGCATGGCACCTGGGTCGCGGTCGGCGCCGCGGCCCTGGCACTCAACGGCATCAGCGCCGCCTACGCGACCGCCGGAGGCAACCAGGCGGTGGTGTTCGGCGAGGAGCTCGCGCAGCCCCATCGCCGCATGGGGAACGTGGTGCTGCTGGCAGGCCTGATCGGCGCGCTGGCCACCGCCATCCCCATCATCGCGGTGGTGCTCGGCACCCGCAATCCTGTTGTCACCTTTGCGGATCCGGCGCCTTTCAGCGCCTTCCTGTCGACGATCGCCGGGCCCCTGGCTGGCCGCGCGCTCAGCGCCGGCGTCGTGCTGGCGCTGTTCAATGCGCTCATCGTGCAGATGATGTTCATGGCGAGGATGTTCTTCAGCTTTGGCCGCGACGAGATCTTCGGCGCCCGGCTCAACCGCGTACTGGCGCGGGTGCATGGCGCCTCCGGGGCGCCCCGCGCGGCCACCTGCGTTACGGGAGTCCTGGTGGCCGCCTGCTGTCTGCTCGGTTCACACGTGCTGCTGGTGTTCTCCACCGGCATGCTCGCCTACATCTTCGGCCTGGTGAGCGCAGCGGTGCTGGTCGGCAGGCGGCGGGGACTGACCGGCTGCAATGGCTACTGGCGCTCGCCGTTCTTTCCGCTGATGCCGCTGCTCGGCCTGGGCATCATGGCGGTGCTGTTAGCTTCCGACCTGCTCGATGCCGACGTCGGTCGCCCGAGCCTGCTGCTCTTCACGGCGCTGATCGTCGCCGCACTGGCCTGGTACTGGCGGGTGCTCAGCCGCCGGCCCGGCGGCTGGGCGCCACGGCTGCCGTAGTCAGTTGCGGCCCGGGCCATTGCGTTGCCACCCTGTAGCGACAGCGCTCGATTTTGCGCACGCGTGCAGATGCGACGGCGCGTCAGGCGAATACGTCTGATGTATTCGCCTGACGCGCCGTCGCATCTGCACGGGTATCCGACCTCGAGCGCTGCCGCCACGCGGGTGGGCAGGCTATGCCCCCGTCTTGCACGCTTGGCATCCTGGTGCCAAAACGGCGCCGACCACAATCCCGGGTGCTCCATGGTTGGTATTGTCAAAAACCGGCGCTCCACGGCTCGCTCACGCATCAGCGCGCGTGTGCCAAAGAGCGTCCAGACCCGCCTCGAGGAGGCAGCCGAGCGGTCCGGCGCCACGATCAATCAGTTTGTAGTGCAGGCCGCCATCGAGAAGGCCGAAGCGCTGCTGGAACGCGAGCGCGTCACGGTGCTCTCAGCGCGCGATGCCCGGCGGCTGCTCGAGCTGATCGACCATCCGCCGCCGCCGACCGGCAAGCTCGAGCGCGGTCTGGATCTGTATCGGAGGGCCAGGGGTGCAAATCCGGATCGAGCTCTTGAGTGGCCACCACGATCGCAGGAAATTTGACTGCGGTGAGCCGTCGCTCGACGAGCGGCTGATGCGGATGGCGCTGCAACAGCAGCGCAAGAACTATGCGCGCACCCGCGTGGCCGTCGAACCCTCGGTTCCGGACAGGATCCTCGGCTACTACACCCTGCTGGTGCATGCAATAGACACCCGGCATTTCCCGAGCGATAGAAGCCTGCCGCGGCGGCTACCGTGTGTTCTGCTGGGACGCTTGGCCGTTGACCGTGCTGTACAGCGACGACAGCTCGGACATGCGCTGCTCATGGATGCGGTGGAAAGGACCCGGGCGACCATCGCCGAGGCTGCCGGCGTGGGTCTGTTGGCCGAGGCGCTCAATGAGCCTGCGGCCAACTTCTATCGTAGCTACGGATTCGAGCCCTTCCGCGATGAACCGCGCCGCCTCGTGCTGATAGTAGACTGGCCTCGAGGCACTGAAGGCACCCTGCGCGCGGCCGCAGCAGGCGGCCCGCTCCTCGCCGCGGCCGTGTCCGCGCAGCCCGCGAAACCGTTTTGGCGCCACGCCTCGTAGATCACGATCGCAACGGCGTTGGAAAGATTCAGGCTGCGGTTGCCAGGTCGCATTGGCAGCCGCAGCCGCCGTTCCGCCGGCAGCGTCGCCAGCACCGCCTCCGGCAGACCGCGCGTCTCCGACCCGAACAGCAGCGCATCGCCGGGCGTGAAGCGCGCCTCGTGATAGAGAGTACCCGTCCCGGTCTCGATCGCAAACAGCGGTACGGCGGCGCGGCCACCGGCAGCGACCCGGCCGGCCGAGAGCTGCTCGAGACAGGTCTCGAGGGACTCGTGGGTCTGCACGATCGCCAGTTCACCATAGTCGAGCGCTGCGCGTCGCACCGAGCGGCGATCGAGCCGGAAGCCGAGCGGCTCGATCAGGTGCAAGCGGCATCCCGTGTTGGCACACAGACGGATGATGTTGCCGCTGTTGGCCGGAATGTCGGGCTGGTGGAGGATGACGTGAAACACCGGCTATTGTGGGCAGCGCGCGGACCGGTCGGCAACGCCCGACGCGTGCTAAGTGGCCGAACGATCGATGATGTCACGCAGCTCGGCTACATGCTGCGCAAAAGCCTTGCGGCCCAAGGACGTCAGACTCACGAGCGTGTGAGGTTTACGTGCCACGAATTCTTTTCTCACGGTCACGTAGCCCGCAGTTTCAAGGGTCAGGAGATGAGCACCGAGATTGCCGTCGGTTGCTCCCACCAGCGCCTTGAGGCGCGAGAAATCCAGGGTCTCTCCGCTACGCTCGGCATTGAGCGCCGCCATGATCCTCAAACGGATCGGCTGATGAACGATCTCATCCATCAGGCGTTACGAAGCCACAAACCTGTGAGGATTAGCGCACCGCCGCCGGCGAACGCCATCAATAAAAGAAAGTGATCCCGCAGCATCAGATAGCCGCAGAGCGCGAGCACTGCCAGCGTCGCACCGATCACAACGTAGCGCGAGCCGGCGCCCCATAGGCCAACGCCGATATATACCGAGGCCACGAGCAAGGGTATAAAGGCACCCATCTCGATGCCCTGCGGTTGCATGATCAGCGCGGTGCCAAAGATCATGAGACCAGCGACCGCAGCGAGGCCCAAGAAGCGAAACCGATAGCGCCGCCGCAGCCTGGCATATTCAGCACGGCACACCGAGCTGACGGCGGTGCTCGAGGCCGGGATCGGCGACTCTGGGCGCGAGAAATAGAACACGTACAGCAGCACCCAACTGTCTGCCCCGCCGAAATCGAACAAGCAGTCACCCGGACGTCCGCCGGGGTGGCGTGCCGGCCCGCCGCCCGCGATAATCCCCTCGATGAACGCCGTGTCCACGCCACCCGACTCGCGATCAGCGGCGCTGCCGGCATCGCTGGCGTTGCAGTTCTGCGGCCTGCCGCTGGCCTCACCGATCGTGCTGCTGTCCGGCTGCGTCGGCTTCGGCGAGGAGTACACGCGCGTCGAGGGCTTCAGCAACCGTGACGTGGGCGCGATCGTCCTCAAGGGCACGACTGCGGCGCCGCGGCTTGGCAACGCACCCCATCGCATCTGGGAGACTCCCGAGGGCATGCTCAACTCGATCGGGCTGCAGAACCCCGGCGTCGAGCAGGTCATCACTCGCATCCTGCCCACGCTCGACTTCGAGGAGACGCGCTTCATCGCCAACGTGTGCGGCTCGACCATCGAGGAGTACGCGGAAGTCACGCGGCGCTTCGATGATTCGCCGATCGATGCGATCGAGATCAACATCTCCTGCCCCAATATCAAGGAAGGCGGCATCCAGTTCGGCAACGTGCCCGAGATGTCGGCGCGCGTCGTCGAGGCCTGCCGGCGCGTCACGGAGAAGCCGCTGATCACCAAGCTCTCACCCAATCAGACCGACATCCGCGAGAACGCGCGCTGCTGCATCGAGGCCGGCACGGATGCGCTCGCGGTGATCAACACCATCACCGGCATGGCGATCGACATCGACAGCCGCCGCCCGGTGCTGGACAACGTGCAGGGTGGACTGTCGGGGCCGGCCATCAAGCCGATCGCGCTGCTGAAGGTCAAACAGGTCTACGAGGTCGCGGGGCCGCGCGGCATCCCAATCATCGGCCAGGGCGGTATCACCAGCGCGCGCGATGCGCTCGAGTTCCTGATCGCGGGGGCGAGCGCGGTCGGCATCGGCACGGCGCTGTTCTACGACCCTCTGGTGTGCAAGGCGGTCAATCAGGGCATCGCGAATTATTTAGCGGCGAATGCAATGCGGTCGGTGCTCGAGCTGGTCGGCACGCTGCAGGACGCCGGCAAGGTCAGCGGACCCTGCTGAGCGCGGCACGGCCGGATGGCCGGGCGCGGTGGGCGCGGACGCCGCGGACGCCGACCACCGGCCGGGGCGCTGGGAGAAGTCACGGATGGGAATCGCTGACGAGCTGGAGAGGCTGCAGGCGCTGCGCGAGCATGGCGCGCTCTCGCAGGAAGAGTTCGAGCGTGCCAAGGCGCGGGTGCTCGGCACCGGGGACGCGGCTTCGGCTGCTGCAACCGGGGCGCCGGAGTCGCAGGGAACGGCCTCGCAGGGAACGGCCTCGCAGGGGACGGCGTCGCCCGGGGCGGCCTCGGCGGCTCCGGAGAGATCCTTCTTCCGGCAGCTCGCCCGCTCGCAGTCGGACCGCCTGCTGGGCGGCGTATGCGGTGGGCTCGGCCGGCACACCGATCTGCCCTCCTGGGCGTGGCGGCTGATCTTCTGTCTGGTGGCGCTGTATTTCGGCTCGGGGATCCTGTTCTACGTCCTGCTGTGGATCTTCCTGCCGCTGGAAGGGGCGGCCCAGTCCTGATCCGGCCGTGATCCGATCGGGCGCACCAGGGGCCGGCAAGCCGCGCAGCATGCAGACCATTCTCGTAGCGACGTGGCGCGGGGGACTCTATCGGCTCGCCGAAGGCGTTGCGCAGCCCGAGTTGCCGCACCAGGCGGTACAAGGCCTGGCGCGCGCCGACCAGGGCGACCTGCTCGCCATCGTGGACGGACATTCGCTGTGCCGTCGCAGCGCCGATGGCGCCTGGAGCGTGCTCGCCACCAGTGAGCACGAGCTGTACTGCTGTGCGGCGCTGAGCGATGCGATCTACGTGGGCACCGCCGATGCGCAGCTGCTACGCCTGCAGAGGCGCGACGGGAGGCTTCCCCCGAACGTCTTCGCCCGTGAAATCACCGGCGCGTCCCCACACAGCACTCTCGTGCCGCTGCCCGGCTTCATGCACGTCCCCGGTCGTGAGCACTGGTACGCCGGCTCGGCAGTCATAGACGGGCGTGTCGTCGGGCCGCCTCTGAGCATCCGCTCGATCAGCGCCACCTGTGATGGCCGCGCCTTGCTGGCCAACATCCACGTCGGCGGCATCGCCCGCTCCGCCGACGGCGGCACCACCTGGGAACCAACGATCGACATCGACGCCGATGTGCACCAGGTATGCGCGCACCCGACGCGCCCCGAGCTGGTCGCGGCGGCGGCGGGCGCCGGCCTGTGCCTGAGCCATGACGGCGGCCACACGTGGAGCATCGAGCGCGACGGAATGCACGCCCACTACTGCTCCGCAGTCGCATTCGCGGGCGACGAGGTCCTGGTAGCCGCGTCGACCGACCATTTCGCCGCCGAGGGGGCGATCTATCGCCGCGCGCTCGACCGGCAGGGTTTCACCCCGCTCTGCGGCAGCGGAGGGTTGCCGCGCTGGCTCGACGGCATCGTCGATACCGCAAACATCGCCGTGTGCCGCGGCGTGATCGCCGTCGCAGACCGCGGCGGTCACGTATACGTATCGCTCGACGGCGGGCGCTCGTGGCGGTGCGCGGCCGTGGGGATGGCCGTGCCGACGGGCGTGTGCATCGCTGCGGCCGGCGCCAGCGGCCCCAGAGACGTGTCAATACAGCAGTATTGACACTCGAGCCTCGGTGATCGGGTCTGACCCATGCCCGCACTCGGGCAGGCGGATATCCGACGGCTGTTCGAGCTCCTCAACGGTGAACTGCGCCAGTCGCAGACCCACGGCGAGCTGTACCTCGTCGGCGGTGCCGTCATGTGTCTGGCGTACAACGCCCGTGAATCCACTGCCAACGTCGACGCGCTCTTCCGGCCAGCGGTGCGGGTACGTCAGGCAGCCGCGCGCGTCGCGGCGAAGTCGGGACTGCCTGCCGACTGGCTCAATGATGGGGTGAAGGGATACCTGAGCGAGCAGGCGGACTTCGCGCCGTTCCTCGAGCTCGATCATCTGAGAGTCATGGTGGCCGAGCCGAAATATCTGCTGGCGATGAAGTGTCTGGCGATGAGGATTGGCGCGGAGTTTCGGGATCTGGACGATGTGCGCTTTCTTCTGCGCCTGCTCGATATCCGCTCCTATGAACAGGCCATCGGTGTGATCGCGAAATACTATCCACTCGAGCGGTTCCCCCCGAAGAGCATATATGCGCTCGAGGAGCTGCTGGCGAATCGCGACGAGGATACGCTGGGATAACGCGACCTGCTCCGAAGGGCTGTGCGCCGCTGGCTGAGAGCGTTCGCTATCTTCAGCGAGTCACCCCGTAGTGCTTGAAATCGGCCGCAATCTCGCCGGCGGAGAACACCTTGCCGTTCCGGATGTCGTTGTTCCCGGCGCTAGTGTCCCCCATGCGCAGCTCGCATAGACCTCGCCCGTAGAGGGACGATGGATTGGTGGGCCGGGTGGCCAGAGCATCGTTGTAGGAGGAAATGGCCTGCTTGCAGCGGCCGAGCCGCAGCAGCACAAAACCCCGACTATCGAGGGGCGCCGAGCGTGCCCGGCCCTGCAGCTGCGCGATCGACGCGTTGCAGAGATCCAGCGCACGGTCCAGTGCCACATTCGCGATGGCGAGCCGCCAGCATGCATCGTTCAGGTCGGCCGCGTCCTTTGCCTGGGCAGCGGCTCGAGCCAGATCCTGCTGCGCGAGCGCCTCCTGCCCGGTCTTCGCATATCCGATCGCGCGCTCTGCCAATAACAACGCCGTCTGCCCCCCGGCGGTCATGGCTCGAGTCGCCACGGCAACCGTGTCGGCATAGGCTCCGGCATCCGTGTCCACCTGCGCCAACAATACCAGGTCGACCACCGAGCTCGGATTCAATTGCACTGCGGCCTCGAGGTCCGCGCGGCGGCCCTCGACGTCCGCGTTCGAGCGCACCCGCATCCGCGTCACGTAGGCCGATTCCGTCGGATGGGCAGCGATGACGCGATCGAGCAGCTCCCGGGCCGCCTCCCGGTCGCCGAGCTGAGCATAGATTTGAGCGGCCACGACCTGCGCATTGGGGTCCTGGGGATCGGCTTTCAGCAGCAGTTTCGGCTGCCGCAGCGCCGCCTGCCTATCGCTCGAGCGCAACAGGAATGCGCGGAAGGGATACAACTGCGCCTGCTTCGGCGCGAGCGCTATGGCCCGATCGATGTCCGCCATGCTCTGCTGCCGGCTGGTCGCGTACTCGACCCGCGCGCGCATTTCCAGGGCATACCAATCCTTCGGATCGGTTTTCAGGTCTTGCGTGAATGCGGCGATGGCTGCGGGGTCATCGCGCTTGGCCATCG
>JASHPX010000238.1 GCA_030037905.1 Gammaproteobacteria bacterium
CCGCCGCGGCGGTCTTGCCGGCCTCCATGCAGGTACCGGCGAGCGCCACCACGGGAACGCCGCGCGTATCGAGCTTGGCGTTCGGATCGAGCTGGCGGTAGCCCACGCGCGCGGGCACTCCAATGCGCTCGCCGAGATAGGGGAACTGCAGCACCACACCGAGCACGCGGCAATCGAACGGTTTACCCTTGTCGGGAGTCGCCGAGTCGCAAATCCCCATGACACCGCCGATGTTGAGCATCTGGATCACGTCGCCGGGCTTGAGCGAGGCCGGCACATGACCGGAATAGCCGAACAGCGCTCGCCGCGGGCCGAGCGCCCCGACGACGATGTCGCCCTTGCCGACCTTGGCCATACGGCCGCTGGCCAGCTCCAGCGTGTTATAGGTGGACTTGTTGGTGAGGATCTCGGCGACGATCGCGACGCCTTCCTCGGCCGGTATGTCACTGGAGAGGCGTAGCTCCTGCCCGAGCGCACAGGCCTGTGTGACCGAGGCGACCTTGTCCACGAACACGGTTTTCATGACTGCGCACTCCCGGCCGCTCCTGCGTCGGCCGCCCGCTCCCCGGCCCGGCGGTGAAATACGCCGGTCAGGGCCACGATCTTGGAGAAGCCCATCGCATCGGCCGCGCTCCACTCGCCGGCGGCCTCGCCGTAAACGCCCTTGGAGGCCGCCATGAGAGAATGGGGCGACTGCACGCCCTCGATGAACAGCGAGCCGGTGCGCAGCAGCAGCTGCACCTCCCCCGTGACGCGCTCCTGCGAACACAGCATCAATGCCTCGATATCCCGGCACACGGGGTCGAGCAGCTGTCCCTCGTGCACCAGGTCGCCGTAGGGGCCGGAGACCAGTTCCTTGATGCGCTGCTGGCGCGCCGTCAGGACCAGTTTTTCCAACTCGCGGTGCGCCGTGAGCAGCACCTCGGCGGCCGGCGCCTCGAATGCCACGCGGCCCTTGGTGCCGATGATGGTGTCGCCCAGGTGAATGCCGCGGCCGATGCCGTAGGGGGCTGCGAGGCGCTCGAGCTGCTCGATCAGCTCCACCGCGCCGAGCACGCGGCCATCGAGCGCCACCGGGCGGCCGCGCTCGAAGCCGAGACGATGGCGCGCCGGGGCGAGCGAGCGCGTGTATGCATCACGTGACAGTACCCAGGCGCTCTCGGGAATGCTGCCCGCGGAGGTCAGCGTCTCCTTGCCGCCGATGGTCACGCCCCACAGCCCGCGGTTGATCGAGTAGGTCGCTCCGTGAGGCGGCACCGGCAGGCCGCGTTGCTGCAGGTACTCGAGCTCCTCGGCGCGCTTGAACGCGCGGTCGCGCACGGGCGCGAGAATCGCAAGATCCGGCGCCAGCGTGCGCAGCGCCACCTCGAAGCGCACCTGGTCATTGCCCGCCGCCGTGCAGCCGTGCGCCACCGTGCCCGAGCCCAGCTCGCGCGCCATGCGCGCGATCGTCTGCGCCTGCATGACGCGCTCGGCGCCAACGCACAGCGGGTAGAGCTGTCCGCGGCGCACGTTGCCCATGATCAGGAAGCGCAGCACCTGCTCGAAGTAGGCCGCGCGCGCATCGACCTGGTGGTGCGCGAGCGCCCCGAGCGCGAGCGCGCGCTCGCGCAGCTGCGCGGCCGCAGCCGCATCGATACCCCCGGTATCGACGGTCACCGTGATCACCGGTCGCTGGTACTGCTCGGCGAGCCAGGCGACCAGGAACGAGGTGTCCAGCCCGCCTGAATAGGCCAGCACGATCGGCGCTTGCGCATCACTGCCTTGCTGCGGGCTCTGGGCCATGAGTAAGTCCCGATGGGATGAATTGTCGATTTGCTGCGGAAGCTTGCGGTGCGGTCCGCGGCTCAGGTGTGAAACAGCGCCTCGAGCCGCGCAATCAGCCGCTGCTGCGCGCGGACGTCGGCAGTAGCCACGAAGATCGTATCGTCTCCGGAGATGGTGCCGACGACCTCCGGCCACTGCGCCTTGTCGAGCGCGACCGCGACACTCTGGGCGGCGCCGATCGTCGTGCGCACCACCGTGATCGACGGACCCGCGGGCAGCACCGCACGTACGAACTGCGCCAGCGTGCCGAAGTCGCCGTTGGCGCGCGAGATCTCGTCGGGCGGCAGCAGGTAGCGGCCGGCGGCCTTCAGCACACCGAGCTCGGCAAGGTCGCGGCTCACCGAGGATTGCGTGACGGTGAAGCCCTCACGCCGCAGCATGTGCGCCAGATCGCTTTGCCGACGCACCAGGCCGCCGCGCAGGATGCGCAGGATGGCGTTACGGCGGTCGAGTTGATGGCGATCGTTCAGCATGCCGGCAAATGCCTGTGCATAAAGTTGCAGCATTTAAGCATAAAAATGCATGGGCTGGCAAGCCCGGGCGAGACGGGCCCGGGCGGGACGCGGCGCCGCGCGAGCGTGACCACGGGATGTGCAGCCTGCATTGCGCCGGCACTATGCATTGCGCCGGCACTGTCCACTGCGCCGGCAGATTGCCCGGTGACTCTCGCAACCGCGGCGTGATGGCTTCGCACGATGGCTTCAGTTATCTTCGCGCTCCACCGCCGCGATGACAGCAAAGAACTCAGGGGGAGTGCCATGGCACAGCCGAGCGTTCATGGACGTTTCATCTGGCAGGAGCTGGTGACCGATGACATGGCTGCCGCGGGTAGCTTCTACTCCAAGGTCATCGGCTGGCGCGTGCGGCCCGACGCGCATCAGGGCGGCAACTATTCGATCCTCGCCACCGAACACGGCGGGGTCGGCGGAGTGACCTCGCTGCCTGACGAGGCGCGGCTATCCGGCGGGCGCGCACACTGGCTACCCTACGTCGGGGTGGAGAACGTGGATGCCACGGCGGCCAAGGCCGAACGGCTCGGCGGCCGGATACTGCATGCCCCATCCGACATCCAGGACGCCGGCCGATATGCGGTGCTGGCCGATCCTCAGGGAGCGAGCTTCGGCATCTATCGCCCCAAAAACCCTCCCGCGGCCGGCAAGAGTCCTGCCACGCCCGGAGAAGTCGCCTGGGAGGAGCTCGCCAGCACCGACTTCGAGGCCGCGCTGCGCTTCTATGGCGATCTGTTCGGCTGGCAGGTCCTGCGGCGCACGGAAATGGGCTCGGCAGGCACCTACGTGGTGTTTGGCCGCGGAGGTGTGCAGCAGGGCGGCATGTACAAGCTGCCCGCGCAGGTACCGACACCGTATTGGCTCTCGTATATAGAGGTGTCCAACACGGAGGCCGCCGCCGATGCAGCCCGCCAGGCCGGTGGCCGCGTCACCAGCGGCCCGATGGACGTTCCCGGCGGGCGCGTGGCGCAGCTGCTCGACCCGCACGGTGTGCCGTTCGCCGTGCACACCGCCAGCCAGGCAGCTGCCGGTGCGGGCACAGCGGCAGCTACAGCTACAGCGGCAGGTACAGCGGCAGGTACAGAGACTGCAACCACGGCCGGCGCTGCGACAGCGGACGGCGTATCCGGCCGCGCGCCCCGGCCTTCTCGCGCCGCAAGGCCCGCCCGTCCCGGGGCTTCGGCCACCGGTGCCGCAACGCCGGCGACGGGTTCGATCTCCGCGGCCCCGGCGGACACCTCGGCCGCCACAGTGGCGGCGCAGAAGAAGGTGGCAAAGAAGGCGGCGCCGCGGCGAGTTGCCCGGCCCGCGGTGCAACAGGCCGCAAAAAAGGCTGCAAAAAAAGCTGTCAAGAAAGTTGCCAGGAAAACTGCGAGGAAGGCTGGACAAAAGGCTGCCAGGCGAGCCGGCAAGAAAGCCGCGCACAGGACGGCGCGCAAATCGGTGCGCAAATCGGTGCGCACGTCCTCCCGGGGCAGCTCACGTGCGACGCGTGTGAAGCGTGTGAAGCGCGCGAAGCGTGCCACGAGATCCACGCGTAGGTCGCGCGGGGGCCGCGGAGGCGGACGAGGGCGCTGAGTCATGCGGCGCTACTAGCACTGCGCTAGCACTGCGCACAGCGCTGGTGGGAGTGCGGTAGCAGTGTGTTAGCCGCCGGTCGGCTCGGTTTCGGCCTGAAGCCAGGCTTCAATCAGCCGGCGCGCGATGGTGTGAGGGGGCGGCAGCATCACCGCGCCGGATTGCAGCTGTGCGCGCTCGAACCAGCGTGCGTCCTCGAGCTCGCCGTCGAGGTGGACCTCTGCCTGTGGCGCACGCGCGTGGAACCCGAGCATGAGCGAGGCGGGGAACGGCCAGGGTTGGGAGGCGAAGTAACGCACGGACTGCACCTGCGCGCCGGTTTCCTCCCGGACCTCGCGCGCCACGGCCTCTTCCAGGCTCTCACCCGCATCCACGAAGCCCGCCAGAGTCGAGTAGCGACCGGGCGGCCAGCTGGCCTGCCGGCCCAGCAGCGCCCGCGAGCCGTTCGTGACGAGCACGATGATGGCCGGGTCGATGCGCGGGAATACCTCTGCGCCACAGCTGTGGGAGGTACAGCGCAGTACGTGGCCGGCACTGCGCGGCGCGGTCGGTGCGCCGCAGACCCCGCAATGCCGGTGCCGCGAGCGCCACACCAGCAGTGCGCGAGCGTAGGCCAGAAGATGCGCCTCCTGCTCCGGAACCTGCGGCAGCAGTGGCCGCAGCTCCTCGAAGGTGGTGCCCTGCGGGGCGAACCTCAGCGACTCCGGCAAGTCGATCAGTACGCA
>JASHPX010000239.1 GCA_030037905.1 Gammaproteobacteria bacterium
ACCTTGCCGTATGCCGCGGATCAGCCCACCGACCGCCACCCCGTGGTCATTGCTCAGTAGCGCCTGTCCTTCGACGATCGGCATCGCTGACACAACATTCGGCACTGACCGGATTGCCTTGGCGATCGCTTCGTAATCGTTGATGGCGACACCCGCCTCGTAGACACCAAGATCCCCATTGAGCCCGAGGATCCGAGCCAGCAACTCCTGGCGAAAGCCATTCATCACGCTCATCACAATGATCAGCGTCGCCACACCCAACGCGATTCCGATCAGCGAGAACGCGGCGATCACCGAGACGAATCGCTCACCTCGCCGTGCCCTTAGATAGCGGAACGCGACCGTCCGCTCGAAAACTCCGAACATGCTCAAAGAATCTGCGCGAGAGCCGAATCGAGCGAAAGCTCCTGCCGCTGCCCGCTCGCCCTGCGCTTCAGCTCGACCTGACCTCTCGCCGCCCCGCGTGGACCGATGATGAGCTGCCAGGGATGACCCATCAGATCGGCATCCGCGAACTTCACACCTGCGCGCTCCTCCCGGTCGTCATAAAGCACCGATGGCGCCAGCTTCGCGTAAAGATCTTCTGCCACCCGCTCGCATGCCGGATCGCCCGCTTTCAGATTCAGGATCGCCGCCCGGAATGGCGCCACCGCATCCGGCCAGATGATCCCCGCCTCGTCGTGAAACGCTTCGATCAATGCTCCCACTAGGCGGCTCACACCGATACCGTAACTGCCCATTTCGGGGGCGACCGGCCGCCCGTCCACCCCTGCCACCGTAAAGCCCATCGCCGCACTGTATTTGGTACCGAAATAAAAAACGTGTCCAACCTCGATCCCGCGCCCTTCGCGCTTTCGCCCCGCTTGCAGCGCTGCATAGGCTGCCGGGTTGTGCTTATCGTCCGTCGCGGCGTAGTGCGTCGTCATCAGCCCATAGAAGCGCTCGAGATCATGCACCGAAAAAATGTCAAAGCCACCCGCCGAATAATCGATCTCATCGAACGCCGCATCGTAATAGACGACGCTCTCGCCGGTCGGAGCGATGATGATGAATTCATGGCTCATATTGCCACCGATCGGGCCGGACTCGGCTTGCATCGGAATGGCTTTCAGCCCCATCCGGCGAAACGTCCGCATGTACGAAAGCATCATCCGCCTGTAGCTGACCACTGCACCCGCATAGTCGATATCGAAGCTGTACGCGTCCTTCATTAGGAACTCGCGCCCTCGCATCACTCCGAAGCGCGGCCTGACCTCATCGCGGAATTTCCACTGGATGTGGTAGAGGATCTGCGGCAGAGCGCGGTACGAACGCACCGATTGGCGGAACAAATCGGTGATCATCTCTTCGTTAGTCGGCCCGTAGAGGAGATCGCGCTCGTGGCGGTCTTTCAGGCGCAGCATCTCCTTGCCGTAATCTTCGTAGCGTCCGCTCTCGCGCCACAATTCAGCCGGCTGAATGGTCGGCATCAGGAGTTCCTGCGCGCCGGCAGCGTCCTGCTCTTCGCGCACAATCTGAGCGACTTTCTGCAGGACCCTGAGACCCGCCGGCAGCCAAGCGTAAATGCCAGCCGCGGTCTGCCGCACCAGGCCCGCTCGCAGCATGAGCCGATGCGAGACGATCTGCGCTTCGGCCGGAATTTCTTTCAATGTTGGCACAAGGCTGTGAGAAAGGCGCATCGCGCGCTTCGTCCTCCGTACTTCGCGGCCGGCACGCTACATGCCCGGCACGCCCACGGCCAGATAGCCACCGCGTACGGCACTTTTGTGCGCTGCACAATAAGGCCATGCAACAAAACCGATAATTTTCCGTTTCACCCGCACGAAACCACGTGACACGCATTTGCCGAGGGGCTAACAGAGGATGGATAGCTGGCCAAGTTTAGGGAGAGAACGTATCCTCTGCTTGGCGGGATGAGGAGGGTTTCCTCATCCTGCCTGTTTTTGCGGCTGGCCGATCGAGCGAACACGTCATAACCGTTCCTTGCGAGACTTCTGATCCATCCCTCCCCGTGCGACCCATTGTCTTGATTCCAACGCGCCTGGGCTCAACGCGATTGCCCGGCAAGGCGCTCACCGAAATCGCTGGCGAGCCGATGATCGTGCATGTCTGGCGCCGCGGTATCGAGGCCGATATCGGTCCCGTGCTCGTCGCCTGCGGCGACGCTCCCATCGCCGATGCGATCCGTGCCGTCGGTGGCGAGGCAGTGCTTACCGACCCTGCGCTTCCCACCGGATCCGACCGAGTCCAGGCCGCACTTGCTATGACCGATCCCTCTCGCCGCTACGACATCGTCGTCGTACTGCAAGGCGATCTTCCGACTATCGATCCTGCTATATTGCGTGTCACTCTCCCTCCGCTCGACGAACCCGAAGTCAGCATTTCCACACTCGCGACCGAAATCACGGATCCGCTCGAGCTTCAGGCTCCCCAGGTCGTCAAAATTGCGCTTGCCATCCGTCCCGACCGTACTACCGGACGTGCGCTCTATTTCAGCCGAGCGGTCATCCCTAGTGGCGCCGGTCCTCACTACCATCACGTCGGCCTCTACACTTATCGCCGCGCCGCACTTGATCGCTACGTGTCGCTCCCACGTGGCGTACTGGAAGCGCGGGAGAATCTTGAGCAGCTCCGCGCCCTCGAACACGGCATGCGCATCGACGCCACTTTGATCAAAGCCGAGCCGCTTGGCGTGGACACTCTCGCCGACCTTGAATGCGCGCGTTCCCTCCTCGTCAGAACGCGATGATGCCCTTCCCTGCCGACGATCTTCCGCCCTCCATACGGTTTTCCTGGGATTGCCTACTTGTGGCGTAAAATTATTCCGCCGCCCGCCGCGTCCGGATCCACCTTGCATCATCCGGCCTGAGCTTGCGCCGCGCAACCTTCAGATCATGGTGGGTTTGCAAATTCATCAAAAACTCAGGACTGTTCCCAAAGTAAAGCGCGAGCCTCACAGCCGTGTCGACGGTTATCCATTGCCCGCCGTTGATGATCTTGGTGATCCGGTTCAACGAGGTGCCGATCGCCTTTGCGAGCCGGTTTTGCGAAAAGATCCACCCGTGCGCGGGCAACAGTCTGCAAATTTGTGCCTATTTCACAAATTCGGCGCGTACCGTTCGCCCCGTCTCAGGATCAATCCAGACCACCCAACCGCTCCAGCTATTGGCGCGCAGGAGGTTGCCATCCCAGGCAACATGCACAAAACAGTCTGGGTTGGTGGTGTCATCGGGTAGCTTCGCTCGCCAAATCACCGAACCGTCGGGCGAAAGAAGCTCGATATTGTCCCAGCGAGGGGATGTGTCCGACGACCAGCCGTACACCACCACAGTGCCCGCTCCGTGCGGCAGCGCAACGGCGCCGACTGTTCCCGGTCTCGGTGAACCGACCATCTGCGCCCTCAGGCAACGAGCCCGCGCGCACGCCCTCAGATCAATCTTCCGTGGCAGTGCTTGTATTTCTTCCCTGATCCGCACGGGCAGGGTGCGTTGCGCGGCGTCGCCCGCCAGGTCCCCGGATCCGTCGGATCGAGCGCCACCGCCCGCACGGGCTGTGGCACCGCGCGCGGCTGCTCCACCTGCGCAGCCGCCCCGCCCGCCCCGACCAGTTCAAGCTCGGCCCCGGCCGCCGCCGGCTCCGGATGGCTCTCGTACATCACCTGCTGCCGTGGCTGGAAATCGGCGGCAGGCGGTGCCTGGGTGGTGATCTCGACACGCGCCAACAGCATCGTCACCCGCTCCTTCAGTTCGTCCAGCATGGCGTTGAACATCAGGAACGCTTCGCCCTTGTACTCGTTCAGGGGATCGCGCTGGCCATAGGCCCGCAGCCCGATCCCTTGCCTGAGGTGATCGAGCAACAGTAGGTGTTCCTTCCACACCTGGTCGAGCGTCTGGATCAGCAGCGACTTCTCGATCAGCCGCATCAATTCTCGGCCGTAATTGGCAGCCTTGGCTGCCATCAGCGTATCCGCCGCCCGCTCGATCCGGGTGCGGATCTCGACCTCGGCGATCCCTTCCTCCGCGGCCCACTCCTCGACCGGCAGCGAAAGGTTGAAGATACGCTGTAGATCTTCGCCGAGCTCCTTCATCTCCCACTGCTCGGCAAACGCACGCTCGGGAATGCGCCGCGCCACGAGGGCGCCAATCACCTCGCCGCGCATCGCCGCAATCGTCTCGGAGACATCCTCGCTCTTCATGAACTCGCGGCGCTGCGCATAGACCTCCTTGCGCTGGTCGTTCATCACGTCGTCGTATTTCAGGACGTTCTTGCGGGTGTCGAAGTTGCGTTCCTCCACCTTCTTCTGCGCCCGCTCCAGCGCCTTGTTGATCCAGGGATGGATGATCGCCTCACCCTCCTTGAGCCCGAGCTTTTGCAGCATCCCGCCCATCTTGTCCGAGCCGAAGATGCGCATCAGATCGTCCTCAAGCGAGAGGAAGAAGCGCGAACGTCCCGGATCGCCCTGTCGTCCCGAGCGACCGCGAAGCTGGTTGTCGATCCGCCGGCTCTCGTGCCGCTCGGTGCCGATCACAAACAGGCCACCCGCATTCTTCACTGCCTCGTTGGCGGCCGCCACCTCCGCTCGGATTTCTGCCGCCCGTGCCTCGCGCGCCGCCTCGTCCTCGATTCCGGCAAGCTCGTGCTTCAGGCGCATCGCGAGGTTGCCGCCAAGCTGGATGTCGGTGCCGCGCCCGGCCATGTTGGTCGCGATCGTCACCGTGCCCGGTGCGCCGGCCTCGGCGATGATCCCGGCCTCCTGTTCATGGAAACGCGCATTCAGCACATTGTGCGAAATTCGCTTCTTCTTCAGAAGTCCGCTCAGATGCTCGCTCTTCTCGATGCTCACCGTGCCCACCGGCACCGGCTGGCCACGCTTGCGCGATTCCTCGATCAGCGTCACCACCGCCCGATTTTTCTCTTCGGTGGTGCGGTACACCTCGTCGTCTTCGTCATTGCGGATCACCGGCACATTGGTCGGGATCTCCACCGCGTCGAGTTTGTAGATCTCGCCGAACTCGTCGGCCTCGGTGATCGCCGTTCCGGTCATGCCGGCGAGCTTCGGGTAGAGGCGGAAATAGTTCTGGAAGGTGATCGAGGCGAGCGTCTGGTTCTCTGCCTGCACCGTCACGAATTCCTTGGCTTCGAGCGCCTGGTGCAGCCCTTCCGAGTAGCGCCTGCCCTCCATCATCCGTCCGGTGAACTCGTCGATGATCACCACTTTATCCTGGCGTACGATATAATC
>JASHPX010000240.1 GCA_030037905.1 Gammaproteobacteria bacterium
ACCCGGTGTTCTACTGCCCGAGCCTGTCGGCGAGCACCATCGTCTACAAGGGCATGGTCATGCCGCAGCACCTGGCCGAGTTCTACCCAGACCTGGCGGACCCGCGGCTCGAGGCGTCGGTGGCGGTGTTCCACCAGCGCTTCTCCACCAACACGCTGCCGCAGTGGCGCCTGGCGCATCCATTTCGCTATCTCGCGCACAACGGCGAGATCAACACCATCGAGGGCAACCGCCAGTGGGCGCTGGCACGCGGACCTATCCTGCGCTCCCCGGTGCTGCCCGAGCTGCAGGAGTTGCTGCCGCTGGTCTCGATGAGCGGCTCGGACTCGCAGACTCTCGACAACATGCTCGAGGTGCTGCTGCTGGGCGGCCTGGACGTGCCGCACGCGCTGCGGCTGCTGATCCCGCCGGCGTGGCAGGCGGTCGATACGCTCGATGCGGACCTGCGCGCCTTCTACGAGTACTACTCGGCGCACATGGAGCCGTGGGACGGCCCCGCGGGGCTGGTCCTCACCGACGGCAGCTATGCCGCATGCGCGCTGGATCGCAACGGCCTGCGGCCCGCGCGCTACGTCATCACGCGAAACCGCCACCTGACGATCGCCTCGGAGACCGGGGTGTGGGATTACGCGCCCGAGGACGTGGTGCGCAAGGGCAAGCTCGGGCCGGGCGAGATCGTGGCGCTCGACCTGTCCACCGGGACGCTGCTCGAGACGGCCGACATCGACGACATGCTCAAGAGCCGCCATCCCTACAAGGCGTGGCTGAAGAAGAGTGTGCACTACCTCGAGTCCGACCTCATCGACCCGCGCCTGGCGGCCGAGCCGATGGATCGCGAGACGCTGGCCACCTATCAGAAGATGTTCGGCATCACCGCCGAGGAGCGCGACGAGATCATCCGCGTGCTCGCCGAGGACGAGAGCGAGGCGGTGGGATCGATGGGCGACGACACGCCGGTCGCGGTGATGTCGCACAAGATCCGCTCACTCTACGACTATTTTCGCCAGCAGTTCGCGCAGGTGACCAACCCGCCGATCGATCCGCTGCGCGAGTCGATCGTGATGTCGCTGTCGACCTCCATCGGCCCCGAGTGCAACGTGTTCGTGCCGGTGGCCGAGCACGCGCGCCAGATCGTGCTCAACTCCCCGGTCCTCTCGCAGCGCAAGCTCCGTCAGATCCTGGCCTCCGACGAAGTGGTCGAGGCGAACGAATTCCTCGACCTGCAATACGACCCCTCCGAGGGTTTGCGCGCGGCGGTCCTGCGCATCTGTGACCAGGCCGAGGCCGCCGTGCGCGAGGGCAAGCGGGTGCTGCTGCTCTCGGACCGCTACCTGGTGCAGGGCAGACTCCCGATACACGCGCTCGCCGCGACCGGCGCGGTGCATCACCGGCTGGTGGATACGGGCCTGCGCTGCAAGTGCAACCTCCTGGTGGAGACCGGCACCGCGCGCGACGCGCATCACTTCGCCTGCCTGATCGGCTACGGCGCCACCGCGGTGTATCCGTACATGGCCTACCAGACCCTGTACGAGATGATGCGCAAGGGTCAGGTCAAGCTCGGCTATGAGGAGCGCCGCCAGCTCGGCCGCAGCTACCGCCACGGTATCCGCAAGGGCCTCTACAAGATCATGTCCAAGATGGGCATCTCCACGATCGCAAGCTATCGCAGCGCGCAGCTGTTCGAGATCGTCGGCCTCGCGCGCGAGGTCGTGGACCTGTGCTTCCGCCACACGACCAGCCGCATTGGCGGTGCGGACTTCGATGACCTCGAGGGCGATGTGCGCTACCTCGCGATGCGCGCCTGGAACCCGCGCGTCGCGGTGGAGCAGGGCGGCATCTACAAGTACGTGCATGGCGGCGAGTACCACATGTACAACCCCGAGGTGGTCGCGGCCCTGCAGGCCGCGGTGGTATCCGGTGAGTACCAGCGCTACAAGCTGTTCGCGCAGCTGGTCAACGAGCGGCCCGCCTCGGCGCTGCGCGACCTGCTGGCGCTCAGGCTCGCCGGCGAGGGCAGCCCGCACGCGAGCGCCGTGCCGCTCGAGGAAGTCGAGCCCGTCGAGGCGCTGCTGGCGCGTTTCGATGGGGCCGGCATGTCGCTCGGCGCGCTCTCGCCCGAGGCGCACGAGGCGCTCGCCATTGCGCTCAACCGCCTCGGCGGCCGCTCCAACTGCGGCGAGGGCGGCGAGGATCCGGCGCGCTACGGTACCGAGCGCAACTCCAAGATCAAGCAGGTCGCCTCCGGACGCTTCGGCGTCACCCCCGAGTACCTGACGAACGCCGAGGTCCTGCAGATCAAAATTGCACAAGGGGCCAAGCCCGGCGAAGGCGGACAGCTCCCGGGGCACAAGGTCAACGAGATGATCGCGCGCCTGCGCTTCGCGCGCCCCGGAGTGGGCCTGATCTCGCCCCCGCCGCATCACGACATCTACTCGATCGAGGACCTGGCGCAGCTGATCTTCGACTTGAAGCAGGTGAATCCGCAAGCGCTGGTGTCGGTGAAGCTCGTCGCCGAGCCCGGCGTCGGCACCGTCGCCGCCGGCGTCGCCAAGGCGTATGCCGACCTCATCACGATCTCCGGCCACGACGGCGGCACGGGGGCGAGCCCACTGTCCTCGATCAAGTATGCCGGCACGCCCTGGGAGCTCGGTCTCGCCGAGACCCACCAGACGCTGCGCGCCAATGACATGCGCCACCGCGTGCGCGTGCAGACGGACGGCGGGCTCAAGACCGGCCTCGACGTCATCAAGGCCGCGATCCTCGGCGCCGAGAGCTTTGGTTTCGGCACCGCGCCGGTGGTCGCGCTCGGCTGCAAGTACCTGCGCATCTGCCACCTGAACAATTGCGCGACCGGCGTCGCCACACAGCATCCCGTGCTGCGCGAGAAATACTTCACGGGCGAGCCGGAGATGGTGATGAATTACTTTCGCTTCGTGGCGCAGGAATGCCGCGAATGGATGGCGGCGCTCGGCGTGCGGCGCATGCAGGAACTCATCGGGCGCACCGAGCTGCTGCAGGCGCTGCCCGGTGAGACTACCAAACAGAGGAAACTCGACCTCTCGCCGCTGCTGTCGGTGGAAGGGCTGGTGTCCGACCGCCCGCAATTCTGTGTCGAGCCCTCCAACGCGCCGTTCGACAGGGGCGAGCTCGCCGAGCGCATGGTGGCCGACATGCTGCCCGCGATCAGCGCGCGCACCGGCGGCAGCTGGCAATACGCAGTGAAGAACTACCATCGCTCCATCGGCGCGCGCGTGTCGGGCGAGATCGCGCGGCGCTGGGGCAACTACGGCATGCAGGAGGCGCCGCTCATCGTGCAACTGACCGGCTCGGTCGGCCAGAGCTTCGGCGTATGGAACGCCGGTGGGCTGCACTTGTACCTCGAGGGCGATGCGAACGACTACGTCGCCAAGGGCATGGCCGCCGGAAGGGTGGTGCTGCGCCCGCCGCGCGGCGCGAGCTTCGTCGCGCGCGACACCGTCATCATGGGCAATACCTGCCTGTATGGCGCCACCGGCGGAGCGCTGTTCGCCGCCGGCCAGGCCGGCGAGCGCTTCGCGGTACGCAATTCCGGCGCGGTGGCGGTCATCGAAGGCGCCGGGGATCACTGCTGCGAATACATGACCGGCGGCGTGGTGTGCGTGCTCGGCCGCACCGGCTTGAATTTCGGCGCCGGATTCACGGGCGGTTTCGCCTACGTGCTCGACCTCGATCACGACTTCGTCGACCGCTACAACCACGAGCTGATCGATATCCACCGACTCACGCACTACAGCATGGACGCCAATACGCAGTACCTGCGGGAGCTCCTGCGCCAGCACGTCGCGGAGACCGGCAGCGTGTGGGCGGACGAGATCGTGAACGACCTGCGCTCCTACCTCGGGCACTTCTGGCTGGTGAAACCGAAGGCCGCTTCGATCGACACACTCATCGAGGATCTGCGGCGCGCGGCATAGCGGCTGCCGACGTAGGCCGGGTGAATGACGGGATATGGTTGAAAAGACACTGCAGTTTCTGGAGTTCGAGCGCCGCGAGCCGGACAAGATGCCGGTCGCCGAGCGCGTCCGTGTGTTCAGGGAGATCTACGCGCCGTTCGATGCGCATGCAGCTGCGCAGCAGGCGGGACGGTGTCTGTCGTGTGGCAATCCATTCTGCGAGTGGAAATGCCCGGTCCACAACTACATCCCCAACTGGCTGTCGCTGATCTCCGAGGGCAAGCTCCTCGAGGCGGCCGAGCTGTCGCATCAGACCAATTCCCTGCCGGAGGTCTGCGGCCGCATCTGCCCGCAGGACCGGCTGTGCGAGGGCGCCTGTACGCTCAACGACGGGCTCGGGGCGGTCACGATCGGCTCGATCGAGAAGTACATCACCGATGAGGCGCTCAAGCAGGGCTGGCGTCCGGACATGTCCGGCGTGCGCTGGACCGACAGGCGTGTCGCGGTGATCGGCGCGGGCCCTGCGGGCCTGGGCTGTGCCGACATCCTGGTGCGCAACGGCGTGCGCCCCGTGGTGTTCGACCGCTATGCGAGGATCGGCGGACTTTTGACCTTCGGCATCCCGCCCTTCAAGCTCGACAAGGAGGTCGTCGAGACGCGCCGCGAGATCATGCAGGGCATGGGCGTGGAGTTCCGTCTCGGCGTGGAGGTGGGCCGCGACGTGTCGTTCGATGCGTTGCTCAGCGAATACGATGCCGTGTTTCTCGGCATGGGCACCTACAGCTACGTCAAGGGCGGCTTCCCCGGCGAGAACCTACCGGGGGTGTACGAGGCGCTGCCGTACCTGATCTCCAACATCAATCGCCTGCTCGGTCTGCCTGGCCTGCCTGGCCTGCCCGGTCTGCCCGGCTCGCCCGGCGCCGAGGAGCACTGCATCGATCTCGCGGGCAAGCGCGTCGTCGTGCTGGGCGGTGGCGACACCGGCATGGACTGCAACCGCACGGCGATCCGTCAGGGCGCCGCGTCGGTGACCTGCACCTACCGTCGCGACGAGGCGAACATGCCCGGCTCGCGCCGCGACTACAAGAACAGCAAGGAAGAGGGCGTGGAGTTTCTGTTCAACTGCCAGCCCATCGAGATCCTCGGTCACCGCCACGTCGAGGGCGTGAAGGTCGTGCAGACGCGTCTCGGAAAACCCGGCCCGCGCGGCCGGCGTCTCACCGAGAACGTGCCGGGCTCCGAGCGCATCATCCCTGCCGACGCAGTGCTCGTGGCCTTCGGCTTTCAGCCCAGCCCGCCGGGGTGGTTCGCAGAGCACGGCATCGCGGTGCATCCGGGCGGCCGCGTGCGCGTCTCGGCTTCGGCCGAGCGGCCGTTCCAGACCACGCATGCCAAGGTGTTTGCGGGTGGGGATATGGTGCGCGGCTCGGACCTGGTCGTCACCGCAGTATTCGAGGGCCGTGAGGCCGCGCGCGGCATCCTGAACTACCTGGAGATCGTCTGACGCCGCCGGGCACGCTCCAACGAACCCGCGTGGATGTGGTGACCCTTCAGGCGAATACATTCTGACGTATTCGCCTGAAGGGTCACCACATCCATGCGGTCTCGATGTGGAGCAGACCGCACGGCATGCAATCGATCATCCATGGAAGCAATCATCCTGTGGACACTGGCGGCGCTGCTGATCCTGATCGGGATCATCGGGGCCTTCGTGCCGGTGCTTCCGGGTGTTCTCCTGCTCTTCGGCGGTATGGTGCTCGCCGCCTATATCGACGGATTCAGACGCGTCGGCTGGTTGACACTCGCCATCTTGGGAATACTCACGGTCCTGGCGCTCCTCGGTGACGCGCTCGGTGCTCTCATAGGGGCCAGGCGTGTCGGCGCAAGCCGCCAGGCGCTCGTCGGGGCGGCGATCGGCGGCCTGGTGGGAATTTTTTTCGGGATCGTCGGTGCGCTGCTCGGGCCCTTCCTCGGTGCCGCCGCCGGAGAGCTCATGAGCAGAGGTCGGCTCGCGGAAGCGGCGCGCGTGGGGGCGGGCACGTGGATCGGAATCGCGCTCGCCATGGCCTTTCGGCTCGGCATCGTGTTCGCGATGCTCGCCGTGTTCATCACCCGCTACCTATTGCGATAGGCCAGCCGATCCGAATGCACCGAGCCCACCCACCGGTGATGCTCGACGGGCAATGCTGCGCTTACGTCAAGCCGCACCCTCCAGCATATACTTGATCTCTCCGAGACTCGATCTCTCCAACCCGACCTTATCCCGACGAGGCTGCCAGTCGGCCTCCGTGGGTTTTCGATGCAGGAACCCGCAACTCCACACACCACCAGGCCCATCGACCAGGCCGCAGCAACCGGCGAGCACGTCGAGCACGTCGAGCATGTCGAGCACGTTGAGCAGACGGTTTATCGCGTCATCCTCGCGATCAGCTTCTGCCACCTGCTCAACGACATGATGCAGTCGTTGCTGCCGTCGATCTATCCGAACCTCAAGACGCAGTTCCACCTCGATTTCGTGCAGATCGGTCTGGTCACGCTGTGCTACCAGGTGACGGCATCGATCCTGCAGCCGGTCGTCGGCCTGTTTGCCGACCGCCGCCCGGCGCCGCTCGCGCTGCCGGGCGGCACGCTGTTCACGCTGACCGGCCTCGTGGTGCTGTCGATAGCACACGACTACGGTCTGCTGCTCGCAGGCGCGTCGCTTCTGGGCGTTGGCTCCTCGGTGTTTCACCCCGAGTCCTCGCGCGTCGCGCGCATGGCCGCGGGGCGGCGACATGGGCTCGCGCAGTCGCTCTTCCAGGTCGGCGGCAACGTCGGCTCGGCGCTCGGTCCGCTGGGAGCGGCGCTGGTGGTGCAGCGCTGGGGCCAGTCGAGTCTGGCGTTCTTCGCGCTGTTGGCGCTGCTCTCCTGCGCCATCCTGTGGAACGTGGGCATGTGGTACAAGCATCATGGCCTCGCGCGGCTGCGCAGCGGCGCAGCGCAACGGCTGGCCAGCATGCAGGTCTCGACGCACACTGCGCTCAGAGGCATCGCCGTGCTCGTGGCGCTGATCTTCTCCAAGTACATCTATCTTGCGAGCCTGACCAGCTACTACACCTTCTATCTGATCCGCACCTTCGGCGTCTCGGTGCGCAGTGCGCAGCTGCACCTGTTCGTGTTCCTGGCCGCCGTGGCCGTGGGCACGCTGCTCGGCGGCCCCATTGGCGATCGCTTCGGCCGCCGCTACGTCATCTGGGTGTCGATCCTCGGACCGCTGCCCTTCACGCTGCTGCTGCCGCATGCGGACCTGTTCTGGACGGGGCCGCTGACGGTCATGATCGGTCTGATACTCGCATCGGCATTTCCTGCGATCGTGGTGTTCGCACAGGAGCTCGTGCCCGGCAAGGTGGGGATGATCTCCGGAGTATTCTTCGGCTTCGCCTTCGGTATCGGTGGTCTTGGCGCTGCATTGCTCGGGGCGCTGGCGGATGCGACGAGCATCGGGTTCGTCTATCGGATGTGCGCTTATCTGCCGCTGATAGGATTACTCACGGCCTTCCTGCCGAATATCGAGCGCCGCGGCGGATCGGGCGGACAGGCGGGCGGCGACCGCCGCGAGCCCGATAGTTTCAAGCGCTCCGGATCGATTGCGCCTGAGGGCGGTACGGCGGCGGCGGAGTGAGCTCACGGGCAACGGCGGCGAACCTGACGGTGGCGAACCTCACGACCGTGGCGAAACCCGCAACGGTGGCGAAAGCCGCAACGGTGGCGCTGGCGGCTGCGCTGTGCGTCGCGCTGCCCGTGGCGAGAGCCGCCGCCCCGCCGCTGGCCTTCGCAATCGATCAGGGAGAGGAAAGCAATCGCTTCGTGCGCGATGGGCCGGTGGCTGCGCACCTGGTCGTGCGCGCGGGCCTGCAGCCGCGCCTCATCGTAGCCTTCCCGGCGGGCGACAGCGGCATGGGTGTCTGGTTCGCCCCGACGTCGCAGGCGGTGCGCTGGCACGTGCCCACCACGGTACACGTTGTGCGGGGGCGGGACGCGCGTGGTCGCGCCCTACATGGCATCGAGCTGACTCTCAGTGCCCCCGTGCCGCGGCTGGCGATCCGGCAGGTGCTGCTCTCTTCGGTGCGCGTGCTGCGTGATTACGAGGCGGGCGCACGCGTACCCACGGCGGTGCTGACCGCACCGCGTCTCGCCTCGAGCGCTGGTGCGGGCGCTGGCGTTGACGCCGGCACCGGCACCGGTACCGGTGTCCCGTCGCTAGCCGCGTCGGCGGCCGCGCCGACCACGCTGATCTGGTCGCGCGATCTGCTCGACGGCTCGTCGGGTTTCCGGCTTTCCATCCAGGTGCTCGACGGCGGGCACGCCTCGGCCTCCGAGCTCATTGCCGGCCCGGATCTGCGGTTGCTGGCGCTGTGTGGTGCGCCACCCCTGTCGCCGTTGGGTGGATCCGATCTGCTGGCGTCCGCGCCGGGCAGGGCTGCGCAGCGGGACAGGCGCGAGCGCGACGCGCTCTCTTTCTTGAGCTATCGCGAGAAATTTCTCGCCGGCTCGTGGCGCTTCGATACCTACTTCGGCCGCGACACACTGCTCTCACTCTCGCTGCTCGAGCCCGTGCTGCAACCGGACGCGATCGACAGTGGGCTGGAATCGGTGCTGCAGCGCCTGTCCCCACGCGGGGAGGTCGCGCACGAGGAGCTGATCGGGGAGTACGCGATGCTGCTGCATGAGGCCTCAGGCGCCGGGCCGAGCGCCGCACCGATTTACGACTACAACATGCTCGATGAGGACTTCCTGCTGGCGCCGCTGGCCGCGCGCTGGCTGCTCGACGATCCACGTGGAGCTGCGCAGGCCGCGCGCTTCCTGGCAGCGCCCAGCCTCGCCCCACGGGCCAATGGCCTGACGCGCACCCAAGCCGATGTTCCTGTGAATGGTGTCCTGCT
>JASHPX010000241.1 GCA_030037905.1 Gammaproteobacteria bacterium
CCGGGCCGCGGCTGCGCGCTACTCCAAACGCGCTACTCCAAACCAATACGCACCGCGGCGGCCACCGCCCACGGCGTAAGTGTCACGGCCAGCACCGCCATCGCACCGAGCAGGTACAGCGGTGCGGACAGCGACTGTCCCGCGATGGCCAGCTGCGTCGCGCGAGCACCGAAGATCAGTACCGGTACGGCCAACGGCAGCACCAGCAGGGCCAGAAGCGACCCGTTGCGCTTCATACCCATCGTCAGCCCCGCACCTACCGCTCCGATCAGACTGAGAGTCACTGTCCCGAGCAGCAGCGATTCCAGGATGCCGGGGATGGCGACCCCTGAAGCACCCAGAGCGGTCGCTGCCAGCGGCGCAATGACCACCAGGGGCAGCCCGGTCAGCAGCCAATGCACGGCCGTCTTGGCCAGCAACAGCCCCGTCAAAGGCTGGCCACAGAGTGCCAGCTGCTCGAGCGTACCGTCCTGAGCGTCTTCACGAAACAACAAATCCAGCGCCAGCAGCGAGGCCAGCAGCGCCCCGACCCACAGCGCCGCCGGGGCTATGTCGCGAAGCAGCGACAGTTCCGGCTCCAGGGCCAGCGGAAACAGCGTCGTGACCACCACGAAAAACCCCAGCGGTTGCAGCGTATCGCCCGGGCGCCGTAGCGCGACCCTGAGATCGCGCTGCATCAGTGCGAGCGCCGCACCCAGGGGCCCGGCGGGCCTTGCCGGCATCTCCGATGCCGCCATCGCGGCCAGACCGACGGGACCGTCCTCGTGACCGGTGACTGCGGCCTGGCTGTGTTCCGCACTCATTGTAACGCCAACGACAGCTGCTGAGCGGCGGACAGCGCCAGCGGCTGGTGCGTGGCGACCACCGCCGCGCCCCCCCGTGAGAGCTGCTGGCTGAGCAATCTTCCCAGCAGCTCCTGCCCGCGCGAGTCCAGATTCGCGCCGGGCTCGTCGAGTATCCACAGGGCGGTGCCGCTCAGCAGCAGGCGCGCCAGCGCCACGCGCCGGCGCTGACCGGCAGACAAGTGCCGCAGCTGTGCGCCGCCGGTGTCGGGCACTCCCGCCAGGCTCAGGGCCGCGGCAATCTCGGCGGCGCTCACGGCGCGGCGCAGACGCACTGCATAGCGCAGATTCTCGCTCGCGGTCAGATCCGCCTTCAGCCCGGGCTCGTGACCAAGGTAATCGATCTGTCCCTGAAAGGCGCTGCGGTCGGAAGCAACGTCGAGTCCCTTCCAGAGTACCCGACCCGATTCCAGGGGGATTAGGCCGCACAGCGCGCGCAGCAGGGTCGTCTTGCCCGAGCCGTTGGGCCCGGTCACCTGCAGGCATTGCCCCGCGGGCAGCTCGAATCCCACCCCGCGCAGCACATGCTGCTCGCCGCGCCAGAGATGCAGATCCTGAGCTTGCAACACGTTCATCAGCAGCGCTCGCTCAAGGGCGCCGGCGCGCCGCGGTGCGGACGGCGGGACTCGAACCCACACTCCCTTTTGAGGAAGCAGATTTTAAGTCTGCTGCGTCTACCGATTTCGCCACGTCCGCGATGGTCGATGCAGCCACGGCTCGAGCCGCGGCGATGCCGGCGACGCCTCTGCCCGCGGTGCGTCCGTCTGCGGCGCGCTGCCCGCTCGGATTGATCGAAAGAATGCCGCCGCCGGATATGATGGATGAATCTATCAAGGAGACGCGTCATGATGCTCGACTGGAATGAATACCGCAAACAGCTCGGCGCTACCATCGCCGATATGGCCAAGCTCAGTCCCGATACCGTGCGCGGCTACGCGCAGATCAGCGGTGCCGGCGCCAAGACGGGACACCTGGATGGCAAGACACGGGAACTGATCGCGCTCGCCGTGGCGGTTACGCGCCAATGCGACGGATGTATCACGGTGCACGTTGATGCGGCCGTGAAGCACGGCGCATCCCGCGAGCAGATCATGGAGGCCATGGGAGTGGCGGTGGCAATCAACGCGGGGGCCGCCCTGGTGTATTCCGCGAGGGTTATGGATGCCTTTACGGCGCGGACAGCAGAGGCGCCACCCGCTAACCTCGGCCCGGCGTGACGGGCGCGAGCGGGGAGTGAGGTTTCGTTATGTAAATTTCATTCTATTTACATTAGAATTGCTCGCACATGAGAGCCGAAGTGCGTACGGCCAGGCTGAGTTGGGTGGGCTGAGGAACGCCCCGGCTCACCGGGCACCTAATAACTGATTTGGAAGGCGTAAATTAGGCGGGACGGTACGCCCCGACTGTTTGCGAGCCGTTTGCTCATGTCGAGGTAGGAGCTGAGGTAAGAGCATGAGTGCTGGAATGGTGGCAACGACGATTCTGCTGGCCGCGTGCGCGATCATGGCTGCGGCAGAGTTGATCATCGATTGGCGCAGGAATGATTTCATGACACGCATCGGCCTGGCGTGCATGATCGTGATCACGGCCGTGGTTCTGGTGGCGGGGGCGTCCCTATAAACGGCATCGCGCGTGCTCGCGGACGCTCACTTGCGTTGTGAAATGCGCTGCCACGCTTCAAAGCAATCCAGGTGCATGGACATCACGGTCATAGTGCCGTCGACACTGCGCAGCTCGATGTCGTATTGGATCTGAGTACGCGTGATAGGCAGGTCACAGCAAGCGCACACGGCGCCATCCCCTTTGCCGCCGAAGATTTGTACTTCCCCATCGCTTGGCAGGCGGCCGGCGCCGACGCGGGCGCGTATTGCGTCGAGCAGCTCCTGGTCCGCGTGCATGGTCCCCCTTCCTCTGTGCTTTTTTGTACGCCGATCTGCGCGAAAGTGCAAAAGATATCAAAAGATATTCGTGCGGCCTCCCGCGACTTGTTAATATTAACTTGCACGCACGATCATGGCCGGACTGCGCAGCAAAGAACGTAAACCGAACAGCTCCGATCGCCTGAAGAAGGCGCAGCTGTCGTTCTACCCTGAGCCTGAGGATTACGAGAGGCTCAAGAGACTGAGTGCAGAGACCGGCATACCTCAGCAGGTGTATCTGCGCCGTGGACTGGACTTCGTACTGCAGACTTCCGGGGCAGTGGTTTCGAGCAAACGCGTCTCGCAGGTTCGACAGCAAACGCGCGTGATCATGAGCGCCTTTTCGGACCTCACGGAGAAATTCGAAGCGCTCGTACTGAAGAACCGCGCACACCGCCGGCGGGGATAGTAGGACCGCCGCGATGGGAGCCCATGAATGGACCGCCATGGATCATGGGCTGGCGCGCCACCGGGAGCGGTGACGGGAGCGGTGACGGGAGCGGTGATCCCGGCTCAACGCCGTGAGGCTGGCTCAACTGGGTGATCCTGATCCTGGCTCATCCTTCGACTCGGTACCGCTCGCGACGTATTCCGCGAGCTCCTCGTACAGGACGGCGAGACGCATGAAGCCCTCCCGCAATTCCGGCGCGTGCGCGCTCTCGGCCAATTTGCGCATCTCCCGGGCATTGGCCAGATAGGCCGCCCTCCGCTTCGCCGCATCCTCTGGATTGGTCTGTGGCATGTCGTAAGCCGGGTGTGTACAGGAGCCGCACGATGAGTCGGGAGCCGCGGAGTCGCAATTTGGGGGTCGCCGGACCAGGAAATTGATGTCCGGCAATGCTGATAGGCGGGGGATGCCGTGGTCAGTGGGCAAAATGGGCTTCCCCCAGAGCCGCCATTCGACCTCGAGGGTCCGGGGCGCATAGACTTCCGCGGCGGACATCCAAAGAACGGCCCGGTCGCCACGATGAGAGCATCCGGGTCATAAGAAAGCGGAGTGAGTCTTGTCGGGCATTTTCATCAGCTACCGCCGCAGCGACAGCCCGGACGCCACGGGTCGCATCTACGATCGCCTCGTCACCGAGTTCGGCAAGGCGCAGGTGTTCAAGGATGTGGATTCGATTCCGCTGGGACGGGATTTTCGCGGACATCTGAACGACATCGTGGGCAACTGCGGGGTCATGCTCGCCATCGTGGGTCCGCACTGGACGCAGGCGCGCAACCCCGCGGGGCAGCGGCGGCTGGAGGATCCCGACGACTTCGTGCGCATCGAGCTGGAGACCGCCCTCGCCCGCGACATCCCGGTGGTGCCGGTGCTGGTGGGTCATGCGCAGCTGCCGGTTGCCTCGGAGCTGCCGGGTTCCTTGGCATCGCTGGTGTTTCGTCAGTCGATCGAAGTGCGGCCGGATCCGGACTTTCACAGCGACGCGACGCGCCTGGTGACGGCGCTGCGGGCGATCCTGGACCCGGCAGCGGCGGCGGCAGAGCAAGCGGCTGCCGCGATCGCACGGCCTGCCGCAGCGACCGCTGGACAGAGCAGTCGACGGTTGGGCTGGATCGTGGCATCGCTCGCGATAGTGGCATCGGTCGCGATGGTGGGGATGGCCGCGCTCGCGGTTCCAGCGATCCGGTATCTCCGTCTTACGCCGCCGCCGGAGCCGCCAGAGATTCGCACCGCCATCGTCACGCCTGCGACGAGCCAGTCCGACAGTTTCGCGCTCTCGCCCGACGGCCGGCAGATCGTGTTCGTGGCCTCGGGGGATGGCGCCTCGCGTCTGTGGCTGCGACCGCTGGCATCGACGACGGCGCAGCCGCTCGCCGGAACGGAGGGCGCAACCGATCCCTTCTGGTCGCCCGACAGCCGCTCGATTGGCTTCTTCGCTGACCGTGCGCTCAAGCGCCTCGATCTGGGCGGCGGCGCGCCGCAGACCCTGGCACCTGCACCTGTCGAGGTCGGCGGAACATGGAATGCGGCCGGCGTCATCCTGTTTGCGCCGACCCTCGGTGTTCCCTTGATGCGCGTCTCCGCCACCGGGGGCGCGGCGCAGGCGGTGACTGCGTTCAAGGCAGGACAGACTGACCAGCGTAGACCCTTCTTCCTGCCCGACGGGCACCACTTCCTGTTCGGCGTGCTTGGATCTTCGGACGCGGGTGGGATCTACCTGGGCGATCTGGCCGGGGGCGCTGCGACGCGGCTGACGAATGCGCAGAGCAGTCCGGTGTATCTGCCCACCGGCTGGATGCTGTGGGTGCGCGATGGCGCGCTCGTGGCCCAGCGGCTGGACGTGGGGAAGGCTGCGCTCACGGGTGCGCCGCTCACGCTGGCCGGCGGCCTGCCGGCAGGGTCGTTTGTCGGCTCCGTGTCCGTGTCGGCGACGGGGCTGGTAGCTTACCGGGTCGGCGCGGCCAGCCAGACGCAGCTCACGTGGTTTGACCGCTCGGGCGCCGCGCGGGGCACCGTCATCGCCCCGGATGGCTTTCTGTATGACCCACGTGTCGCACCCGACGGCCGGCGCGTGGTGGTCGCGCGCGCAACAGCGCAGGGCACGAATCTCTGGCTGCTGGATGGCCAGCGCATGAGCCGCCTGACCTTCGGGACGAGTGCTGACCAAGACCCCGTGTGGTCCCCCGACGGCACGCGGATCGTGTTCGCCTCCAACCGGCCCGGTGCCATCGACCTTTACCAGAAGCTCGTGAACGGGGCAGTGGGTGACGAGCAGCCGCTCCTGAGCCCAGGTCAAGCAAAGGTAGTGGGGGCGCCGACCAGCTGGTCGCCGGACGGCCGATTCCTGCTGTATACGAGCGGCACGCTGCAGACTGGCGCCGACCTCTGGGTCGTCCCGATGGTCGGAGCGCACGCACCTTCGGTGTTCCTGAAGACGCCGTTCGACGAGTGGAAGGGTGTGTTCTCGCCGGATGGCCGGTGGGTGGCGTACGCGTCGAACGAATCCGGGCGATACGAGATTTACGTCCGTCCGTTCCACCCGCCGGGCGCCAAGAATTCGGACGCGGCCTCGGGTACGATGCAGTGGCAGGTATCCACCGCGGGCGGCATTGATCCCACGTGGCGGCCGGACGGCAAGGAGATCGACTACATCGACCCGTCAGGGGCGATGATGGCGGCGCCGATCACCGCCAGCGGAGCCACGTTTGCAGCGGGCACGCCGGTGAAGCTATTCCAGACGCGGATTCTCGGTGGTGGCGAGGATAGACAGGTGGCGCGCGAGTATGACGTCGCCCCCGACGGGCGCTTCCTCATCGACACGGTGCCGGAGAGCGCCGCAGCGCCGATCACGCTGGTCCTGAATTGGAATCCCGCGGAAACCGCGCAATGAGCGGGGCACGCTGAGGCGATGCGTTAGCCGAGGGTCCTCCGAATTTAGACGAGTTATTGGAGGCTAGGGTCGGAATCGAACCGGCGTCCACGGCTTTGCAGGCCGCTGCATGACCACTCTGCCACCTAGCCTTCGGGGTACATCCGGGGCGGATCAGGAGATTCTGGAGCGGAAACGAGGATCGAACTAGCGCTCCATCTCTTTGATTCCGCAAGGGAACTGCCTCCCCGGCGGCACCATTGATGTGCTGAATTCTGTACTACTCGGGCGTGGCTGACAATGGACTTCCACAGCTGGATATGAATTGGCGGACAGCGCGCCGAGTTGACGCGCCACTCGTTAATCCGGGCACCCGACGCCCCGGCATGGAAGCTGTGTTTTTGTACAGTCTACGCGCTATCCTTACGGAGCCGCATCACCAAACCCGTCACGCGACTGCCGTGGAGGCGTCTCATATGGCCAGGACTCGCAAAAATGCGCTGCCCAAGTACCTCGAATGTAACCCGCACAATCAGACGTACTATTACAAGAATCCTGCGATGCCGAGAAACGCGAATCTCGGGAAGGTCGCACAGCAAGCCGTTCGACTCGCCTCCCAGCTAAATGCGCGCTATCGAATCCAATGCGAGCAAGAGGCCGCGCGTATTGAAACCTCGGTCAGTCTCGGCAGCGTCAGATTTTCGGAAGTCATCAAAGCTTTTGTTGAAAAGTACATCTCTGACTACAGCCTGAAGTCGAACACCGCCCGGCTCCTTCATCAGCGATGCCGGCGCCTCACCGATGCGCTCGGGAACATTCAAATTCCGATGGTCGACACGCAGATGCTTCGGGAAGCGATATCGACGGGAAGCCAATTCGAGCAAAGCAAGCTCAAGACTCTTCTGCTGCGGTTCTTCCGCTATGCAAAATCGACCGGTATGTATCCCTCGCACCTGGGCAACCCCGTCGATGATTTGTTCGTTGACCCCTTGCCTCACAAGCGCCGTCAGCGAATGACGCTGCAACAGTTCGAAGCGATCTATTCGGTCGCGCCGCAATGGCTACGATGGTTGATGACGCTGGCTTTCCATTTGGCCCTCAGGCGCGTCGACCTCGTCAGCCTCCGCTTCGATGACGTGGTAGGCGACAGGATCGTCAGTGCGATCCGTAAGACGGACTCGGAAGCTCGTGAGATGGAGGCAACCAGCGTCGACTTTCCCATCCATCCGGACGTGCGCAACGTCCTGACGGAAGCTCGTCGCTCGAGCCTGCGAGTCGGCCGATGTCCCTTTATCGTGCACCGCGAACCGGATCGACGAACGGGGCGCGCCGCCGAAGCGCTGGAGGGACACCGCCTGGAGCACCCCGCGCAAGTGCTTCCTGACTACGCCTCAAAGGCCTTCTTTAGAGCTCGGGATCTGGCCCGAGATCGGACCCGCCTGTTCGAAGGCATGAGCGTCCGGCAAATGCCAACCTTGCACGAAATCCGCGCGTTATCTTCCCACCTCTACTCGATCGCCGGTTACGAGGTCGCCGCGGTTCAAGAACTAATGGCGCACACGGATCCGGACATGACGCGGGCCTATCAGAAGGGCCACGCCCGAAAAGTGCTCCGTGTCGAGATGATGCTTCCGTACCGCGTACCGCAACAGCCCGACAATGCCGTCCGAGAAACGACTCCCGTTTATCGCGTCACCGTCTCACTGCTTCGTCAGGAAAAATTCCCTGAGAATTCCCTGAGTGAAAACGGACTTGCCGCGTAAGCCACTGTCACAAAAAGGATTTTGGAGCGGGAAACGAGGCTCGAACTCGCGACCTCAACCTTGGCAAGGTTGCGCTCTACCAACTGAGCTATTCCCGCGCCGTCGGGACGACAAGGAATGTTGCTGTCCGCTTGCAGGCAAGTCAAGGCAAGTACACGACTTTTGCCTCACATCGGTGGCAAGATGGGCACGAGCGTCCACGCGCCGTACGCAAGGGGACGGGCTGGGACCGAAAAGGACCGCATGAGCAACTCACTGCAACGCCTGTTGCCGCTCTTTGAGCATGAACGCGCCCGCGGCGAAGCGATGGTGCTGGCTACCGTAATCCATACCGCAGGGGCCACCTACACCAAACCGGGAGCGCAAATGTTGATCGCCCGCAGCGGGGAATACGCGGGGCTGCTGTCCGGCGGCTGCCTCGAGGGCGACCTCAGCGAACGCGCTAGCCGGGTGCTCAGCAGCGGCGTGACCGAAATCGTGCGCTATGACGCGCGCGGCCCCGAGGATCTGCTCTTCGGGCTTGGATCAGGATGTGAAGGGGCCATGGAGATCCTCCTGCAACGCATCGATGCTGCGACTGGCTGGCAGCCGCTACAGCGTCTGGTCGATGCCTGGAGCGCGCGGCGACCGCAGCGCTTGCTGCTGGTGGTCCGTCTGGGGTCGTGCCCGCCAGCGCCGCTCAGCGGGTCGACATTGGCGGAGCCCGCGGCCTCGAACGGGGAGAACGGCACGGACTCTTGGGTCGTTGGCTCGGGCATTTTCCTGGATGACGGCCAACCATTCGGGGCAGCGCCAGCGGCCTGCGCCGAGACGTTACGACGCCTCCCCGAGGGCCTGCCCTCCGGCCGCGGCAGCCGGTTGCTTCCGCAAGCACTGCCCGAAACCGACCTGCTGTTGCTGGAACAGTCGGCGCCGCCGCGCATACTCCTTCTGGGGGCCGGTCCGGACGCGCTGCCGGTGGCACAGCTGGTGACGTTTCTCGGCTGGAGCCTTGTCGTGCTGGATCATCGCAGCCACTACGCCAAAGCCGCGCGCTTTGAGCGGGCCGACACCGTGCTGGATGGGGGGCCCAGAGCGCTGGCGGAGCTTCTGCAGCGCGGGGACGGCCCCGTGATCAACGCTGCCATCGTGATGAGCCATCATCTGCTCACCGATATGGCTTATCTGCGCGTGCTGGCCGACAGCGAGATTGCCTATGTGGGACTGCTGGGACCACCGTCCCGCCGGGACCGCTTGCTCGAGGAGCTCGGCGGCGCGGCTGCCGCACGGCTGCGGCCACGACTGCATGCGCCGATCGGCCTGGACCTCGGAGCTAACACCCCCGAAGCGATCGCACTGTCGATCACGGCCGAGCTGCAGGCGGTGCTGGCCGGGGACGCCAGCATGACGCCCATGAGTGCCAAGTCGAACAGCGCCGCTGCATCGACGGCCTCCGCCGTGGGCAAGCGAGCGTGAGCGGTACGCCTGTTTCGCTAAGTCTGCATACCGTCGTGCTGGCAGCCGGCGCGTCCACACGCTTCGGCTCCCCGAAGCAGCTCGCAAGATTCCAGGGCCGAACCCTGCTGCAACGGGTGTTGGCCAGTGCCAACGAGGTCACGGCAAGCGCCATCACAGTGGTAGTCGGGGCACACGCCGCCGATATCGTCGCCGCACTTCCGCCCGGACGCGCCGGTGTGCTGGTGAATCGAGAATGGAGGGAAGGTATCGCGAGCTCTCTGCGTGCCGCCGTGCGAGCCTTACCCGGCGCGTGCGACGGAGTCCTGGTACTGCTCGCTGACCAACCACTGGTCGCCGCTCCGGCCCTTAATCGCCTGATCAGTGCCTGGCGACGCAGGCCGCGGCGTATCGTCGCCTCCCAATACGAGGGTGTTACCGGCGTACCCGCGATATTTCCGCGCTGGTGCTTCAGCGAACTGTGCGCACTTCGTGGGGATCAAGGAGCGCGGGCATTGATGATGCGTCACGCCGACCACCTCACGCGGCTCGCGCTTCCGGAAGCGGCGGTGGATATCGATCAGCCGGAGGACCTGCTCAGCCTCGCGTGAGGGACTAGGCGGGGGGCGGCTAAATTAAAACGGGTTCTGCAGCCAAGGGCTGCAGAACCCGTAGATTTGATCTGGCAGAAGCTGGTGCTAGCGGGAATGGCCGCCACTCACGCCTGCCGTGCCACCACCGCTCATACCAGCGGTGCCGCCGCCACTCATCCCTGCCGTGCCGCCACCGCTCATACCAGCGGTGCCGCCGCCACTCATCCCTGCCGTGCCGCCACCGCTCATGCCAGCGGTGCCGCCGCCACTCATCCCCCCAGCGCTAGCAACGTTGACGCCAGCGAAGCCCGCAATGCTGGTGCCTCCTCCTGTGATCCCCATTTCATAGGCGCGATCACCGGTTGCGGACGCGACAAGAAGTCCCTTCGCTACTGGTTCTGACCCGGAAACTGCGATGACATCGCCAACTGATGGCGACACGTAATTCGAGTTCGCAAGTTGCGACGTTAGATCGACCGTTAAGCCGTCGATCTTTACCTGTCCTAGCAGCGCATCAACATCAGTCACGACACCCTTCAGGAAGACGGGGTCGCCGTTAGCTCCAAATGCTGGGGTTCCCTGAACCACAGCATTCGCAACTGAACCGTCCTTCTGTAAGACGCCATAGACGTTAACAATCTGCCCGATACTCAGTTGGTCAGTTGGCGCCTGAAAGACCTGACCAAGGACTGTGACACTATCAGTCGTTCGGTCGAGTTGCTGTACTGGAGCAGAGAACAAGAGTTCTCTGCCGCTGCTGGCATTCGCACATGTCATTGCGGCTGCAGCGGCCAATGCGCCAACAGCGAGTGAAACCTGGATACTTCTTCTCATAGTTCCTCCCAAAGGCTTCGCGTCTCAGAGAGCGCTAACCGTCGTTTGCGACTTGCTTACCTTCAATCTCGCCGTCGTTGCGGGCTTCCTCAAAGAAAAACGTACCAAGGCCGAAGCGCACACCGTGGCCGTCGCGGAATTCCAATTCGTGCGATTCAAGCCAACGTGCCATGTCTTCCAATGCAGGTTGGAGGCGCGTATGTATGTATTTCAGAATCGCGTCGCGAAATTCGCGCTTGACGGGCCCGTCCGTCGAAACAACGACCTCGTAATAGGAAGGTTCTTCGGTCTTCCTAATTAGGTTGTGAACAAAATTCCCGATGAGTGCGCCGACGTAGCGACCCAGACGAGCAATTTGAAATGAATCAACACCTGCGGGTATAAAAACTCTACTAACGCAGCGAACAAATTTCTCCACGTGAACTTCGACGCACCCGGCGGCAAGCAACTCATCAAGGACTAACCCAACATCGCTTCTAACATCTGCCACTTCCACCAGTTCATTGAACGTCTTAAAGCCGCGTTCCGGCTTCAGTGAGAGATCAAGAGGCGCTCCGTAAGGTGTACTGAATCTTGTGTCGTCATGCCAAGTCGACAGGACCCGCGTCAACTCATCGAGCTTCCGTGAACTCCGAGCGCGGAGTCGGCGCTTTGCAAGACGTCTAGAGAGGAGTGCCTCTACTTCGCCGCGCGTCAACCCTGCCATAAGAGCCAGACGAGGCGCAGTAGCGGGCCTGCCCTGTTCTTTCAGTTTCTCGGCTAGGGTTTCGAGGTACAGCGTGCGGAAGATTTCGCCGATATCCTGTGCGGTAACGCCGTAGCTAAAGACCACAGGCATGAGTGGCCGCAGCAGCGCTTCAATCGCATCGAGGAACGCTTCGCCTTCGATCTTTTTATCTTGGTCGGCGGAGATCAGACACGACTCCCTTGGTCAAGAAACGCAGTTCACATTTTTTGACCGTTGTGGATAACATATGCTGAAATAGTCACTTATGTCAATATAATTGCAGGGTTAGATGATAAGTCGGGGCTACCCCTGAGGGTTCTTCGACCAGTAGAAGCCCAGTTCCGTCGGCCACCGACGTAGGGGGTGTGGGTTATGAGGCTTATTCGAGGGTTGGACCCTTAGTTTGGGTCCGGCTACGTATCTCTAAATATATAAGCCTGCACGCCCATTGTGATTTTTCTGCCTGTGGCATGTCTCGGGATAGCCGCACGACCCATCAGCCAGCGGTTACTCATCTCCGTCAGGTTCACGATCGGTTCGCGCATTACCTTGAGAAACTCAGCGAAGTCGCCCTCCGGCAGCTCGGCAAAGGCCTGCCTCTCGGGCCAAGGACACCGCGTTCCTTCAGGGTCCCGGGCGTTGTAATAGGCGGTACCCAAGAACCATTTAATGCTGCGTACGGCGTGTCCCAGAAGCAGAGTTCGATTACCCGTTAGCAGGACGCAGGGACCAAGGTGACCGACGCTGTATCTCCCAACTCGTTCCAATACTCGCGCCTCGATTCCAATTCGAATAATTTCAGCGACGGAACGGCCAGGAAAATAAGATTGGGCAAGCGATGAAAAACTTGGCGCAGACCCGCGGATAGGTATGACACGAGGCCGCCCGGACTCATCAACGTACGATGGGTCCTCTGCCCACGAGTTCGCTAGTTTTCCGAGATTAGAGACGTCCTCAAAGAGTTTTGTACTCACTGGAATTTCGTTGCTACTCTCCACAACCTCTTTCGCGAGGCTCGCTAATTGCGTCTTCGTGAAACCATGCCTTTTCAATGTGTCCATACAGACGGCTAGCATCTCGCGAGCCAGCGAATAACGTGGGTCCTCTATCCCTCCCACGATCCCGCTGCTCGCATGGTCTTTGAGTTTCTTTATAGCCATGACTCCCCCCCGGCGCTTCCATCAAGCCTTCGACTCGAAAACCGTGAGCGACAGTCGAGTTCGCCTGCCTGTTCCTCGCGATCGGTAACGTCTGCGCTCGGACGTCAGCTCAGCCTCCAGGGACTGCAGGAAAGACGTCGCCCGGCGGGCAATGACCTGGCGCAGCACGGCGGCGCGAGTCTCGGCGATCTCGATATCAGAT
>JASHPX010000242.1 GCA_030037905.1 Gammaproteobacteria bacterium
CGCCGCGCGCTCGTGCAGCAGCAAGCGGTCCGTAGCCGGACGTGTAGGCTCGAACCGGGCGCGCGCTTATCAGAGCACCTACCACGGACATCCGGTTGCGGGACGCGCTTCACGCGGGCCGCTCGAGCGGTGACGCGGATGTACAACTCGGACTGGAAAGCCGCTCGTCGTCGGGCCGCCCAGCGATACGCCGAGGAGTTCGGGAGCGCTTGTCCTCCGGACTTTCGGGCGTGCGCGTACATGACCCCAAGCAGACCTATGGAGATCGCCTGCGGATCGCGGTGTCGGTTCGCTGATCGAGGCTCCCGGAAAGTGTCTTCACCGCAGTCCCGCAAAAGTCCCGCAGCCTCCGTGGTTCGGGTTCAAAAGGGACCGCACGTGGCTGATTGACTGTGGCTAGGGAGGGACTCGAACCCTCGACCTCGGCATTATGAGTGCCACGCTCTAACCAGCTGAGCTACCTAGCCGTCGGGGAACGCGCATTGTAGGGGTCGGGCCGGAGGCCGGCAAACCCCCGCACCAGGATCCTGCAGCATCCTGCGCCCATGCCGTTGACCGCACGGTATTCGCGTCGGCTGGCGCCGTGGCCAATCGACACCCTGTGGGAGCATTTGGCCGTACCGGCCGAAGTTTCAGCACTCGTGCGCGGCAGTGACGATCCGGTCGAGCAGCGCCGACTGCTCACGTGTTATGGCCTGAAGATGCGGCAATGGCTGACTGAACGTCGCACCTGTCATCGCCGAACTTGCCCTCCACGGTCTACGCTGCTCCGCTGATGCTGATGAAAGAGAAACCACCCCGGAAAGGAAGGAATCGTTCGAGCATTTGTCGGCCTTTCGGTATGGGCGTAGGCGCACCCTCGCCCTGATGGCCGCTTCCGTGGCGCTGGGCAACGCTACGAGCACAGATCCCCCGTGCAGACTGCGGGAGTGGAGCTGATGCGTAGCGCACGGGTGGTGGTGGTCACCGGCGCAGTGCCGGCGTCGGTCGCGCCATCGCGCTCGAGTTCGCGCGCCATCGCGCCGCGGTGGCACTGATCGCGCGCAACGCCGGGGCCCTGCAGGTGGCCGGCGCCGAGGTCCAGGCCTTGGGCGCAAGGGCCCTTCCATTGCCGCTGGATGTCACTGACGCCGCCGCCGTAGAGCGTGCCGCCGAGACCGTCGAGCGCGAGCTCGGGCCCATCGACGTTTGGGTCAATGACGCCATGGTCACCGTGTTCTCCCCGACCGCGCTGCTGCAGCCCGGCGAGGTGCGTCACCGCAGTCACCTACCTCGGTACCGTGTACGGCACCCTCGCTGCTCTGCGGCGCATGCAGGACCGCAACCACGGCTGCATCGTGCAGGTGGGGTCGGCACTCTCCTATCGGGCCATCCCTCTGCAAGCGGCCTACTGCGGCGCGAAGTTTGCGATCCGCGGCTTCACCAGCGCGCTGCGCACCGAGCTCATGCACGAGCACAGCCGCGTGCATGTCACCATGGTGCAAATGCCGGCGCTAAACACCCCGCAGTTCGACTGGTGTCGCACGCGCATGCCGCTTGCGCCGCAGCCGCTGCCACCGATCTTCGAGCCCGAGGTCGCGGCCCGCGCCGTTTACTGGGCTGCGCACCATCGGCGGCGCGAGCTGTACGTCGGCGGCAGCACCCTCGCAGCCATCTGGGGCACCCGCCTGCTCGCGCCGCTCGCCGATCGTTACATGGCGCGCACTGCCTATCGCGGGCAGACCAGCCACGACCTGATCCCACCCGACCGCCCCGACAACCTGTGGCACTCGCCGCCCGGCGATCATGGGACGCGCGGTCGCTTCAGTGGTCACGCCCGCGAGCGCAGCCCCGCGCTCTGGCTCTCGACTCACCGCAACTGGCTGCTCGGTGCAGGTCTGGCGGGACTGACGCTGTTGCGCCTGGCCTCATGGCGAAGCCGGCGCGGCATGGCGTGGCCGGCGCGTTAGACGTTGAATCGGAAGTGCATCACGTCGCCCTCGCGAACGACGTAGTCCTTGCCTTCCAGGCGCAGTTTGCCCGCTTCGCGCGCGCCGGCCTCGCCGTGGTGGTGGATGTAGTCTGCGTAGGCGATCACCTCGGCGCGGATGAAGCCGCGCTCGAAGTCGGTATGGATCACACCGGCGGCTTGTGGCGCGGTGCTGCCGGCGCGCACGGTCCAGGCGCGTACCTCCTTGGGGCCGGCCGTGAAGTAGGTCAGCAGCCCGAGCAGCTCATAGGCGCCGCGGATGACGCGGTTCAGCCCCGGCTCGCGGATGCCGAGCGCCTGCAAAAATTCGGCGCGCTCGGCATCGGGTAGCTGCGCAATCTCCGCCTCGACGGCCGCGCACACCGGCACCACCACCGCACCCTCGCCCTCCACGCGAGCCCGCAGCGCCGCCTCGGCAGCGTTCGCGCCCGCCAGTCCCGCCTCATCGACGTTGGCGACATACATCACGGGCTTGGCCGTCAGCAGCTGCAGCTCTCGCAGCCCGCGCCGCTCCGCGTCCGCCAGCGGCATCGCGCGCACCGGCCGCGCGGTATCCAGCTGCTGACGCACACGCTCATACAGCTCGCGCCGTCGCAATGCTTGTTTCTCGCCGCTCTTGGCAGCCTTGGCGGCGCGCTCCAGCGCCCTGTCCACCGTCGCAAGGTCCGCGAGCGCCAGCTCCATATTGATCACATCGACATCGGCCAGCGGGTCCACGCGCCCCGCGACGTGTATGACGTCGGGATTCTGGAAACAGCGCACCACATGCGCGATCGCGTCGACCTCGCGGATGTGCGCGAGGAACTGGTTGCCGAGCCCCTCCCCCGTCGAAGCACCCGCGACCAGGCCGGCGATGTCCACCAGCTCGACCGCCGTCGGCACGATCTTTTCCGGATGCGCGATCGCCGCCAGCGCCGCGAGCCGCTCATCCGGCACCGGCACTACACCGACGTTCGGATCGATCGTGCAGAACGGATAGTTCTCGGCCGCGATCTGCGCGCGTGTGAGCGCATTGAACAGGGTCGATTTGCCGACATTCGGTAGTCCGACGATGCCGCATTGAATCGGCATGACGCCTCACTCTGCCTGCGGCGCCTGCGGCGCTTCGCCCTGCACCCGCGGGTTCTCGCTGTGCAGGCGGTTCATGGCCTTCTGGGCGCCTTCCACCAGCAGCAGCGGCACGATGGCCTTGGCGCGTTCCAGCGCCGCATCGATCGACTGCTGCTCGAGCGACGTCGGCCGGTCGAGCACCGCGTCGATCACCAGCTCGCGCACTCCGGGATGACCCACACCGAAGCGCAGGCGCCAGAAATCCGCCCCCAGGTGCGCGATGACGTCGCGCAGGCCGTTATGACCGCCGTGGCCGCCGCCCTGCTTGAGCCGGCAGACGCCGGGCGGCAGGTCGATGTCGTCGTGCGCCACCAGGATGTCCGGCGGCTCGATGTGATAGAAGCCGGCGACGGCGGCCACCGGCGCGCCGCTGCGATTCATGTAGTCGGTCGGCTTGGCGAGCCACAGCTCGCGCTCGTCGATGCGAACGCGTGCAACCTGCGCGTGCCAGCGCGACTCGCGCCGCCACTGTGCGCCATAGCGCTCGGCCAGACCATCGATGAACCACCAGCCGGCATTGTGTCGCGTGTGCGCATAGCCGGCCCCGGGGTTGCCGAGGCCGACGATGAGCTTGAGGGCTAGCCCGGCCGTCGGCACGCTCTGCCCGCGCAGCTGACCGCGTGCGGCCTGCAACTACCTCTTTTCCTTCCTGGACGCGGCACCCTTGCCCTCGTCCTTCTTGGAGCTCTCC
>JASHPX010000243.1 GCA_030037905.1 Gammaproteobacteria bacterium
CAGCGCCGCGTTGGCGGTGCCGGTGACGCCCGCAGCGCCGGTGACGCCCGCGGCGCTCGTCGCGCCAGGGGCGCCCCCGGTGCCCGCAGCGCCCGCGCCAGCCGCGGGCAACAGCCGTTGCCGTCCCCCATAAGTAGGATCGCCCACGATCGGCAGTCCCACATGGGCCAGATGCACGCGGATCTGGTGCGTGCGTCCCGTCTCGAGCTGCACGCGCAGCAGCGTGTGGGCGCGAAAGCGGCGCTCGATGCGATAGTGGGTCACTGCCGCGCGGCCGCCCGCCCCGACGGCCATGCGTGTGCGCCGGCGCCGGTCGCGGCCGATCGGCTCATCGATGCGCCCTCCGGCGACAGGCCGGCCCCACACGAGCGCCACATATTCGCGGGCGATCTCGCGCGCCGCCAGCGCGTGCACCAGCCGTGTATGCGCCTCGGGTGTTCTCGCCACGATCAACAGGCCGCTCGTGTCCTTGTCCAGCCGATGCACGAGCCCTGCCCGCGGCACCCGCGCGAGCGCGGGATCGTACGCCAGCAGCGCGTTTTGCAGCGTATGCGCGCGATTGCCTGCTCCGGGGTGCACGACCATGCCCGCCGGCTTGTCGATCACCAGCAGCTCCTCATCGCGGTACACCACCTGCAACGGTAGTGACTCCGGTCCAACGCTTTCCGCGGCCTCGAACTGCCCCTCGACCACCACCCACTCACCGCCGCGAACTCGGTCGGGCGGGCGCATCGGCGCGCCCGCGACACGGACCGCGCCCTCGCGAATCCAGCGCTGCAGGCGCGCACGCGAGTACTGTGGCAGGGCATGGGCCAGCGCCTGGTCGAGCCGCTGTCCGGCCGCATCCGGCGGCAGCTCGAGCGTATGTGTGCGCCGCAGAACTGATAGGGTCTGCGCCGCAGCGCCAGGCAGGGCCGCCGCGGCGCCAGGCGCGGGCACCGCAGCCCCAGGCGGGGCCTGCGGCGCCGCGCGGGGTTCAGTTCCGGGGTCGGCTATACTCGGGCGCTTCATCGAATCCAGGAATCCAGGAGCCGCATGTCGTTGTCAAAACCGCCCCGCACTGAATTGGCCGTGGCCGCGGCGCCGGCCGTGCCGGCCATCTCGTCGTCTCTCCGCGCGTCCGCCGTGCCGGTACCGATCGCGGCCGCCGGCGCACCGCGCATGCGCCCGTGGCTCCTGGGAGCCGCGCTGCTTGCGGGTCTCGCACTGCTGACCGCCGGCTGCTCCAACCGGCGCCTGCAGACGATGAATGCGACGCAGCTCTACCAGCTCGCGCACAAGCAGATGGTCGAGAACGATATTACCAACGCCAGCAAGACCTACGAGTCGCTGACCTCTCGCTTCCCGTTCACCGACCAGGCGCGCCAGGGGCGGCTCGATCTGATCTATGTCTACTATCGCAAGGGCGACAAGGACTCAGCGGTCGATGCGGCCGATGAATTCTTGCGCGAGGAGCCTACCAATTCCAGTGACGATTACGCCTGGTACATGAAGGGCCTGATCTACTTCGAGCGCGTGCCGTTCGGGCTCGAGCGCTTTCTGGGCGTGGATATGGCCCGTAAGCCCCCGGAGGACATCCTCAAGTCGATCGCCGCCTTCAATACCGTCGTCACGATGTACCCGAACAGCTCATACGCCCACGATGCCCTGCGCCGCATGACCTACCTGCGCAACCGTCTGGCGCAGTACGACATCTACGTGGCGCGCTACTACGTACGCCGCAGCGCCTATCTGGCCGCGGCCCAGCGCGCCAACGAGGTGCTCGAACAATACCAGGGTGCACCCGCCCAGCAGGACGCGCTGCGCATACTGATGGAGTGCTACCGCAAGCTCGGCCTCACGCAGCTCGCCAGCAACGTGCAGCGTATGTACGCCTACAACTATCCGCCCGGCAGCCCGATCTACACGACGCCCAAGCGGCACTGGTGGCAGTTCTAGCGCCGTTCTAGCGCCGTTCTAGCGCCGATAGCCGTTGGTGATCGGGTAGCGCCAGTCCCGGCCGAAGGCGCGGCGGCTGACACGCACGCCGGGGGGCGCCTGGCGGCGCTTGTACTCGGCGCGTCTGACCATCTCGAGCACCCGTGCGACCACGGCGCGCGGAAAGCCGCGCTCGCAGATCTCATCGACCGACAGGTCCTCCTCGATGAACGCTTCGAGAATCGGGTCGAGCACCTCGTAGGGAGGCAGTGAGTCGGTATCCTTCTGATCCGGACGCAGCTCAGCGCTCGGCTCCCGATCGATGACCCGCTGTGGAATGATCGGCGCGAGGCCATTGCGGTAACGCGCCAGCCGGTACACGAGCAGCTTGCTGCAGTCCTTGATCGGGGCGAAGCCGCCCGCCATGTCACCGTAGAGCGTCGCGTAGCCGACCGCCATCTCGCTCTTGTTGCCGGTGGTCAGCAGCATTCTGCCGGTCTTGTTGGAGATCGCCATCAGCAGCACTCCGCGGCAGCGCGCCTGGATGTTCTCTTCGGTGGTGTCTGCGGCCAGGCCCGCGAACTCATCGCGCAGCGCCTGCAGCGTGGCCTCGAACATGCCTTCGATGGAGATCGAGCTCAGCCGCACGCCCAGCGTGCGCGCCTGCGCAGATGCATCCTCCCGGCTCATCTGCGACGTATATTGGGAGGGCATCATCACGGCGTGCACGCGATCGGCGCCGAGCGCATCCACCGCCACCGCGAGCGTCAGCGCCGAATCCACGCCGCCGGAGAGGCCCATGACGACCCCCGGAAAGCGATGCTTGTCGACGTAGTCGCGCACTCCGAGCACCAGCGCGTGATACACACTCGCCTCATCGGACAGCTCCGGGGCGATCTCTCCGGATACCGCCTCGACGCCGCCCGCAGCCGCGCGCCGCAGCTCCACGCAGGAGAGGCTCTCCTCGAACGGTGCCGCGCGTGCGACGAGCTGCCCCTGCGCGTCCATCACGAAGGAGTTGCCATCGAACACCAGCTCGTCCTGCCCGCCCACCAGGTTCAGATACACGACCGGGATTCCAACCTGGGCGATGCGCCGCGCGACCACGCGCTCGCGCTCGCGCTGCTTGTGAAGCTCATAGGGAGAGGCATTGATGATCAGCAGCGCCTCCGCCCCCTGTTGGCGTGCCGCGCGCGCCGGGGCGCGTTCCCAGCTGTCCTCGCAGATCAGCAGCCCCAGCCGATAGCCGCGGAACTCCACGACCGTGGGCTCGGTGCCGGGCGAGAAGTAACGCTTCTCGTCGAATACGCGGTAGTTCGGCAGGCACGCCTTGCGATAGTTGCCGAGCACGCGGCCGCCGTGCAGCAGCACCGCCGCATTGTAGATGCGGCCCTCGCGATACTCGGGGTAGCCCGCGAGGATCGCGATCTCCGGCACCGCGTGCGCGAGCTCATCCAGGCCCTGCTCGATCTTCAGCCGCAGTCCACGGTGAAACAGCAGGTCCTCGGGTGGATAGCCCGAGAGCGCGAGTTCCGGGAACATGACCAAGTCCGCCCCGAGCTCGGTGTGCGCGCGGCGGGCGAGATGGATCAGCCGCTCAACGTTGGGCTGTACCGCCCCTACGAACAGGTCGACCTGCGCGAGCGCGATCCGCAATCGTTCCTGCCCGGCCATGGGCACTGCGCTCCTTCATGCCGCCGGGCGCATCAGCGATGCCGCGCGCGACGTCGGACGGCGGCGCGCGCCGGTGACCTGGCGCCACCGCTGGTGCGCGAGGGTTTCTGTCCCCGTGCCGCCTGCCCGCGTCGGGGCGCCTGCCCGCGCCGTGCCGCCGCCTGCTTGCCCCGCACCGCCTGCTTGCCCGATGCCGGCCGCT
>JASHPX010000244.1 GCA_030037905.1 Gammaproteobacteria bacterium
ATTCGATTGGGCGAACGTCCTCAGGAAAGAACGAAATTTAGGCGCGCACGCTGGCGAAGAAGATGTCACAAAGGAAAACGCTGAGGATGTGCTCGCCTTTACTGTAGCCATCTTTGAATACGTATTCACGCTGTCGGAAAAATACGCTGAGTTTATGGCTCGCAAGAGTCGTACTCCATCTCCATGAATGACCGTCCGTATTATTCGCAGCGTGCCGGCCGCGGCGGCGCGGGAGCTTCACTTACCCTAGCTGATTTCAAGCGAGTATTCCTGGCGCAATATGAACAATTAGAGGCGGAGGGTTACTTCCAAGAGGACCTGGGCTACATGTGCGTTGATGCGGGCTTTGTTCCCGGCGCGATTGGAACCGACCTTCAGGCCGAACTGCTACTGGTGCTGCGGAAGCCGAATCTCTGGCCTATAGGCAAAACCATTGACGATTGGTCAGAAGACGACCTCTTTGACATGATTGAGTTCTTGTATGACCACGTGTCGAAACCCACAAAGCGGTGGTTCCACGACTATTCCAGCTGCGGATGGCACTGCAGTGAGTTTGACCGAGAAGTTGGTCGAGCAGAGTACCGACAGAAGCTCGTGCGCCTGCTGAGGGCGTACGATTCAGGGTTCGAGCTTAACGAGCGAGGTGAAGTCTCTGCGCTACCCCCTACAGGATTCGAACCGCTTCTGACAGCGCCGGTGCCCCATGATGACGTTGCTAACGTCGGCTCCCGAGCGGTGACGCCGAAACTTCCTAATGGCCGCCTCGACTCGGTTCTAAAACGACAGCTTCGTCTTCGCGCACGCCTCGAGGTTGCCGGAAAGATCGACCACGATCACGTCTTTTTTCTGGACAGCGGCAAACCCTTCCGCGATCTGCAGCGTTCCCAAATTCGATGGCGCAAGACACTGCGGTCGTTGAAGCTGCGCTACCGGCGACCGTATACCGCACGCCATTCTTCGGTGAGCTGGAATCTGATGATCGGTAAGAAAGCGCTGTGGGTCGCTAAACAGCACGGGCACAGCATTGCGACGATACTACGTGCCTATGCAGCCTGGGCCGAAGGCTCGTCCGAGACCGACATCGAAACGATCGAGAGTGCGATGAATCTGACGCCAATTGCTAGAGATGCATCCGCTCGATCCGACGAGGCGTGTCAGGACCGCCGGCATAAGGGGGCATTGCTTCCGATCGATAATCTGGCAGTAGATCTGTCAGTAGCCGCAGCAATTCGCGATCTTTGTGCACCTGAATCCAAGGCCGCCAGCCTGACTGACACACCGACAAGACCTTGTTCTACAAAGACTATTCTTTCGCTGGAAGAATGGCTGGGGTGGCAGGATTCGAACCTGCGTATGGCGGGATCAAAACCCGCTGCCTTACCACTTGGCGACACCCCAATCCTGGCGACACCCCAATCTCGCCCATTACCCAATCCTCGCACGGCGCGACGCTCGGGCGGTGCTATAGCATCTCATGCAGCGGCGAGCGGTCCAGCCCGCGCGCCACGAAGCTGCTCCAGGTATCCGGCACCCGCGCGGCGATACGCTCGGCCTCTTGCCAGTGCTCGAAGGTCGCAAAGATACAGCTGCCGGTGCCGCTCATGCGTGCCCGCAAGCGACCGCCCTGCCCGTCTGCCTGGCCGCAGAGCCAATCCTGTGCCTCTGCGATGGCCGGATAGCGCGCGCGCACTACCGCCTCGCAGACGTTACCCATGTCGGCAGAAAAGTCGCGTATTGTGATGACGGGGGAATTTCGTGTCAATTCAGGGGCCTGGAACACTTCGGCCGTGCTGACCGCGATCTGCGGATGTATCACCAGATACCAGCGCGGCGGCAGCGGCATGGGAGTCAGCCGCTCCCCGCGTCCCTCGGCCCAGGCGCTGCGGCCATGGATGAATACCGGCACGTCGGCTCCCAGTGAGAGCCCCAGCTGTGCCAGGACGGCAAGGTCCAGCCCCAGGCCCCACAGCCGGTTCAGCGCCAGCAGCACGGTGGCTGCATCGGAGCTGCCGCCGCCGAGACCTCCGCCCGCCGGGATGCGCTTGATCACGTGCAGATCGGCGCCGAGCCGTGTCCGGGAATGCTGCTGCAGCAGCCGCGCCGCGCGCACCACCAGATCACGTTCCGGCTCGACCTCGGCAAGACCGGCGAGCCGCTCGATGCGTCCGTCCTCGCGCACCCCGATCCCGATACGATCGCAACGGTCGATCAGTTGGAATACCGTCTGCAGGGCGTGATAGCCGTCGGAGTAGCGTCCGGTGACGTGCAGGAACAGGTTCAGCTTCGCAGGCGCCGGCCACCAGCTGAGGTCCTCCTTCGGCGGCGAGCTAGAGCTGCCAGGCATTGATCACGAGCTTCAGGCGCAGATCGTCGTGCGAGAGGGTGAGGCGCCGTGGCAGCCACTGCCCGCCCACCGCGAAGTACTCATCGTAATCAATCCGCCAGCCTTCCTGCCGCAGCTGCGTGAGTCGCTGCCGGGCATCGAGCGAGGGCGCGGCGCCGACGAGCGGATCGTTCACGCCGAGAACCCAGTAACGCAGACTGCGTAGCGGCGGATCAAATCCGAGCAGCGCGACGAGCTGCTCTCCCGCAGCGCCACCGGTGAGGTGCCGGCCACCGCCGGTGGTGATCGTGAGCAGTCCGTCCGCAAGCTGCACCTGCGCGCCGCCGAAACCGAGCGGACCCGTCAGCGACAGCTCGGCGTCCGCACCCTGCTGCCGCCAATACACGCTCATGGACTCACCCTGGTGGCCGTTGCTCGCGGCAAGACGACCGGTGAGCGTGAAGTGATCGACGTCCTGCAGCAGCCGGGCCTGGCGCTGCGCCCAGGAGAGCTGCGCTGGCACACCTGCGGGCGAGGCAATCTTCGCGCGTGTGGAGGGTGCGCTCGCGCATGCGCCGAGCAGCGCGCACAGCGCCAGGATCGCAATCCCGCGCACCGCAATCAGACCGAGATTCCTTCCCCTGGCGTCAGCAGCTGCGGGGCTCCGAGACGCTTCTGGGCCGCCTTCACCGCGGCGTTGTCGGGATCGGCGATGAGCGCGCGGCTCCAGGCTTCTCGCGCTTTGGCCTTCTGCCCGAGCGACCAGAGCACCTCGCCCCAGTGCGCACCGATATCTCCGTCCTGATCGAGCCGGAAGGCGCGCTCGAGCAGCGGCAGCGCCACCTTCGGCATGCCGCGCCGGTAGTACACCCACCCCATGCTGTCCAGAATGGCCGGATTGTCCGGCTCGCCCTTCAGGGCAAAGCCGATCAGGCGCTGCGCGCGAGCAAGGTCGCGTCCGTGATCGGCGAGGATGAACCCCAGCGCATTGGCGATCTCGCCATCCTGCGGGCGCTCTCGGTAGAGCGTCTCGAGCTGCGCGATCGCCTGATCGGTGTGGCCGCCCTTCTCCAGCACGATGGCGCGCTGGTATAGCAGGTCCGGGTGACCGGGAGCGCGCGCGAGCGCGTCATCGATGCGCGCCAGCGCCTGGTCCGCCTGACCCCCGTCGGACAGCAGCTGTGCCTGCTCGATCTCGGCATCGACGCGCGCAGCCGGCGAGGCGTTGTTGGGCGCCGCCAGCAACTGCAGCGCCGCGTCGTGACTGCCGTTCTTGAACAGCAGCGTAGCGGCGCGCTCACGCGCCGAGGCCTCCAGCGCAGTGCCCGCGAGCAACTGGTAACCGCGCAGTGCCGTCCTCACATCATCGCGCCGCTCGGCGATCGCCGAGAGATAGTAGACCGCGATCGCCGCCGAATCCCTATCCTTCAGCAGCGCCGAGAAGTCGCGCTGCGCTTCGTCGTAGTCACCGTCGTCGAACGCGAGCAGCCCCAGGCGTCGCTCTGCCTGCGCGCGCAGCTCGGCGTTTTGCGGATCGCGCCCCAGGGCATCTTCGATCGCATCGTGAGCCTCGTGCTCGCGCCCGAGCAGCAGCAGCACGTCGGCCGTGGCGAAACTCTGCTCCTTCGGCGCGGCCGCGCTCGCCGCGGACGCCGCCGCCTCGGCTTGCGCGGCTTCACCCAGACCGGCATGCGCGCGCGCCAGTACCAGCTGCGCGGCTGCGGGTGCCGCCCCATCGTTGAGCGCGCGCTGGCCGTACTGCAGCGCCTCGCGATAATTCCAGCCGTCGAACGCGAGAGTCGCCAGCGCCAGCTGTCCCGCACCGCTCTCGAGCGGTCGCGCCTGCACTCCCTGGAGCATGGCGAGCGTCGCCGGCACGCCGCTCTCGTCGGCCACCTGCTGCACCTTGTCAGCGATTCCACCCGTGGTGCCCGCGCCGGCCGCCCCCGCGCCGGCTGCCCCCGCGCCCGCGGCGCCCGCTGTGCCATTTGCGCCGCTGCGACCGCCGGTGCCGCGGCTC
>JASHPX010000245.1 GCA_030037905.1 Gammaproteobacteria bacterium
CGGCCGAACGCGAGCGAGCGCGCCGCGCGGCCGAGGCGGCCCGCGAGAGCCAGCAGCACCCGGCGCCCGCCTCGCGTGCCGAGGAGCACGACGGCAAGCAGCGCACGCGCTACGGGCGCGAGGAGCTGCACATCGCCGGGGACGTCAGCGCGCGTCACAAGAAGAAGAAAAAGCTGCGCGCGCGTACGGTGCCGGTCGGTGGGGAGGCCAAGCATGGCTTCGAGATGCCCACCGCGCCGGTCAAGCGCGAAGTGGGGATCGGCGAGACCATCACGGTGGCCGAGCTCGCGCAGAAGATGGCAGTCAAGGCCACCGAGGTCATCACCGTGCTGATGAACCTGGGCGTCATGGCGACCATCAACCAGACGATCGATCGCGATACCGCCGTGCTGGTGGTCGAGGAGTTCAGCCACACCGCGAAACTGCTCAAGGAAAACCAGATCGAGGAGGGGTTGCAGGGCGAGGTGGCCGCCAACGAGGAGCTCGAGACGCGTCCGCCGGTGGTGACGGTCATGGGTCATGTCGATCATGGCAAAACCTCGTTGCTCGATTACATTCGCCGCACCAAGGTCGCGGCCGGCGAGGCCGGAGGCATCACCCAGCATATCGGTGCGTATCACGTGGAGGTGCCGCGCGGGGCGGTCACCTTCCTGGACACTCCCGGCCACGCTGCATTCACGGCGATGCGCGCCCGCGGCGCCAGGGCCACCGACGTGGTGGTGCTCGTGGTCGCCGCCGATGATGGCGTGATGCCCCAGACCATCGAGGCGATTCAGCACGCGCGCGCGGCCAATGTGCCCATCGTCGTGGCGGTCAACAAGATCGACAAGGCCGATGCCGATCCGGACCGGGTGCGCACCGAGCTTGCCAAGCACGAGGTCATCCCCGAGGAGTGGGGCGGGCAGAACATGTTCGTGAATGTCTCGGCACGCAGTGGCGAGGGCATCGACCAGCTGCTGGAGGCAGTATTGCTGCAGGCCGAGGTGCTCGAGCTGAAGGCTTCGCGCACGGGTCTGGCCGCCGGAGTGGTGATCGAGGCGAGCATGGAAAAGGGCCGCGGTGCGGTGATCACCGCGCTGGTCAAGCGCGGCACGCTCAAAGTGGGCGATGCGATCCTCGCGGGCTCTGAGTTTGGACGGGTGCGCGCCATGTTCGACGAGGCCGGCAATCCGGTGAGCGAGGCACCCCCTTCGATCCCGGTGGTGGTGCTGGGATTGTCGGGAGCTCCCAATGCGGGCGATGAGCTGCTCGCGGTCGAGAACGAACGCAAGGCCCGTGAGGTGGCGCTCTACCGGCAGGGACGCTTCCGCGACGTGAAGCTGGCGCGCGCCGCGCCGCGTGCCGAGGACGTGTTCTCGCAGATGGGCGCCACGCGCGCCGGCGTGGTCACGGTGCTGCTCAAGGCCGACGTGCAGGGAAGCGCTGAAGCGCTCACCGACGCGCTGCGCAAGCTCTCCACCGACGAGGCCCAGGTGAACGTCATCGCCAGCGGTGTGGGCGGCATCACCGCCTCGGACATCCAGCTCGCGGCCGCCTCCAAGGCCTACGTGATCGGCTTCAACGTGCGTGCCGACGCTGCCGCGCGCGAGGCGATGAAGGACACCGGGGTGGAGGTGCGCTACTACAGCGTGATCTACGAGGCCATCGACGACGTCAAGCAGAAGCTCTCCGGGCTGCTCGCTCCCGAGATCAAGGAGCAGATCGTGGGCATCGCGCAGGTGCGCGAGGTATTCCGCTCCAGCAAGTTCGGCGTGGTCGCCGGCTGCCTGGTTACCGAAGGCAGCGTGCGTCGAAACAACCCGATCCGCGTGCTGCGTGACAATGTGGTGATCTTCGAAGGCTCACTCGAGTCGCTGCGCCGCTTCAAGGACGACGTCAACGAGGTGCGCGCCGGCACGGAGTGCGGTATCGGCGTCAAGAACTACCAGGACGTGCGCATCGCAGACCAGATCGAGTGCTTCGGGCGCATCGAGGTATCGCGCACGATTGAGTAAGGTGACGTGAGTCGCGCCAGCGCCAGCCACGGGGCTAGCACCGGCCACGGGGCCGGCCCCAGCGCCGGTGCCGGCGCTCGCCAGCAGCGCATCGCCGCGCAGCTGCAGCGCTTGCTCGCGCGGCTGCTACGTACCCTGGTGAAGGACCCGCGCGTGGGCAACGTCACGGTGACCGCCGTGCTGCTCACGCCGGATCTGCGCATGGCCACCGTCTACGTGGTGCCTTTTGGGGCTGCACGGGCCACTGCGGCGGCCGGCATGCTCGAGGGGTTGCGCAGCGCCGCTGGCTTTCTGCGCGGACAGATCTCGCGCGAGCTGCGGCTGCGCCATACCCCGCGTCTGAGCTTCGAGCTCGATCGGCAGCTCGATCAGGCGCATCGGCTCACCGGGCTGATCGATCAGGCGGTAGCCAGCGATGCGGGACGTGAACGCGGACCCGGACCGGACAGGTAGGAGCACGCGAGGTGGCTCGAGCTACTGAGAGAGCTTGGAGTCACGCGGCGTGTTACGTCTGACGTAACACGCCACGTGACTCCAAACTCTCTCAATGGACCGAGGCCCCGTGCCGTGCTCATGCCATGAACGTCCACGTCCACGCCCCGCTCGACGGCATCCTCCTGCTCGACAAGCCGGTGGGCCTGTCCTCCAACGCCGCCCTGCAGTGCGTGCGCCGTCTGTGCGGCGGGGTGAAGGCAGGTCACGGCGGCAGTCTCGATCCGCTCGCGAGCGGCATGCTGCCGATCTGCCTGGGAGCGGCGACGCGGCTGGCCGGGGAGCTGCTCGCGGGTCGCAAAGCCTACCGTTTCGGGTTGCAGCTCGGTGCGCGTTCCGCGTCCGGCGACGCCGAGACCGGGATCATCGAGCGCTGCGCGGTCCCGGTGCTGACGCGAACGCAGATCGAGGCGGTGCTGCGCCGATTTCTCGGGCCGCAGCAGCAGCTGCCCCCGATGTACTCGGCATTGAAGCGGGACGGTCAGCCGCTCTACCGCCTGGCGCGACGAGGCGTGAATGTCGAGCGTGCCCCGCGCGCGGTGCTGATCGACAGCCTGCGGCTGCTGGAACAACAACCCGACCTGCTGCAGCTCGCCGTCCTGTGCTCCAAGGGCACCTACGTGCGGGTGCTCGGCGAGGATATCGCACGGGCCCTCGGCACCTGTGGGCATCTGGCGAGCCTGCGTCGCGAGTATGTGGAACCGTTCGCCGCCGAGTCGATGGTCACTCTCGGGCAGCTCGAGGCCGCGGTGCGCGACGCTTCTGCCTGGCCGCTGCTGGCTGCCGATCGAGCGGTCGAGCATCTGCCGCCACTGCACCTGTCCGACGCGGACGCGCGCGCAATCTCGCAGGGCCGCACGCTGTCCCAGGGTGCATCGAATGCAGCATCGAGTGCGGCATCGAGTGCAGCCGATCAGCTGTGGCGACTGTACGACGCTCGGGGCCGCTTCCTGGGATTGGGGCGCACCGATGGCCGCGGGCAGCTTCGGGCGCGGCGCCTCTTCCCGCAGCCGATGGAATGATGCCGCGCGTAACCTGCTGTTTCAGCTTGAGCGATACGGGGGGTGCGCGTAGAATTCGCGGCCTTCAAAACGACCCGATATCCGACAATCAGTACCGAGGTTTGTCACGCAATGGCCTTGTCCACGGAACAAAAGAGTAGCGTGGTCGCGCAGTTTTGCCGCGATTCCCGCGACACCGGTTCGCCCGAGGTGCAGATCGCGCTGCTCTCCGAACGCATCAACGGTCTGGGAACGCACTTCGGCGTTCACAAGCGCGATCACTCCTCACGTCGCGGGCTGGTCAAGCTGGTCAATCAGCGCCGCAAGCTCCTCGATTACCTGAAGGCCACACGGCCGGCCAAGTATCAGGAACTGGTCGAGCGGCTGGGACTGCGCCGCTGAGCCGCCGCGCGCCGCGCCGCTGCGCGGATGCCCGGTCCACTACCGCCTGCCCGAACCTTCCGAGGATCCCCGCGTGACTGTCTTCAAAAAGACCTTTCCCTACGGCCCACATACCATCACCTTGGAGAGCGGTGAGCTCGCGCGCCAGGCCGACGGCGCGGTGGTGGCTACGATGGGCGAGACCGTGGTGCTGGTGACCGCAGTTGCGCAGAAGACGGCGATCGCCGGGCGCGATTTCTTTCCGCTGACGGTCAACTACGTCGAGAAGACCTATGCAGCCGGACGCATTCCGGGCGGCTTCTTCAAACGCGAGGGGCGTCCCTCCGAGCGCGAGACACTCACCTCCCGCCTGATCGATCGTCCGATCCGCCCGCTGTTTCCCGACGGCTTCAACAACGAGGTGCAGGTCGTCGCCACGGTGGTCTCGCTCAACGCCGACGTGGACGCCGATATCCCCGCGATGCTGGGTGCCTCCGCGGCGCTCGCGATCGCCGGCGTACCCTTCAATGGACCGATCGGTGCGGCGCGCGTGGGTTACCGCGATGGCCAGTACCTGCTCAATCCGACCCGCACCGAGCAGACCGGCTCCCGGCTGGATCTGGTGGTGGCCGGCACGCAGCAGGCGGTGCTGATGGTGGAATCGCAGGCGGACGGCCTGTCCGAGGAGGTCATGCTCGGGGCGGTGGTGTTCGGCCACGAGCAGATGCAGATCGCCATCCGCAACATCCGTGAGCTCGCGCAGGAAGCCGGCAAGCCGCGCTGGACCTGGCAGCCGGCGCCAGGGGACACGGCGCTGGAGCAGGCGGTCAGCGGGCGCGCCGAGCAGTCACTCGCGGAGGCCTACCGCATCACCGAGAAGCAGCAGCGCTACACGCGCATCGCGGACATCAAGACGGAGACCGTCGCGGCGCTGAGCGCCGGCGAAGTGCCGCAGTGGAGTGCGGAAGCCGTCAAGGGGGAACTGTTCGCACTCGAGAGTCGCATCGTGCGCCGGCGTATCCTCGCCGGTGAGCCGCGCATCGACGGGCGTGATACGCGCACCGTGCGGCCGATCTCGATCCGCGTCGGACTGCTGCCGCGTGCGCACGGCTCGGCGCTGTTCACACGCGGCGAGACGCAGGCGCTGGTGGCCACGACTCTGGGGACCACGCGCGACGCGCAGATCATCGATGCACTGGAGGGCGAGCGGCGCGAGCCCTTCATGCTGCACTATAATTTCCCACCGTTCTCCGTAGGCGAGACCGGCATGATGGGCTCGCCCAAGCGCCGCGAGATCGGTCACGGCAATCTCGCGCGTCGCGGCATCAACGCGGTGATGCCTGACATGACGAGCTTCCCGTATGTCATCCGCGTCGTCTCGGAGATCCTCGAATCCAACGGTTCGAGCTCGATGGCGAGCGTGTGCGGCGCGAGCCTGTCGCTGATGGATGCGGGCGTGCCCATCAAGGCCCCGGTGGCCGGTGTGGCGATGGGTCTGGTGCTCGAGGGCACGCGCTTCCAGGTGCTGACCGACATCCTCGGAGACGAGGATCACCTCGGCGACATGGATTTCAAGGTTGCCGGCACGCGCGAGGGCGTCAACGCGCTGCAGATGGATATCAAGGTCGAGGGCATCACGCCCGAGATCATGCGAGTGGCGCTCAGCCAGGCGCGCGAGGGTCGCCTGCACATTCTCGGGCAGATGGACCGCGTGATCAGCAAGTCGCGCGAGCACATGTCCGAGTGGGCTCCCTCGATCATCACGCTCAAGATCGATCCGGAGAAGATCCGCGACGTGATCGGCAAGGGCGGAGCAGTCATCCGCCAGATCACCGAGGAGACCGGCACCACCATAGACATCGAAAACGACGGCACGGTCAAGATCGCCTCGGTCAACAGTGCGGCGGGCCGCGAGGCGCAGCAGCGCATCGAGCTCATCACCGCGGACGTGGAGGTCGGGCGCATCTACGAAGGCAAGGTCGTCAAGCTCATGGACTTCGGCGCCTTCGTGACGATCCTGCCCGGGCGCGACGGGCTGGTGCACATCTCACAGATCTCCGATGAGCGTGTGGAACGCGTGTCCGACAAGCTCAGGGAAGGCGATCAGGTGCGCGTCAAGGTGCTCGAGGTCGACCGCCAGGGCCGCATCCGTCTGTCGATGCGTAATCTGGACGCCGCCTGATCAGCGCGCGGCTGCGGCCGATCTGTTTGCGGGGAACCGTCGGGCGTGCTGCCGGCGCGCGCTCTCGAGGACGCGCCGGCCGGCCTCTCATGTCCTATGAGGAAGCGGCCGTGTTGGCGGCCTTCATCAGCGTACGGAAGATCTCGTCCTGCGCGCTGTGCCAGCGCTGATGGTTCTGATGCGCCAGGTGTGACGCGGCCGCGGCCGGATCACCGGCAGGAGGCTTCTGGCTGAGGAACAGACGCAAGCTCTGTTCGAGGTAGCTCGACAGCACGCCCTCCAGGCCGATCTGGCGGTCGTGGCTGCGGATCAGCTCCGCGAGGAAATCCTGGCTGAGAACCGTGTCGTTGCGCTGTTCCAGATCCGCGATGACCTGCAGCAGCACGGGACGCGTGATGTCCTGCTGCGTGCGTTTGTCGACGACGCTGAACTCCACGCGGTCCATCACCAGGCGCCGCACGTCATCCAAGGTGATGTAACGACTCTCGACGGTATCGTACAGCCGCCGGTTGGGGTACTTCTTGATGATGCGTAACTCGCTCATGCGGAAGCCCTCGTGTGCCCAAAGCCCATGCGCTGGGGGCCTTGCGATATCCCATACCATAGTACAAGCGCCGTCGGAACCCAAATCGACTTCCGCCGGCGGTTCCGGCTGCCCGTCGCCGGGCGCAGCGTTGGGCAGTCTGCCGGCAGGCGATCGGGGCATCGTGGGCACTTCACGCACACCCGACGCGCCGGCGGCCCCGGCAGCAGGCGGGTTAGCGCGTCAGTGGTAGATGACGCCCTGTCGGCCGGCGCTGGGGCCCTGGGTACTGGATCAGGGCGGGCCGGCGCTCGCTCAGCGATAGCGATCGTCGCGGTCGCCGTACTGTCGTTCGCGCCGCTCGCGCCGCTCCTGCGCCTCGATCGACAGCGTGGCCACGGGCCGGGCCTCCAGACGCTTGATGCCGATCTCCTCGCCGGTCTCCAGGCAGTACCCGTAGGTGCCGTCCTCGATGCGCTTGAGTGCCTCATCGATCTTGCGGATCAGCTTGCGCTCCCGATCGCGCGTGCGCAGCTCCAGGCTGAACTCCTCCTCCTGCGTGGCGCGATCGTTCGGGTCGGGAAAATTCGCCGCCTCGTCCTTCATGTGCGAGACGGTACGGTCCACTTCCTCCATCAGGTCGCGCTTCCAGTTGAGCAGGATCTGCTGGAAATGCGCCAGCTGCTCCTTGCTCATGTACTGCTCGCCGCGCTTGGCGACATACGGCTTGACGTTGCGGGGACCGGCCAGCAGACTCCCAGGCTCTACGCTGTCGTTCTCGTCGCCCTCCGGCAGCGTGAGGGCGCGCGCCGTCAGGACGCTGCGCGACTCATCCGCGACGCCGGGCACGGCATCGGCCGGCTTGGCTGCGGCGGCCGTCGGCGCGTGCTCGGATGAATTCGCACCGGTGCGCAGCGCCTCGACCGGGCGAATCATGCGCGGCGCGGGCTTGGCGGCAGACGCGGCCACCGCTTTGCGGCTTGCGGCGCTGCTCTTGCGTGGCGTGGCACGGCGGGGAGCGGCCCTGGGCGCGGTCGCCCGCTTCTGTTTGCTCGTCTTGGATCCGGTCTTCTTGCCGGCCATCGCCTCGCTCCTGACTGCACCCGTCCTGTCGAGAACGCGCGATTATACCGGCGCGCTTCCGGGTGTACAGAGCGGTGAAAATTCCACCGCAATTGCACCGCCGCCGCGCTCGGGCGCAAACTTCAGGGCAGGCTGACGGGCTCGGATGGATGCCAGCCGCTTGCGCGTTGCTCGGCGATCACCGTGGTGTCGATGCCGCCGCGCACGTTGAAACGTGCCGTCAGACGCATGAAGCGGGGTGCAACGGTGCGCGCCAGATGCGCGAGGATCTCGTTGGTCACGGCCTCGTGGAAGGCGCCCCGGTCGCGAAACGACCATAGGTACAGCTTCAGCGCCTTGAGCTCCAGACACAGCCGGTCCGGTACGTACTCGAGCTCCAGGGTGGCGAAGTCGGGCTGGCCGGTACGCGGACACAGGCAGGTGAACTCCGGCATGCGCATGCGGATGGTGTAGTCATGCTGCGGCTGCGGGTTCGGAAAGGTTTCGATTTCGGTGGAAGGCTGGCTCGGCATCGCGGCGATGGATCTCGCGTCGAAAGCGGACCGCGGATACTTTACACTAGCGCGCCATCGCGCCAAGTGCGCCGGCGCGCGCCAGGTGCGCCGGCGCAGCCCCCGCCCCATTGGCGGCCGGGTCCGCGGGCCGACAGTTCACAGGACGTAGCCAGGACAGGAGATGCGGCTCAACAGGATCAAGCTTTCGGGCTTCAAGTCCTTCGTCGATCCCACCTCGGTGCATCTGCCCGGCAATCTGACGGGCGTCGTCGGCCCCAACGGCTGCGGTAAATCCAACATCATCGACGCGGTTCGCTGGGTCATGGGGGAGCTGTCGGCGCGCTATCTGCGCGGTGAGTCGATGGCCGATGTGATCTTCAACGGCTCGAGCGCACGCAAGCCGGTCGGCAGCGCCTCGGTCGAGCTGATCTTCGACAACCAGGATGGCCGTGTCGGGGGCGCCTACGCGAGCTACGCCGAGATCTCGCTCAAGCGGGTCGTCGAGCGCGATGGCAGTTCCGCGTACTTCATCAACGGCGGCCGCTGTCGTCGCCGCGACATCACGCAGCTGTTCCTCGGCACCGGTCTCGGCTCGCGCAGCTACGCGATCATCGAGCAGGGCACCATCTCGCGTGTGATCGAGGCGCGGCCGGAGGAGATGCGCGCCTTCGTCGAGGAAGCCGCCGGTATCTCTCTGTACAGGGAACGCCGGCGCGAGACCGAGAGCCGTATCGCCGACACGCGCGAGAACCTGGCGCGTGTCGCGGATCTGCGCGATGAGGTCGACAAGCAGATCCGTCACCTGCAGCGGCAGGCGAATGTCGCGCGGCGCTATCAGGACTTCAAGGCGCAGGAGCGCACGCTGAGCGCCGAATCGCTGGCGCTGCGCATGCGTGAGCTGGATGGCTCAGCCGCGGGACATGAGCGGCAGATGCGCGAATGTGAGCTGGCGATGCAGCAGGCGCTCGCCGAACTGCGCGCCGAGGAGGCGGCCATCGAGCGGCAGCGCGCGGCGCATGCAGACTCGAGTGGCGCGCTCTCCGAGGTGCAGGCGCGCTACTACGAGCTCGGCGCGGAGGTGACGCGCACGGAGCAGAATCTGCGGCACGCTCGTGAGCTGCGCGAGCGCGCGGGGCGCGATCTGACGCAGCTGGGCGCCAGTGTCACCTCGATCGGTACACAGATCGAGCAGGATGAGCGGCAGCTCAGCGCGCAGCGCGCACAGCTCGCCGAGTTCGCACCGCGCGTCGCAGAACGCCGCCGGCAGGAGCAGGCCGCGGTGACGGTGCTCACCGGCCTGGAGGAGCGGCTGTCCGCCTGGCAACAGCGCTGGGAGCAATTCAACGGGCAGCTGGGCGCCGAGTCACAGCGCTCGCAGGTGGAAGCGGCGCGCATCGAAGAGCTCGAGACGCACCGCGCGCGCCTGCGCGCTCAAACCGCGCGGCTCGACGCGGAATCCGAGGCACTCGCCGGACACGCCGACGACGCCTCGCTCGCGAGGATGCTGGAGCGTGAGGCAAGTGCGCGCACCGCAGCCGACGGGATCGCACAGGAGCTCTCGCGCACGCTCGAGCAGCTGCGGGAACTGCGCACGGCCCGCGAGGCCGCCGAGGGGCGCCTGGAGCGCCTGCGGCGCGAGCGCGACCAGGTACGCTCGGAGCTGCTGTCGCTCGAGGCGGTGCAGAAGGCGGCGTTGCACGGCACGCGTGCAGAGGTGAACAGCTGGCTCGGCTCACTCGCCGGGGCCGGTGCGAGCGAGCGGCGGCTTGCCGAGACGCTGCAGGTCGATGCAGGTTGGGAGCGCGCCGTCGAGACGGTGCTCGGAGATTACCTGCAAGCCGTAGGCATCGAGGCACTGGAGGTGCTGCAGGCGGCTCTGCCGCGGCTTGCGAGCGGACAGTTGACCTTCTATGAGACCGGCGCCGATGCCGGGGCCGCCATCGCCGCCGGGGCCGGTTCATCCGGCGCCGATCCGGCCGGTGCCGATCCCTCCGGTGCCGATCCGGCCGGCACCGCGCCGCCGGGCACTCTGGCCGACCACGTGCGCGCCCCTGCGGTGGTGCGCCGGCTGCTCGAGCGGGTGCATACGGTCGATTCGCTGGCGGCGGCGTTGTCGCATCGCCAGCGGCTGCCCGCGGAAGCATCGCTGATCACGCCTGCGGGCGAATGGGTCGGCCGCGACTGGCTGCGCGTCAATCGCGGTGGCGATGGGCATACCGGCGTCATCGAGCGCGAGCAGCGTCTGAAGGAGCTGCGCGAGCGCTGCAGGACCGCCGAGGAGCATGTCGCCCGGCTCGAGCAGGAGCTGATCGATATGCGCACCCAGGTCGAGTCCGCCGAGCAGCATCGCGAGCGCGCCCAGACCCGGCAGCAGCGGCTGCATCACGAGCACGCGGAATTGCGTGGTGGACTCGCGGCACTGCGCGGCCGCATCGAACAGGCCGTGCAGAGCCGCGAGCGCATCGGCGTGGAGCGCTCCGAGGTGCTGGCCGATGCGGCACGCACGGATGAGAGCCTCGCGCGCGCACGCGGCGCGCATGAGCTCGCGACGCAAGCGCTGGCACGGCTCACGCAGCTGCGTCCGGGGCTCGAGCAGGAGCGCGAGCAGCAGCGCATCGCCACGGCCGAGGCGCGCGCCCGCGCCCAGGCCGCCCAGTTGGCATTGCGCGATGCCCTGGTGCAGCTGGAGGGCGCTCGTGCGGGCGAGGTCTCCATGGCGGGCGCGCTCGAGCGCTTGACGCAACAGCGCGCCGAGCTGCTCGCGCAGCGTGTCGAGCTCGAGCTGACGCTGGGCCGCAGTGATGCGCCGATCGGTGAGCTCGAGCAGGCGCTGCAGACGAGCCTCGCACGACGCTCGCAAGCGGAGAGCGAGCTCGGCGCTGCACGCCGCGCTCTGGAGCAATGCGAGCAACAGCTACGCGCACTGGAGGAGCGTCGGCTCGAGGCCGAGCAGCGCGTGCAGACGGCACGTGCGGCGATGGAGCAGGGCAGACTCGCCGCGCAGGAGTCGCGCTTGCGGCGCGAGGCGCTGCTCGAGCAGTTTGCCGCGACCCATTGCGAGCTCGAGGCGGTGCTCGCCGGTCTCGCCCCGGACGCGCAGCTCGAGACCTGCGAACAGCGCCTGACAGCGGTGCGGGCCGAGCTCGAGCGGCTCGGTCAGGTGAATCTCGCCGCCATCGGCGAGCTTGCCGAGCAGAGCGAGCGCAAGGCCTACCTCGATCGGCAATTCACCGACGTGAGCGATGCCCTGCAGACCCTCGAGCAGGCGATGCGCAAGATCGATCGCGAGACGCGCACGCGCTTCGAGGACACCTTCAACCGCATCAACGAGGGATTGAAGCAGAAGTTTCCACAGCTGTTTGGCGGCGGAAACGCCTATCTCGAGCTGGTCGGGGAGGATCCTCTGGCGGCCGGAGTGACGGTGATGGCGCGTCCGCCCGGCAAGCGCAACAGCACCATCGCGCAGCTGTCGGGCGGAGAGAAGGCGCTCACCGCCGTAGCGCTGGTATTCGCGATCTTCGACCTGAATCCGGCGCCCTTTTGCCTGCTCGACGAGGTCGATGCCCCGCTCGATGAGAGCAACATCGGGCGCTTTTGCGATATCGTGCGTGACATGTCGAGTCGGATTCAATTCATCTTCATCACGCATAGTCGCCTCACCATGGAGCTGGCCTCGCAACTGATCGGCGTGACGATGAGCGAGGTGGGCGTATCCAGGCTGGTGAGCGTGGATATCGAAGACGCCGTGAGGCTCGCGGCGGTGTAACGCGGAGCAGTCGTGAGCGAGCTGCGCTGGATTCTGCTGCTGGTTGGACTGTTGTTCCTGGTCGTGCTCGCGGCTTGGGAGACGCACCGCTCGCGCCGCGCGACCGCACCGCGCGAGGCCTTTCCGCACTTCGATCATGAGCCTCGCCTCGAGCCGGCAGCGCGCCCCGACGCTGCGCCGCCGCCGCCGCCGCCGGCCGAGCGGTCCTTGGCGAGCGCGAGCGGCACGGGACCCCAGGAGCCGCAGCTGGGCGAGCTGCCCGAAGGGCTGGTCGACAGCCCGCACCTGGACGGCACCGACGGCGCCCACGGCACCGACGGCGCCGATAGCCAGCCGATCCGCGCGCAGCACGGCGGCACCCTGGACGAATTGCCTCAGGTGTCGGCCGAGCCCCTGGGGGCATCGGTGGCGCAACCGCCGCCGATCGATTCACCCGCCAAGCTCGAGCCAGCTGCCGAGCTCGAGCCGCCCGCCAACGCGGGATTGCCGCCGATGGGGCCGGCTGCCGTGGGCTCCGGGACACCTGCGCCGCAGGCGGCCGGCGCGCCGCGGGTCGATTGGCCGGCCGAAGGCGAGAGGCACATCATCTCGGTGCGCATCGTGGGTCTCGCAGAGCCGAGGCTCTCCGGGCGCTCGGCTCGCCAGGCGCTGGCTGCCTGTGGTTTCGTACATGGGCGCTATCGCATTTTTCACCAGCCGGCCGAGGATGGGCGCGCGCTGCTGTCGTGCGCGAGCCTCAGCAAACCCGGCAACTTCGATACCACGTCGATGGACTTCCAACGCTTCGCGGGGCTGAGCCTGTTCACGGTGCTGCCGGGACCGCTACCGGCGCCCGAGGCACTGGATCGCCTGCTGGACACGGCGCGCGATTTGTCGCACCGGTTGCAGGCACAGCTGCTCGATGATCAGGGGCAGCCGCTCGACGCGACACGCATCATGGCCTTGCGCAGCAGCGTGCAGCAGCTCGCGTTTGCGAGCGCCGCGGATGTCGCCGACAGCACGGGCTCGGCCGTGGCGCGTGGGGGACCCGGCGCGTGACGGTCTCTTCGGCGCAGCGACGATGCGCCGAGCTGCGGAGGCTGATCGCCCAGTACGATTACGAGTACCACACGCTCGACAGCCCCTCGGTACCCGATGCCGAATACGACCGGCTGATGCGCGAGCTCGTGGCCCTCGAGGCGCAGTACCCCGACCTCATCACGCCGGATTCACCTACGCAGCGCGTCGGCGGTCAGGTCGCCGCTGAATTCGCGCCGGTGCACCATCGCGTGCCGATGCTGTCGCTGGACAATGCCTTCAGCGAGGTGGACATCGAGGCTTTCGATCGGCGCATCCACACGCGTCTGGCTCGCGGTGATGAACCGATCGACTACTGCGCCGAGCCCAAGCTCGACGGCCTGGCGGTCTCGTTGATCTACCGCGACGGCCGGCTGACGCTGGCGGCAACGCGCGGCGATGGCGCCACCGGCGAGGATGTCACCGCCAACGTACGCACCATACGCGCGGTGCCTCTGACATTGCGCGGTGAGGCTCCGGCAGAGCTCGAAGTGCGCGGCGAGGTATTTCTGCCGTTCGCGGGGCTCGCGCGCTTGAACGCTGCGGCGGCGGCGGCGGGCGAGAAGCCCTATGCCAACCCACGCAACGCGGCCGCGGGGAGCCTACGCCAGTTGGATCCGCGCGTGACCGCGAGGCGGCCGCTGCAGGCGTTCTTTTACGGCTACGGCTTCTGGGAGAAGCCTCCCGCCACACAGAGTGCGGTGCTGACGCAATTCGCCAGCTGGGGTCTGCCCACCTGTCCGGAGGCGAGCACCGTGCGCGGCGTGCAGGGGTGTCTGCAATATTTTCGCAGGATGAGCACCCGCCGCGCCTCACTGGCCTACCAGATCGATGGCGTGGTCTATAAGGTGAATGCGCGCGCCGACCAGGAGGCACTCGGGTTCGTCGCGCGCGCGCCGCGCTGGGCGATCGCCCACAAGTTTCCTGCCGAGGAGGCGCTCACGCGGGTGCGCGATATCGAGTTCCAGGTGGGACGCACGGGCGCATTGACTCCCGTGGCGCGGCTCGAGCCGGTCGCGGTCGGGGGCGTCACCGTGAGCAACGCCACCTTGCACAACTACGACGAGCTGACGCGCAAGGATGTGCGTCCGGGGGACACCGTGACCGTGCGGCGCGCCGGCGACGTGATCCCGGAGATCCTGGGGGTGGTGCTCGACAGGCGCCCGGCGCTCGCCCGCGCCGTGCCGCTGCCGGCTCACTGCCCGGTCTGCGGTGCCGCCGTCGTGCGCGTGGAGGGCGAGGCAGCCGCGCGCTGCAGCGGCGCCTTCAGCTGCCCCGCGCAGCGCAAGGAGGCGCTGAGGCATTTCGCCAGCCGTCGCGCGCTGGATATCGAGGGGCTCGGCACCAAGCTCGTCGACCAGCTGGTCGACCTCGGCCTGGTCGCAGGGCCGGCCGATCTGTACGCACTGGACGCAGCGCACCTGGGCCAGCTGGAACGTATGGGTGATAAATCTGCTGCGAAGCTGGTGGCGGCCATCGAGCGCCGCAAGCACACCACGCTGCCGCGGCTGCTGTACGCGCTCGGTATTCCGGGGGTGGGCGAATCGACTGCCGCGGCGCTCGCGAGCTACTTCGGTTCCCTGGATGGGCTGCTGAGCGCGCCCCTCGAACAGATCCTCGAGGTCGAGGACGTCGGTCCAACCATCGCCGGCAGCGTGCGCGATTTTTTTGCAGACACGCGCCACCGGGAGCAGCTGCGCCGCCTGCGCGAGCTCGGCCTGACGTTTCCCGAGCCCGGCCCGGCGCCGCGCAGGGTGGCCAGCACGCTGCCGCTGTCAGGCAAGACCGTGGTGCTCACCGGTACGCTCGCAGGCATGACGCGCGACGAGGCCGCCGAGCGGCTGATCGCGCTCGGTGCCCGCGTGAGCTCCTCGGTGTCCGCGAAGACCAGCTACGTGGTGGCCGGCGCGGAGGCGGGCTCGAAGCTCGCCCGCGCGCAGGCACTCGGAGTGCCGGTGCTCGACGAGACGGGTCTGCTCGAGCTGTTGAAGGTCAACTCGAGCCGCAGTTAAAGATTCTTCTGCACCTTCGCGGTCTTGAGCAGATCGTCCTCGTGGGCCTGGAACTTCTTGCCCTCCACCAGCTGGGCGACACGGTCCTTGACCTGATCCAGCGGAGGCACCGGGGTCTCGCGCGTATCGATCAGCTGGATCACATGCCAGCCATACTGGGTCTGCACCGGAGCGGGCGTGATCTCTCCCTTCTTGAGGGACGCCACGGCATCGGCAAATGGCTTGACCATATTGGTCGGCGAGAACCAGCCGAGATCTCCACCCT
>JASHPX010000246.1 GCA_030037905.1 Gammaproteobacteria bacterium
GTGGCGTTCTCGCCCGACGGCAGCCGGATCGCATTCATGAGTGACGATAGCGGCAACGCGCAGATTTACCTGATGCCGTTTGATCCGACGGTGACCCAGCCTCTGAGCAAGGCGACCAATCTGACGCGTAGCGCGGCAGGAAATTTTCGGCCAGCGTTTTCGCCGGATGGCAGACGGATCGCCTTTTCGTCGGACCGGGACAAGCCGGCCGCAGGCCATCCGTTTTTCAGCTTCGCGCGGCAGCGCGACGGCGACATCTACATCATGGATGTCGACGGCAAGAATCTGCGCCGTCTGACCCATACGGCCAATTGGAATGGCTCGCCCACATTTTCGCCGGATGGACGCAGCATCTACTTCTATTCCAATCGCAATCTGCAGGTAGGGCCGCCGCAGAGCCCGATCCTCGCGCAGGACGGCGGCTGTGAGATCTGGGCGATGAATGCGGACGGAACCGATCAGAGACGCATCACGCCGGCCGGTGTCGAAGGCCTGTCGCCGACGCCGGCGAACGGCCGCGTGGTGTTTGCCACGCGCAGCACCTATAAGGATTGGCATCTTGCGTCGATAAGCCCCGACGGCTCGGAGCTGCGTCGTGAGACGCACAACGACACCAGCTACTGGAATCCGAGCTTCAATGCAAGGACCGGTGCGCTGGTCGCGCACGGCCTGCCGCCGATGGTCGGGGAATCGCAGGCCGTCGAGGCCGTACTGGGCCCCGGTCCGCTGCTGGCCCCGGATTTTCCGATCGCACTGCGCGTCCCGGAGGTGCCCGGGGCCGCGGTGGCATTGTATCCGCTGCGGCACACGACCGGGCTGGCGCCTCACCCGCACCGCAATGAGGTGCTCACCACCATCGAGAACGAGGACGGTACCAGGCTCGTGCGGGCAAATTTCGACGGCAGCGATCAACGGGATCTGTTCTTCGTTCCCGGCATGGGCATCGTCGCGTCCGTGGAAAGCCGCCTGCGCATATTCGATGTCAAGTACGCCGATGACGGCCGGCTGGTGACATACACGCAGGGCGTCTTCTTCGGTGGGCTGAACGACGAGGTCGACATCTGGCGAATGCGTCCCGACGCCACCGAGCGTGTCAATCTGAGCAAACTCTCCGGGCTGGGCGCACGAATCAACGAGGGCATGTCGGCATTCTCGCCGGATGGCAAGCGCTTCGTATTTCGCAGCTCGCGCAAGGGCAGTCTCAACCTCTACCTCATGGATATCGACGGTGGAAACGTCCGCCAGCTCACCGATGGCCCTTGGAGAGACAACTTTCCGGTGTTTGGTCCGCGCGGCGATGAGATCGCCTTCTCTTCCGATCGGAATGGAGCCCGGGACAGCAGCGGCTTCCGAACCTTCGATAATTACAGGATGAGCATCCAGCCGGACGGAACACCCGGTCCGGTGCAACGCGTCACCCGTGAGTCGGGGCACACCTCGCATCCGTATTATTCCCCCGATGGCCAGTGGATGGCCTACACGAGCGAGCGTGGCGGCATCAACGACGAGGAGCCCATCGTCCAGGAGGTGGTGTTCGGCCCGCAGATGTACGGGGAGATCTACATGCAACGATTGAGTGACGGCTATACGATGCGCGTATCCCACAACAAGTGGGAAGACGGCACCGTGTTCTGGCTCCCGCCCGCCACTACGGAATGACCGCGATTCGCGCCGCGGCTGCGGTGCGCCGCGGCGGCAGCGACGTTACAGATTCCGCGCGGTGCGAAGGAGATGGCATGGCGAGCGTGTTCATCACCGGATCCTCCGACGGCCTCGGCCTGCTGGCCGCTCAACAGCTGCTCGAGCAGGGGCACAGGGTCACGCTGCACGCGCGCAATGCCGCGCGCGCGGCCGACGCCCGACGGGCCGCTGCGCGTGCGGCGGCGGTGGTGACCGGTGATGTGACCACGATCGATGCGATGCGCGCCGTGGCGGAGCAGGTCAACTCGCTCGGCCGTTTCGATGCCGTCATCCACAACGTCGGCATCGGCTACGGCGCGCCGCGACGCATCGAGACAGCCGATGGCTTATCGCAGCTGTTCGCGGTCAACGTGCTGGCGCCGTATCTGCTGACCGCGCTGATCTATCCGCGGCCCGCACGGCTGGTCTATCTGAGCTCGGGCCTGCATCGGCGCGGCAATCCGGATCTGTCCGATCCGCAATGGAGGGCGCGCCGCTGGGATGGCGCCCAGGCCTACTCGGACAGCAAGCTCTTGGATGTGCTGCTGGCCTTCGGCGTGGCCCGCCGCTGGCCCGAGGTCCTGTCCAACGCGCTCGAGCCCGGCTGGGTGCCGACGAAGATGGGTGGACCGAGCGCGCCCGACGATCTGGCCCTGGGGGCCGCAACCCAGGTCTGGCTCGCGATCGGGGCGGATCCGCAGGCGCGCGTGACGGGAAAGTACTTTTACCATCAGGCACCCCGCGAGCTGCATCCCGCCGCGCGGCGCGCCGATCTGCAGGATGCGTTGCTCGACTACTGCGCCGGCCTGAGCGGCACGGCTCTTGCCTGACCGCTCGCAGCGAGCGAGCCGTCCGCATCGGCAGGCTCGGCCGCCAGTATCAGGTGGCCGTTACCGTACTGCAGTAGCCTGATGAATTCCTCGCGCGGGATGGGCTGGCTGTGAAGGTATCCCTGCGATTGATCACAGCCGACCTGCCAGAGAAAGTCGAGTTGCTCTTGCCGCTCCACACGCTCGGCCACAGTGATCATGTTGAAGGCTCGTGCCAGGGCGACGATGGTCTTGACCACGGCCTTGCCGGCGGCATCCTCGGGGATCTTTCCGATGAAGCCGCCGTCGATCTTGAGCGCATCCACCGGCAGCGCCGCCAGGCGACTCAAGGAGGAATAGCCCGTGCCAAAGTCGTCGATGGCGATGCGCACGCCGCTCTTACGAAGTAGCTTGAGCTTCTGGACCTCCGCATCCGAGTCCTCGTCGAACATGCTCTCGGTCAGCTCGATGTCCAGTCCCCACGTGTGACTGGCCCAGGGTTGCACGGCGTCCAGAAAGCTCGCCGTGAAATCCGCCCGGTGCAACTGCGCCGGAAAGACGTTCACCGCCACGCGCACCGGCGGCAGCCCCGACCGCTGCCACTCGTGACAATCGCGCGCCGCCTGCATGATCACCCAGGTGCCGACATCCACTGCCAGTCCCGACGACTCCACCACCGGCAGGAACGAGGCCGGCGGCATCAGTCCGGCCTTCGGATCGCGCCAGCGGATGAGCGCCTCCACACCCTGGATACGACGCGTAATGACGTTGACCTTTGGCTGGTAGTAGAGCTCGAATTCGCTGTGTTCCAGCGCCAGGCGAAGACGATGCTCGAGCGCCAGGCGGCCCACGCGCCTGGAGTGACGCTGCGCGTCGAAGTGCAGGTGCGCTACGCCCGAATCGCGGGCATGCAGCAGCGCGGCCTCTGCATGTTGAAGTAGCGCCTCGGCATCGGTGCCGTCCTGCGGATGCAGCGCCACCCCGGCGCGCATGGTGATCGGTATCTCGCATTGCTCGATGCTGAAGGGCTCCGCGGTGAGCGCCGCGGCATGCGCCTCGGCCGCTGCCGGCAGCTGCGCGATCGGTCGGGTTCCGTAATCCTCCAGCAGCGCAAACGCGCCGCCGCCGAAATGCGCGACGTGCTCGGTGGCCGGCACGTGGCGCTTGAGACGCGCGGCGATGTGTTGCAGCAGCAGATCGCCGGTGCGCCGTCCGAACGAGTCATTGATGAGCCCGAGCCTCTGGACGTCGAGCACCGTGACCGCATAGCGTGCCTCGCGCGCGCGCGGGTCGGCGAGCAGTCCGGCCAGCCGGTCCCGAAACAGCGCACGCTTGGCGAGACCCGTCTGCGCATCGAAGTGCGACAGGAAGCGCACGGTGGTGTCCTTCTGCATGTACTGCCAGGCGAACGACAGGTTGCCGGCCACCTCGCGCAGCATGCGCAATTCCTCCTCGCCCACGACGCCGGGGTCACACGCCGCGAGCAGCAGCACTCCCACTGCGGTGTCATCCACCAGCAATGGCAGCGCTACCACGGAGCACAATCCAACCTCGTGCATCCGGGCGTTGAAGTCCGCTGGTATTTCTGCGGAGGGCCCCACGGTGCAGGCCGGCGCGCGCGCCTTGGCCTCGCCGGACTTCGCCCCGCCGGCCTCGACCGCGGTATCGTTGCAAACCATGGCCGCTCGGGCGTGGATGGCACGCGCAGCCACGCCATCGCCCTGCGAGAGCGCCGCGGCGCAGATATCCCTTACCGTCTCGGCCAATGTCTCATCGACACCGTGCCAGGCGGAGGGCTGGATCACCGGGCTGCCGCCGATTTTCGCCGATGCCACGACGGCCGCGTAGCCGCCGATGGTGACCGCGAGACGGCAACTTTCGCGCAGCAACTCCACGCGGTCGCGGATGCGTATCACGGCGCCGTTGACGCCGCTGAGCATGCGCAGGACACGATCCAGGCGCGCGATCTGCTCTGCCTGCCGTCGGCGGGTCGCGGCCTCTTCCACTGCACGCCGCACGGCCGGAGACAGACGGCTCAGGTTGCTCTTGAGCACGTAGTCCACCGCCCCGCGATGCAGGGCATCGATGGCCCGATCCTCGCCCATCTTGCCGGAGACGAAAATGAATGGAACCTGAGGGACCATCGCCCGCGCGACCTTCAGTGCGGCGTAGCCGTCGAAGGTAGGTAGATCGAAGTCGGACAGGATGACTGCCGGATCGAACGAGGCGAGCGCCTCGCGCAGCTGCGCCTCGGTCTCCACCCTGCGCAGCAGGCAGCGCAGGCCCGCCCGTTTCAATTGATGGGCAGCGAGCTCGGCATCGGTCTCGGAGTCCTCGACCTGCAGAATCCGGATCGCGGCTGTCGCAGTCGGCTCAGCGCCCATTGCTCGTCCTGTCGGGTGTAGTCGGCCCGCCGGGCGCGGTCGGCCCGCCGGGCGCAGCTGCCCTGTCAGGGCGGGTTGGCTTGCCCGCAGCGTGCGCGGCCCCCGCCGACAGCCTCTCGATCATCGCCGGTACGTCCGCGGCCGGGACCGGACGGCTGAAGAAGTAGCCCTGGGCCTGCGCACAGCCCAGGCTGCGTAGTGCTTCGACCTCCTCCGCATGCTCCACGCCCTCGGCCACCGCCTGCATGTTGAACGCACGCGCCAGCGATACGATGGTAGAGACCACCGTGACGCCTCGTGGGACGTCAGTGATGTTCTGTATGAAGGATCGATCGATCTTGAGGGTATCCACCGGCAGCCCACCGAGCAGTCGCAGGGAAGAATAGCCGGTGCCGAAGTCGTCGATGGCCACACCGATTCCCACCGCGCGCAGCTCGTTCAGCTTGCGGATCGACAGCTCCATGTCCTGCATGAGCATGCTCTCGGTGATCTCGATGTCGATCGGCGGTGATTCCGCGGTCCAGGCGCGCACACTCGCCAGCACCCGCTCCACGAAATCCCGGCGACGCAATTGCAGCGGCGAGACGTTCACGGCGACTCTGACCGGCGCACCGGCGACGCTCCAGCGCGGCAGGTCGCGCAGGGCTTGCTGCAGCACCCACTCCCCGACCTCGGCGATCGCCCCCGAGCGCTCGAGCATCGGCACGAACAGCGACGGCGGCACGAGCCCCTCCTGCGCATCCTGCCAGCGCAGCAATGCCTCGAGACCCCTCACCGCGCCGCTCGCGAGGTCGACCTTCGGCTGGTAGTGCAGCACGAACTCGCGCCGCTCGAGTGCGCCGGCAAGCCGCGCCTCGAGCGCCAGGCTGTGGCTCGTCGGCCTCTGCCTGATCATTCCATAGAGAAGGTAGCGCTCGTTGTCCTCGCGGGCAGCCTTGAGCGCGGCCTCCGCATTCTGCACCAATGTGTCGGCGGTAGCCCCGTCGTGGGGATGCACCGCGAGGCCGGCACGCACGGCGGGACGCAGCTCGTGCCCCTCGATGCGAAACGGTTCCACGAACAGCCGAGCGGCGGCATTCTGCAGCATTCGTCCCGTCTGCCCGGCCCGGCCGACGCTCCGAAATACCACCGCGAATGTGCCGCCCCCGAAGTGCGCCGAGGATTCGTTACCATGAGCCTCGCGCAGACGCGCGGCGATCCGCTCGATGAGGCTATCCCCGATGTAGCGGCCGTATGAATCGTTGATGGCACCGAGTTGCTGCACGTCGAAGACGACGACCACGCTGCTGGGGGCGTCCGCCGCCTGCGCGCCGAGCTGCGCGGCGAGGCGCTGGCAGAACAGCGCTCGCTTGGCCAGCCCCGTGAGGCTGTCGTAGTACGACAGGAACTGCACGGCCGCATCCTTTTCCAGGTACTGCAGAGCGAAACTGAGGTTCGCGGTCAGCTCCTGCAGCACCTGCACCTCGGCCCGATCGAACACGCCACGCTGCCTGCTGAAGAAGGTGATGATTCCCACGTCGGTACCATCGACCGACAGCGGCAGCGCAGCGAAAGCCGTGTAGCCGTGCGCGAACAACACCTCGGACAGCGCGGGCGCGGCACTGGCCGCCTCATGCGTGGCGGCAGCGGCAGGCCCGGCGGCAGCGGCACACCCGGCAGTCGCAGCATTCACGGCGCTCGCGCTCGCGGCGTCGCTCAGATCGTTATGCACGACCGGCGTCGCGCGCTGCCCGAGCCGCTCCTCGGCGAGCATCCACGAGCGATCGAAGGTGCGCAGTGCCGCCGAGTCCGCGCCGGCCCAGGCGCACGGCCGCGGCGCCCTGCTGCCAGGATCCAGCAGGCTGATCACTACGCGCTCATAACCACCCTGATGGACGGCGATGCGGCACAGCTCCTCGAGCAGCTCGCTACGGTCGCGCAAACGCAGGATCGCGGAGCCCGTGCTGCTGAGCATGCGATACGTACGCGTCAGGCGCTCCAGGCGCGCCTCCTGCTCGCGCCGCAGCGTGATGTCGCGATCCGTCCCGCGGAAGCCCCTGAGGCGCAGCTGAGCGTCGAGAATCGCGACGGCGTTGCGCTCGAGCCAGCGCAGCTGGCCGTCGGCGCCGCGCCAGCGCGCCACCGCCCCGGTGAGCTGGCTCTGTGCCGGTGGCGGCAGCAGCTGCGCCGCCTGTGCCCGCTCGTCCTCGTGCAGATACGCTCGAAAGTCCCTGCCAATCAGCTCTGCCGGCTGGTAGCCGAGAATTGCAGCGACCGCGCCGCTGCAGAAACGGAAGCGTCCCTGTGCGTCCAGCTCCCAAATCCAATCCTGGGAGGTCTCCACGGTGTCCCGAAGCCGCTGCTCGTTGTCGCGCAGCTGCTGCTCGGCCTGGCGCTGCGCCGTCTTGAGCGCTGACTCGCGCAGGGCGCGCTCGACCGCGGGTGCGAGCCGGGACAGATTGCTCTTCAGAACGTAGTCGGTCGCGCCACGATGCAACGCGTCGATGGCGCGTTCCTCGCCGATTGTCCCGGACACGAAGATGAACGGCGTGTCGCGCGCCTGTACGGTGGCGATCTGCAGCGCACGCAGCCCGTCGAACTGCGGCATGGAAAAATCCGACAGGATGAGATCGGGCTTGACATCGCGCAGCGCCGCGATGAAGTGCGGCTCGGTCTGCACCCGGTGGATGTCGCAGTCCAGATGCGCGCGTGCCAGGTGACGCGCCACCAGCTCGGCGTCCGCTTCGGTGTCCTCGACCAGAACCAGTCTGATCTTCGTCGCCGTGGCCAAGCCGTCAGTCATCGCCGACCTCAGTCATCGCCGACCCCGGAGGCCGCTGCGCTCGCGCACGCCTCGCAGGCAGGCCCGTGCGCTGCCGGTAGCGCCAGCGGCAGTGCGAAACAGAAGCGCGCACCGGCGTCGACTGCCCCCTCGGCCCAGATGCGGCCGCCGTGGCGTGTGACGATGCGCTGGACGATGGCCAGACCCACGCCGGTACCGGCAAACTCATCGGCGCGATGCAGGCGCTGGAATACCCCGAAGAGCTTGCCGGCGTACTGCATGTCGAAGCCCGCGCCGTTGTCCTGCACTTCATAGATGGCCTCGGCGCCCGCGACGTGCCCGCTGATGCGGATGTGCGGTTGGGAGCGCCGGGCGCTGTACTTGAGCGCATTGCCGATGAGATTGCACCACACCTGCCGGATGACGGTGGGATCCCCCGCACATGCGGGCAACGCGCCGATGTCGATCAGCGGATCCGGGCCGCAGTAACTCGCGCGCATCTCCGCGACGGCCGCCGTCGCGAGCGCGAACATGTCGATGGGTAGCGAATCGAGCGGTTGGCGGCCGGCCCGCGAGAAAGCCAGCAGCCCCACGATCAGCTGATCCATGGCCTGGCTGCGCTCGCGGATCACGCCGATGAGCCGTCGTGCCTCCTCATCGAGCCGCGGCGCGTGGTCCTCCTGGAGCATCTGCGCAAATCCATCGATGGCGCGCAGCGGTGCCCGCAGATCGTGGGAGATCGAGTACGCAAATGCTTCCAGATCACGATACGCGACCGCCAGTTCCGCGGAGCGGATGCGCTCGCGCTCCTGCAGGGCTGCGTTCTCCCGCCGCAGCCGCTGTACATCCAGAGCCCGCGACAGCACCGGCAGAATCACGTTCAGGCGGAACGGCTTGAGGATGTAGTCCAGAGCTCCGACCTTCATTGCCTGCACGGCGGTATCGATCGTGCCGTGGCCCGTCATCACGATCGCCCCGAGTGTGGGGTCGGCCTGCCGGGCGGACTTGATCAGCGCGATGCCATCCATCTCCGGCATCATCAGATCGGTGAGCAGCAGATCGAAGAGCCCCGGGCGCAGTGTTGCCAACGCCTCATGCGCCGACCCATACCCGTCGGTGGCGTAGCCTTCCAGCTCGAGCGTTGCGCACAACGCCCGCATTTGCGGCACCTCGTCGTCGACGATCAGCAGGCGTGCCCGGGGCACCTGCGACTCGATCTGCGTCGGCTCGGCCATCACACCGGCTCCATCACACCAGCTCCATCACACCAGCTCCGCAAACGCCGCGCGCAGCTCCTGCAGCCGCGGCGGCTTGCTCAGCACACGATTGACGTGCGCCGGCATCTCGTTCTCGGCGATGAGACGCTGGCCCCAACCGGTCAGCAGGATGACGGGCGTCGTGGGCGAGAACGTCTTGATGCTTGCGGCGACCTTGCGGCCATCCACATGTGGCATACCGAGGTCCGTGACCACGAGGTCGAAGCGCTCACCGCGTTTCAGTGCCGCCCCGAAGGCATCGATGCCGGCTTGTCCGCCATGCGCGGCGGTGATCAGATGCCCCTCCTCCTGCAGTGTGTCCTGCAGCGACTTGATCAGCAGCGGATCATCGTCGACCAGCAGGATGCGCAGCCGGCGCGCCGCGGTCGCGGCTTGCAGCTCGGGCGTGGTCGACACCATCGACGCCTCCTGCGCCGGGAAGGTCATCCGTACGGTCGTGCCGCGACCCGGCTCGCTGTGGATCTCGAGCTCCGCGCTGTGGCGCTGAACCATGCCATAGACCATCGCCAACCCCAGGCCCGTGCCGCGCTCGCCCTTGGTGGTATAGAACGGCTCCAGGCAGCGCCGGCGCGTATCCTCATCCATCCCGATGCCCGTATCGGTCACCTCCAACGCCACGCGCCGCATGCCTTCGCTGCCCGCGTCCGCGGCGCCGATGGTGCGCGTACGCACCGTCAGGGTGCCGCCTTTCGGCATCGCATCGACGGCGTTGAAGATCAGATTGGTGAGCGCATCGCGAATTTCATGCTCCGCCCCCATGATGCTCGGCAGCGCCTCGGCCAGATCCAGACGCAGATCCACCATGACTCCGCGCTGCTGCGGCTGGTCGCTCCAGCGCGGTCGCGTCAGCTCCACCACCTGCCTGGAGGCTCGATTCAGATCGACGCGCTCGAGTGTCAGTTGCGCCTCGCGCTCTCGATAGAATTCGCGCATGCGCGAGACGGTGCGCGCCACGTCTTCGATGGCGCGCTGTATGGTCGTCAGGTAGCTGCGGGCGCGCTCACTCAGCTGCGGCTCGCGCTCGAGCAGCGACTCCGTATAGAGCGACACGGGCGAGATCGCATTGTTGATGTCATGGGCAATGCCGCTCGCCATCTGGCCGAGCGCGCGCAGGCGTTCCTGCTGCATGATCGTGTTCTGTGTCTGGCGAAGGTCGTCGTACGCCTGCTGCAGCGCGCCGTACAAACGCGCCTGGTGACTCGCGAGCGCGACCTGCTCGCAGAGGTGCTGTAGGAACTCGCACTCACCGCTGCTGAAGGCCTGCGAGGCGCGGCGCGCGCACACCAGCACTCCGAATACGTCACTCTCCACCAGCAACGGGGCGATCACCAGGGAGAGCAGGTCCGCCGCAGCGAGGCGCTGCGGAAACGGGAAATGCACTTCGCGGGTGTCCGGCTCGTACACCAGCCGTCCGCTCAGGCAGCGCGACAGCCCGTTCTGGTCGATCGGTATCGGAGCCCTCTCCTTCAGATCCATCGCCTGCGCGTGCGCCCTGCTCGCCGCCCCAATAGTGGCGACTGCCAGCGACTTGCCCACCGGGTCGTGCAGCAGGAAGCAGCCGAAGTCGATCGACAGGCTCTGCTCGAGGCTCCCGAGCACGACCTGAAAGATACTCGGCAGATCCAGGCGATCGCCGGTGGCGCGCGTGATCTGCTGCAGCAGGCCCAGGCGGCTGAGCTGATCGCGCAGGCTGCGCTCGGACTGCTGGATGCGGGTGAGCATCTGGTTGAAGGCGCCGATGAACACGTCGAACTCGTAAGCGCCGGTCGGCTCGGCCCGCACGCTGTAGTCGTGGCGATCGGAAACGGCGCGCGCGCTGTTGGCAAGCGCCAGAATCGGGCCGGCCAATCGATGTTGCAGGTGGCGCGACAGCAGGTGCGCCACCGGCAGCGATACCCCGATGACCAGCAGTACGATCAGTGCGTAGAGACGGCCGCGCGCATAGAGGGCGGCCTGATCCGAATCCACGTACAGCGTCCCGAGGTGCTGACCGTCCTGCACCACCGGCTGAAAGCCGGTCAGGTCCCTGAGCCCGAACTCATAGCCCGCAGCGCCGGGCCGCTCTGGGAGCCGCGCCGGATCGAGCCCTCGGGGGTAGGTCGCGAACAGCCGGCCGCGCGCATCGTAGAGCGCCGCCGCGCGGATGCGCGGCTCGGCCTTGAACGCAGACAATACCGTCGCGGCATCACTGGGGACCTGGAACGCCAGCGCGGCAGTGCTGTTGGTTGCGATCGCCGCGCTGAGCGTGCGCAACTGCTGGATGCTCGACTGGCGGAAGGTCAACAACTCGTAGGCGCAGAAGGCCGTGGTGGTGACCAGCAGCGCCGCTGCGCTGGAGAACAGCACCATGCGCATGAGGATGCGGCGAATCGGCACACCGGAGCGAACTGCGGTCTGGGCGACTGCCGCGGAGGCGACAACTACCGCGGAATCGGCGGCACCCAGGAGGGTTGGTGCCGTGTTCAGCGTGCTCGAGGTGTTGAGGGTGTCCATCAGTCAATCCGTGCGATCGATCTGCGCGAGCTGCAGCAGAGTCGAGCTGATGGTCAGGCCTGCCGCCCGCGCCGAGTCGGGGTTGATGCGCAGCCGGATATGATGGTTGATCGTGTCGAACTGGATCATGACGCCGCGCCGCGAGGCGCCTTGCATATCGGTGACCGTGAGGGTGCTGCGATGGTCCAGTGCGGCAAGGATGTGCGGCAGCTGCGCCGCCTGCGATTGATCGATGAACAGGATCTGGCAGTTGCCGACATCGGCGACGTCCTGGAAACGGCGCACCACCAGTGGGTGACCCTCGGCCTGCTCACCGCGCACGGCGTCGTCCAGCTGTGGTCCGAATGGGTCGTTGCCGAGCACTCCGATGACGAACGGCTGAGCGGCATTCGTGAATGCCTGCGCCGGCCAGGCCACGAAGCGCGCAAAATTGAGCACGAACACCGCCTTGACCTCGTACTCGGTCGGCGCGCTGGCCAGCGACGTGCCGGCCGCCTCAGCGGGCGCTGGCGCGACCGCGATGGCAGCAGTGGCGGGGCCCGCCGCCACTGCCACTGCGGGCACGCAGGGCTCGCCCAGCGCCAGTGTCACGAGCACTGCGGCCGCGACCCCGCCGCGCACCGATCGGCAGGTGGCTGTGGCTGCGCCCAGGGCTCTTTGGTCCATCCGCTCAAGCACTTGTCGCAGTCGACCTGCGTGGCTGGGATGGACACAACCCTGCGGGATTTGACAATAGTCTGCAGTGAGCCCGCTCGCAGTTTAATGCTTACTAATCTTCGACTGCGGCGCCGCGGCACCACGCGGCGGACGCGTGGATCCATGCGCCGCGGATTGGGTTGTGACGCGTTTCTCAGCCACGGGCCCGTGGCGCAAGACTCAGCGACTGCCCAGCGACTACTCGGCGACGCGAGCCGGCCTCAGGCCTGATCTGCGATCCAGTTGCCGTGAAAGCCCAGCGGCACGCGCACCGGCAGCTCGATCACGGCCTGCGGCTCGTCCTGGAGATGGGCGGCGTCGAGGATGACGAGCGCGCTTCGGTCTGCGGCGAGATCACTCACATAGGCCAGCAGCCAGCCGTCATCCTCGGCGCCCCCGGCGCTGCGCGGTACGAACACGGCCTCGGAGGGCACGTGGGTCGCGCCGAACCGGTGCTGCAGAACTCCACCGGTGCGCAGATCGTGTCGGTAGAGGGGCTCCGGGGCGCGCGGCTCCAGATCAAAGCCGACCGTGTACACGTAGCGGTACGGCTGTGTCGCACGCCGTTCGTCGAAGCGGGGGAATTCCTGGCGTTCTTCCGAGAGCGTGTGGCGACGCACGGAATCGCTGTCCGGTCCGAGCCGCCAGCGCTCCAGGCGCGTTTGCTGGTTGTCCAGCCCGCCGGCTCGGCGATCGAACTGCCTGGGATAGGTGATCACGTCGACGATCACGGTGCCGTCATCGAGCTCGTAGGCGTTCGCGGCATGAAAGACGTAGCAGGACTCGATCTCGAACCAGCGCACCTCGGCCAGCGCGCCAGCGCGCGGCAGCAATCCCACACGCGGGACATGCGCCTGGCTCCACCGATACGGCAATCCTTCACCGCGCAGCAGAGCGCGGAATGAAAATGTCACCGGTAGATCGAGGATGACGACGTAGTGCGGCGTCAGTGCGCAGTCGTGGATCATCGGCCCATGCTGCACCGGTACGGCGAGGTCTCGCGTGACGGCACCATGGCGATCGACCACGACATGGCGTACCTGCCGGCGCTTCAGGCCGTCGTAGCAGACGGCGTGCAACTCGCCGGTGTCCGGGTCGCGGTGCGGATGGGCACTGTAGGCGCGCGGCACCGGGCTGTCGAAGTACCCGTGGCGCACGCTGGTCAGTTCCGCATCGAGCTGCACCGGCAGCGCCCCCGTCTCCACGAGCGCCCATATGCGTCCCGCGTGCCCGATGACATTCGTGTTGACCACGTCGGAGACGCCGTGCCGCACGCCCGGCGCGCGAGCGCGGCCGAGGCGGCGGTTGACGCTGTCACTGCCCACCCAGCGGTTGCGATACCAGAGCGCCCTGCCCTCGCGCAGCCGCACTCCGTGCACCATGCCGTCACCGATGAACCAGTGATAGACCGCGGGATTGTCCACGCGCAGCGGGTTCGGCCCGATGCGCGCGTACAGGCCGTTCAGCTCCGGCGGAATACATCCGCGCACGGCGAGGTGCGTCTGCGTGCACTCCTGCCTGACCGGCGCATAAAGCCCCTCGAGGTACGGGTGCGAGGGTTGATAGGGCACCCGCTTCTGCAGCTGGCGACTGCCCCAGGCCACCGTCCTCGCGATCAGGCGTTCGCTGAACGTGGTGAGCTCTCCTCTGAGGTGTGGGTGGTCATCCGGGCAGTCATGCGGGCGGTCTCCGGGCGGTCTCCGGGCGGTCATGCGGGTGCGGTGTGTATTATGCCTCGCGCCATGAGCATGAATGAGCCCGAGATCCTGCTGATTTACGACAAGCAGTGTCCGGTCTGCGACGCCTATTGCCGGGCGCTGTACCGCACAGAGCCCGGTGGATCGCTTCGCCTGATAGATGCCCGCGAACCGACGGCTCTCATGCAGGAGATCACCCGGCAGGGGCTCGATATCGATCAGGGCATGGTCGTGAAAGTCGATGGGACTCTGCATTACGGAGCGAACGCCATTCACGTGCTGGCTCGGTTGAGCCGCGCGCCCGGCATTTTCAGTCGCCTCAATCGCTGGCTATTCCGCACCGAACGCCGCTCGCGGATTGTCTATCCGATGCTGCGTTCAGCGAGAAACCTGCTCCTGAAGGCAATGCGCAGGACCAGGATCAACAACCTGCGTTTGCCGAACAACGATCGATTTTGACCGGGCAGGTGGCGCAGCGGTGATTTCGCCGCGGGCGCGTAAACCTTTCCGGCAGCACCGCGCACATACATCACGGCACTTTCTTCGGTAGTTGTCCTCGAGGCTTGCGTGCATGAGCCCGTCCTGAGGCGAGCGTTTGCCCCTATGTGCTCGTATTGGCGACAAGCGGTGACACAGGTCGGTGCCGTGGCCGTCGTGGGGATTGGATTGACGGCGTGTTCGGGCAGCGGTGTCGGCCTGGACGCCAACGGGATGCCGCTGACGAGCAGCAGCGGTGGTTCAGGATCCAGTGGTGGCTCGGTGCCTCTATCGGCAGATTTCGATTCGATTCAGGACAACGTATTTACGCCGATCTGCTCGGTCTGCCACATCGGCGCCGATGCCCCGGAAGGGCTGATCCTGGACGCGCAGCACAGCTACAGCCTGCTCGTCGATGTGTCGAGCACCGAGGTGCCGAGCCTATTGCGCGTCGATCCAGGCAATCCCAGCGCGAGCTACCTCGTGCAGAAGCTCGAGGGAATTGCCGCAGTCGGCGGTCAGATGCCCCTGGGGGAGCCGCCGCTGCCGGCCAGCACCATCGCGTTCATCACGCAATGGATCACCGATGGTGCGCAGCCCGGTGCCTCCTCCACGCTCGACGCGTTTGCCGTGGCTTCAGTGGCTCCCGAGGACGGCGCGGCGCTCGCACAGCCACCCCCGCAGATCGTATTGAGCTTCACGCACGAGCTGGACGCCACGAGCGTGAATGCCCAGTCCGTCCGACTCGAGCTCGCTCCACAGGCAGGAACCGTACCGTCGCCGGGCGCTGCGCCGTCGCCGGGCGCTGCACCCTCGCCGGGCGCTGCGCTGCTGGGCGCTGCGCCGCTGTTAGCCGGTCAGGCGGTAGCTTCGGCGACCGCTGAACCGGACCGGCAGCCGGTGCTCATCATGACGAGCGCGCGCGTGCCGGCCGCCGACCCTCGCGCCGTGCTGCTGGCGCCGCTCGCGCCGTTGCAGCCTGGCCGCTACCGCGTGGTCCTCAGTGCGCAGCCGGGCACGCAGTTGACTTCGCTCGATGGCCAGCTGCTGTCCGGCGGCCCTCTCAACGACGAGGGCGATCGCACCGTCGCGACTTTCAGCGTCGATCGGCTGGCCACGCCGTGAGCAGTGTGATCCGACGGCGGGGCGCCCGCCGAGTGGCTGTAGAGAGCACTGTGGCGCAGACAGCGCCGCGCCTCTGCAGGGGCACGCGCGCCGTGGACCGCCCGATGCGAGTGCGCCGTGCTTACTTCCTGCTTGCGCTGCTGGCTCTCACGATGACACGCGTCGCTCGGGCCGAGCCCTATATCGCCGTCCAGACCGGCTACAAGTGTATCGTCTGTCACCTCAATCCGACCGGTGGGGGTATGCGCAACTCCTTCGGAGAGATCTTTGCCGAAAGACTCATGCCGACCCAGCCGTTGCCGGCGAACTCTCAGGTGTGGACCGGCGACCTCGTGCAGAACATCCTGCGCTTCGGGGGGGATCTGCGCGCTGACTGGTCGCGCACCACGACGCCGCAGTCTCCGACGGTGCAGCAGTTCGCACTCGAGCAGTTGCGTGTGTATACGGATGTCAATGTGATCCAGGATCGATTGGCGCTGTACGTCGATGAATTGCTCGCGCCCGGCGCCGCTGAAACCATGGAGGCCTACGTGCTCTATGGCAACACCGCCGATTGGTACCTGAAGGGCGGACGGTTCTATCTGCCGTTCGGCTGGCGGCTGCAGGATCAAACCGCTTTCGTGCGCCAAGTCACCGGCATCAACATGAACTCGCCGGATAACGGCGTCGAGCTCGGAATAGAGCGTCCTCACTGGGAGGCGCAGTTTGACCTCAGCAACGGCGCCGCCAACGCGCAGGCCGGTTCGGGCTACCAGGTCATCGGCCAGTTCATCCGCACGCAGGGTCTGTGGCGAATCGGCACCGCCGCGGCCTATACGCAGTCTCAAGCGGGCGATCGGGATATGGCGGGCCTGTTTGCGGGACTGCATACCGGGCCGATCGCCTGGCTCGGCGAGATCGATGCGGTGCGCCAGGCAGGCTTCGAGGATGGCTCACATACGATGATCCCGGCGCTCGCCGAGATGGATTGGTTGATATTCCGAGGTAACAACCTCAAGTTGACCTATGAATATTTGGACCCCGAGCTGTCGGTACATAATAATGAGGAGATTCGCTGGAGTGCGCTCGACGAGCTGACACCGATCCCCTTCACGCAGCTGCGCGTGGGGTTTCGGCGTTATCAGGGCATTCCGCAGGACAAGGCGCAGAATCAGACGCTGGCATTCATAGAGCTACATGGGTTTTTCTAGCGTCCGCGGTGCCCGCATCGCTCTGCTGGCGGGGTTATCGTTTGGGACGCCGTGGCAGTCGGTCGCGCTTTCCGGGGACCTGGCCGGGATGCTCGGCGCCGACACGGACGACGTCTTTCGTGGCGTCTCGCTGAGCGATAACCAGCCATCGCTGCAAGGTGCGCTGCATTATGACACCGACCAATGGTATGCCGGCCTGTCCGCCGAAGAGGTGCGGCGCGACCCCGCCCGCAGCGTCGGCGTGGAGCTCATCGGCTTTGCTGCCTATCAGTATCGCCTGAGCGAGGACTGGACGACCGCACTGTCGCTACGGCACTACGACTATCCCGGCAATGCTTACCGCTCGGAGTACGACTACGACGAGGCAGCCTTGCACCTGCAATGGCGGCAATGGTCGCTCTCGGCTATCGGCTCGCCGGATACCTTCGCCGCTGATGAAAGGGGCCGCTATGGCCGAGGCGCCGCCTACGCCTACGAGCTCGGTGCGCAGCAACCCCTGCCATGGGCGCTGTCGGCGCAAGCAGGGGCAGGCTACTATGACCTGCAGCGCGAGATCGGCACAGGCTACCTCTACTGGAACGCCGGACTGTCGCGTCCGTGGGACGGATGGCAGTTCGATGTCCGCTACATCGGCACCGATTCCGTGGCTGTGCAGCGCTTTGGCCGCCAGGCAGTCAACCGTATAGTGCTCAGCGCGCTCTGGTCGTTCTAGCGGGTGGGGGGATGCCCCATTTCCAGGGTCCTCACGGATAAAACCAATCGGTCGCCGGAGCGCACTAACGTTGAGCAGCTATCGCTCGACGAGATGCACGCCATGGGCTCGGATGGCTCGAGACAGTTGCCGGCACCGGAGGACGAGCAGATCGACCGTGAACTGCTGCGCCGGGTGGCCGGCGGTGACGCGCACGCGCTCGAGCGCCTATATGCCCGCTACCATCGGCGCCTGTTGCAGTTCCTGTGGCGGCTCGGCACCCAGCGCGAGCCGCGCGAGGAAGCCATCAATGACACCTTCTGGATCGTATGGCAGAAAGCCGGAGAATTTCGCGGCGGTTCACGCGTCTCGACCTGGATCATGGGGATCGCGTGGCGCTGTGCGATGAAGGCTCTGCGCCAATACACGCATGCGCCTGACCAGGCGTTCGCAACGACGCGAGCGGCCGAACCGACGGTAGAGCCCCTGGCCGCGCAGGAGCAGGGTGATTGGCTCGCCTCGGGCCTGGCTACGCTGCCCTTCGAGCAACGCGCCACCCTGGAGCTGGCCTATTTCATCGGCCACTCCTGCGAGGAGATTGCAGCCATCATGGACTGTCCGGTCAATACGGTGAAGGCGCGCATGTTCCAGGCGCGCATGAAGCTCAGGAATCTACTGCCCAAGCTCGGAGGTCTGAGGCTCGCGGCAAGCCAGGAAGGAGAGTCTGCATGATCAATGATGCGTCATCGATCCACCGGGTGGCCTGGGATCTGATCCCATGGATCGTCAACGGCACGGCCGGCGAGCCCGATCGCAAGCTCGCCGAGGCACATATCCGCGGTTGCGCCGATTGTCGCGAGGAGCTCGAATTGCAGCGCCGGCTGCAGCTGCGTATGTCGAGCGCAGATTCTAGTGAGACCGAGATACCGGACTCCTGGCAGGCTCTGCGCACACGGTTGAATGCCACGGTGCCGGCGCCGCGGGCGGCGAGCGGCGCGCTGCGGGTACGCCGCCGGTCGGCTTGGGTCGGATGGTTGGCGGCCGCCGTGATCGCCCAGGCGGTCGGACTGGGTGCGCTCGCTCTGGCGTTCGCGGTGCGTTCACCGGTCAGCGGACCCGCCGCGCAGGGCTCGAGCGCTCCAGTCGGGCGCGCGCCCGGCACTACCGCGCTGCCCGGCACTACCGCGCTCCCCGGGAGCGACGGCGTAGTGTATCGAACGCTGTCCTCGGCGCAGGCGAGCGCGCCGGTCGGTACGGTTCGCGCCGTGTTCGCGCCACAGACGACGCTGGCGCAGCTGCAGGCATTGCTGAAGCGCGCGCATCTGCGGATCGTCTCCGGACCCCATGAGGGCGGCGTCTGGTGGCTCGCGCCGCCGCCCGGAGCCGCCGAAGCAAATGGCGCCGTGCGCACACTGCGCGCCGACCCGCTGGTGCGCTTCGCGGCCATGGGAGGGGGCGCTCCATGAGCGCTTGGTCCTCGCGCAGCGGCTGGCGCTCACTGCCGCTGCTGTGTGGGCTCTCGTGTTTGGGGACACTCGTGTTGCTCGGTGTCGGGGGCTGTGCGGCCTCCCGGCAGCTGGCCAGCCGCACGGGAGGTACCTTGAGCGCCGATGCGCAGCGACTGATCCTCGTCACAGTGGACAATCGGCGCAGCTTGCCTGCCGCCGAGCCGGGCTCGACTCCGCATGGCTACGCAGACCTGATGACGTACACGGTGAGCGCCCAGGCACGCGCCGTGACTGCGGAGCTCTCGCATGACTACCATTTGCGCGAGGTGCGTGAATGGCCCATCGCTGCCCTGAAGGTGCAATGCGTGGTGTTCGGTGTGCCGCCGGAGACTGATCGGCCCGCACTGGTGCGACGACTATCGGCGGATCACCGCGTGCGCCTGGCCGAGCCACTGCAGCTGTTTGTGGCGCTGAGCGGTCCCACATCACAGATCGTACCGACACCGTCATCCCAACCGGGCACTACACTGCGCGTATCGCTGCGCTTACCCGGGAGCGATGCTGCGACGCCGTTCGATGGCGCCTACAACGATCCCTATTACGGGCTGCAGTACGGCTTTCGTGCGATTCACGCGGCCGCGGCCCAGCGCTGGTCGCGCGGACGAGGAGTCACCGTCGCCATCATCGATACCGGAATCGACCTGCACCATCCGGATCTGCACGGTCAGGTGCTGATAGCGCGGGATTTCGTCGGTGAAAAGGACCACGCGCCGGCCGACGCAACCTCCGACCCGGCCTCCGAGGCCGATCGGCATGGCACTGGGGTCGCCGGAATCGTAGCCGCGGTGGCCAACAATCGTCTCGGCATCGTCGGGGTAGCCCCAGCGGCCAAGCTGCTCTCCTTCAAGGCCTGTGAACCGATAGCGCCCCATAGCCTGGAAGCTCGCTGCAATTCCTTCACCCTGGCATTGGCGCTCGCCGCCGCGATAGAGGCGCACGCCCAGGTGGTGAATTTGAGTCTGACCGGACCGCCCGATGCGTTGCTCGCGCAGCTGGTGCGCGCGGGGGAGCGCCGCGGCATGCTGTTCGTTGGGGCTGTGCCGGAGAACGGGCGGCTCGACGGCTTCCCGCTCGCCGTTGCCGGGGTCATCCCGGTGGATGAGCCGGGGCGCTCGCTCGGCACCGCAGGGGTACTGCACGCTCCTGGCAACGAGATACTGAGCCTCGCTCCCGGCGGCCGCTACGATTTCGTCAGCGGTTCATCGTTTGCCGCCGCCCACGTCAGCGGAGCACTCGCGTTGCTGCGGGCTCAGTGGCCGCACTTGGAGAAGGAGGCGCTGCTACAGAGCCTGCTCAGCAGCAGCACAGGCGGCACAGGCGATGGCGCGGGGGACACCATCAACGTGTGCGCCGCGCTGCATTCGCTCGAGCCACGGGAGAATTGCACACCGGTCGCGCGCGTTTTGGCCACGGCGCATCGTCCATAGACGTCATGCGTGTCATGGCCGAAGCGCTTGGCTACCACACGCTGCGCTTACCGCTGACGCAACCGGAGCGCCTCTGACAACCTTCTGGCTCCCGGCGCGCACTCACTGACGAGATACGTTCGCTCCGGTGCAGCAGGGAGATTCCAACCATGAGAGTTGCGCGCAGGGTCTCGGAATTCGCGTCCGTTACCGGATTGATGCTACTGGCGGCGTGTGGCGGCGGCGGCGGAAGTAGCGGAAGTGCTGCCAGCAGCGGCAATGGCACCGGCAGTAGCACACAGATGAGCTTCGTGGTCAGCTATCTCGTCGCCGATAACGCCACCGACCAGTCGACATACGGCGCCACTTACACCGATTCCAGCCTGATCAATCCATGGGGCCTCGCCTTCAACCCTCAGGGCTACGCCTGGGTGGCCAATCAGGCCACCTCGACCTCCACGCTGTATGACGGTAATGGTGTGGCTCAGGCGCCCTACAGCGGCGGCCCGATGGCGATTACGATCGCCAAGGGCAGCGTCGCCATCGGGTATCCCACGGGCATCGTGTACAACAGTTCGCTCACCGGCGGCGCCAATGCGTTCGTGCTGTCGGACGGCACTGCCGCCGAGTTCCTGTACGCCACGCTGGGTGGCACCATCCAAGGCTGGAACACCGGCACGGCCGGCAACACCGTCATCGCGTACGACGGCGGTGCGAGCGGTGCGGTATATACCGGGCTTGCCATCGGCACGGACAGCAGCGGCAACTACTACCTTTACGCTGCGAACTTCGCGCAGGGCACCGTCGATATGTTCGACCACGGCTTCAACGAGGTCTCGTCCGCCGACAGCTTCACCGATTCAGCCATCCCGGCTGGCTATGCGCCCTATGGAGTTCAGAACATCCCCTCGAGCACGGGCACGACCCAAATCTACGTGACCTACGCGCAGCAGAACGGAGCGAAAAACGCCGCCGTTACCGGCGCCGGCCTGGGATACGTAGCGGTCTTCGACGCGGACGGCAATCTGACTCAGACCCTGATCTCCGGGGGCGCGCTCGACGCCCCGTGGGGCGTCGCGCTGGCGCCGTCGGGTTTCGGCTCATTCGGGGGCGCCCTCCTGATCGGTAACTTCGGCAATGGCGAGATCAACGCTTACAACGCCAGTACTGGCGCGTCCATGGGCACCGTGACCAACGCGAGTGGCGCGGCGGTGCAGATCTCGGGCTTGTGGGGTATCGCTTTCGGTAATGGCATCAATAACGAGCCCACCGGCACGTTGTTCTTTACTGCAGGTGTCAACAACGAGGCGGGCGGTGTGTACGGTCGTATCGACTACGGATCATCGAGTACCGGCGGGTCTGGGAGCAGCAGCCCCTATTGATGGGTGAAGCACGCCGAATTCGCGCCTCCCAGGCAGCGAAGCACGGGTAGCCTCCCCCGTGCTTGACCGGGGCTCTCTGGAGCCCCGGTATTTTTGCTACGCGCGGTCCCGCGTTGTTCGCCGGCCGTCGCGATGCAGGCCATTATTGCAATGTAAAAATAATTCTTCGCGAATTTCGATACCATCAGAAGTGGCAACGCGGCGTGCGGCGGTGCCGTGTGCATAGTCACCTGTGCGGCTCACAGTCAGGCTCATCACGGCCTGGGATCGGATTCATGGCGTCGCTCGGCGTCTTGGCGTTATGGGGCGGAATTTTGATGGCGGCGTGGCGCTATCCATCCGAATACGATTGGCGTTACATGACCATATCACGCCTGCTGTCTCCCGAGCGCAACCCTGCCGGACATCTCTGGGGTACCGGCTCCATCGTGCTGTGCGGATTTTGCGGGTTGTGGTGGACGCTGGGCTTGGTGCGGCGCTGTAGTCGTATGGGTGCCCAGCGGCCCGGCGGGCTCCGGGCGATGCAGATCGGCTATCTCGGCATGGCCTGTGCCTCGGCCTTACCGCAGTGGCTACAGCGCATTCCGAAAGGACACGAAATGCTCGCCTTGTTCGCCTGGTCCAGTCTGTTGCTCGGCATGATGTATCTGACGTTCCAGACCACGGAGCGGGCTGTTCCGCGACGGACGGGCTCCGGCGTCGGCAGCCCGCGTTTTTACGCCGCTGTGTTGGTCGGAACTGCGGTGTTGCCGATCCTGCTGGCTGGCTCAGCGCTGGCGTATGTTTACTTCGTGCTTCCCCAGCTTCCTTGGGTCAACCTGTCATGGCGATCGCGCGGTATTCCCGTGATCCTCAGCTTCGCCTTCTGGCAGTGGATCAGCTTGCTCGTGCTCTCGGTGTACATGGTGATGCTCTCGCTGACGATCCCGGCGATCTACCGGCACGCAAGCCCGGACCAGGAGGCAGCCGCTCGGCCCGCTTAGGGAATCGGATTCAACTCTTTCAGGGCTTGTCGTCGTCGCGGGCTCACGCCGGTGGTACCGAACACGTGGTCCCAGAATGTAGTGGTGACACCGTAATGCCCTGGATGATGAACCGGACGATGATGCAGTGCATGCCAAAGCTGGCGCTGCTTCAACCACCCACTCCCAATGTGCCACTGATGGATCGCGTGATGCGTGAGGCTATAAGCCAGGTATCCCATTGATACACCGAGCGTGAGCGCACAGCCGCGCCAGAGACCGCAAAGCAGGACTGCAGGCAGAAACACCAATACGGCAATCGAGGTCGCCGTGAGCACCGTCGGCGCGTAGATCAGTGCCGTCGGCCGCCGGTGGTGACGGGCGTGCCAGTGGCGAAACGGCGCCAGGCCGTGCAGCACGAAGCGGTGTAGTGCGTATTCGATGAAACTCCAGCCCAGCAAACCTGACGCAAAGAGCATGAGCATGGCTGGCCAGCGCTCCCCTGGGGCGGCGGTGACCAACAGGGCAATCAGAAGCACTACGACGGCGCCCTGCACTGCCAAGTCTGCGCCAAACTCGATCGCATTGTGCTCTAGAGTGAACAGCCGCATGTCCGCACTGCGTGGCCCGCCCGAGGCGAGTATAGGCGTCCGCTGACATCCATCAAATGGTCACATTGAAATGCTCGTGCTTCCGGCGTGCCGCGCCCATGGTTCCCAAGGACTGTCGTGCGAGTCCCGATCTGCGGCTGGCGAGCGGCCCATCGGCATCAGTACGAAAGTGATCATGAGAGCGCGGAGTGCGGAGCTGCTCCCGGTGCGTTGGCTCAGCTAACGCACGCCTCTCCAGCCGCCGGGAGCCAGCACCAGCATTGTATCCTCATGATTACATTGGCAAATAGCCCCGCCGGTCGCGCGGCTGTCGCGCCTCTTTAGCTCGAACGATCTCAACGCATATCGGCAAGTGATATACCTAGAAATGTCCGACGAGGCGATGCAACGGCGTAGAGGTGGAAAGCGTGGACGACGACGATGGCACGCAAATCACTGACTGAACTGCGTGAGGAGCTACGCACAGTGGCACGCGGCGAGCGGCAGGCCTCGCCCCTAATCTCTATTTGATCGAACCTCCCGCCACCGACGATGGCGCGCGGCGGCGCCACTCGGATGGGGGCACTCCCACCAGTTTCTTGAAGGCGCGACTGAATGCCGCCTCAGACTCGTAGCCGATTTCCTCGGCGATCGATGCAATGTTGGCGCTCGCATCACCGAGCATGCTCGCGGCAATCTGCATCCGCCAACTGGCGAGATACTGCATGGGCGGCATCCCCAAGAGATCGGTGAAGCGCTCCGCGAGGACTGAGCGCGACAGTCCAACCTTCTTTCCCAGCTCCCCGATGGTCCAGTCGTGCGCTGGACTGCCGTGCATCAGTGATAGTGCTCTTCCAACGAAGGGGTCCCGCAGACCCGCCAGCCACCCCGCCCGCTCTGCCGGCATGCTCTCCATATGACGACGCACTACTTCGATGAACATCAGCTCACTAAGTTTGGCGAGAACACTCTCGCTGCCCGCGCGCTTGTGTCCCGATTCCATTATAGCGACGCGTATGAACTGGGCGAGCCAGCCCCCCACGTTATCCTGGGACACTCTGGCCTTGATCACCGCCGGTAGGTTATCGAGCAATGGATTGAACGGTCGCGCATCGCAGGCCAGGAAACCGCACACGAGCCTTGCTGAGACAGGTCCTTCACTGCCGTATTTGGCGAAAAATGGCAATGGACTGGCACTCACCAATGCAATCGTGTCCCGTGACACTGGACCCGCGCGCATACCGGGACTGCTCGACATCACATGCGGCTCGCCCTTGGTGATGACGATGACCTCGCCGGCCTCCAGCGCGATCGGGTCTGCGCCAATCACAGTCGCGAAACATTGGCCCTCCGTCACGACGTGATAGGAGATGAGGCGCTCCCCACCCGGGAGGATCTTGGGCAGGACGAACTCTGCCGGAGGCTGCTCGGCCACCCACGGCGCTGTCGCAGCGACCTCGAAGAATGTCGCACCGGTCAGTCGAACGGTTCGCAGCAAGTCGGATAGCGCATCGCCAGCCATTTCGATCTCCGCTCAGAGCAGGATGCGGGTCAAGGTCGTAAAGCGCAATACCATTCCGGACGCCGCGTCAAATTTGCCGGACGACCGAGCATACACATCCGCCGCTACGGCATGTAAAACACTTCTGTCGAACCTCCGCACTCGGCGCGGGATGTAGGCGAATAGCCGGGGTCGCCATGGACGCTGCTCGGTGCGCGGGCGGTAACGTTCCAAGAAGGCTTGCACTGAGCGCAGGAGTTTTTATCCCACTCTGTCGAACGGGCGAGGTTGTCATGGATATGAGTACTGCGAGCCCAGAAACTATCGATCTCGATGCCATCAAGGCCCGGCACCATGGCGCGTGGAGTTCGGGCGACTATGCTGCCGTCGGCAATACCTTGCAAATTGTCGGCGAGATGCTCTGCGAAGCAGTCGATCTGCGCTCCAATCAGCGGGTACTCGACGTCGCCGCCGGCAACGGAAACGCAACCCTCGCCGCCGCCCGTCGCTTCGCCGAGGTCGTATCGACGGACTATGTCGGCTCGCTGTTGGCGCAGGGCGCCAAACGCGCTGAGGCGGATCGCTTGCCTGTCGTGTTCCAACAGGCGGATGCCGAGTATCTGCCCTTCCAGGCTGAGAGTTTCGATGTGGTGTTATCCACGTTTGGCGTCATGTTTACACCGAATCAGGAACGAGCGGCACGAGAACTCACCCGGGTCTGCCGCCCGGGCGGCAAGATCGGGCTGGCTAATTGGACTCCCGGAGGATTCATCGGGAGGCTCTTCAAGACCGTAGGGAAATTCGTTCCACCTGCTCCGGGCGTGAAGTCCCCCTTGCTATGGGGTACGAAAGCTCATCTCGATACGTTGTTCAGTTCGGATGCGGTAGTCGCGGCGAAATGCACAAATTTCGTTTTCCGCTATAGATCCTCCCGACATTGGGTAGAGTTCTTCCGCGCCAACTACGGACCTGTCCTGAAGGCTTTCGCGGCGATCGAGCCGGACGCACGGGCGGAGCTCGAGGCTGATATCTATGGGCTTCTCGATGAGCTCAATATCGCCCAGGACGGCTCCCTGGTCATTCCCGGCGAATACCTCGAAGTGGTTATTAGGAGAAACCGCTGAAGAGAAGCGTTGGGCCATCGAGCCGCGGGGGCTGAAGGGGCACACTAGCGGATCGGAACCGCTGCTTCGATCAGTTCCCCCCGATCAGTTCCCGCCGGTTACCCCCGTGCCTTTCGGCGACGCGTAGCCCAAAGCCAAGGTGGCGCTACGCCCTGAGTAATTCAACGTTTGGCAATCGGGCAGCAGTATCGTCGAAGGTGAACATCGGGGTGCGATCAGCGCCTATAGGCAACCGCAGCGCTGCTCGAACCGGCCAGAGGGATGTTTTCGAAACGAACAAATCCCGCTTCGGTACACCATGCTCGAAAATCTGCGCCGGTGTAGTCGAAGGCATCCCCAAGTTCAATGAGCATATTGAGGGACATCAATAATCCGAACGCATTCTCCCGCCGTGCGTCATCGATGACGTTCTCTATGGCGATGAGGGCTCCGCCGGACGGGAGTGCTGCATAGGCCTTTGCGATGAGAATCTTCTTCTTTTCAAGATTCCAGTCATGGAGGAGATTGCCCATCGTGACTACATCCGCTTTCGGCAGCTGGTCGCGAAAGAAATCGCCTCCGACCGCGGTTATGCGCCCTTCCATGCCCGCCTCTCGAATCCGCCGTTCGGCGAGCGGACGCACGGTTGGGAGGTCGAAACTCGTGAACGAAAGATGCGCATGACGGGCTGCCACGAGTCGCGATAGCAGGGCCAACGCTCCGCCGGCGTCGGTTACCGTTCGGTATCTCGAAAAATCGAACTTCTCAGCGAGCATCTGGAAGTTTGCCGCTTGCAATCCCGACATCGCATCGAGAAATTGGCCGAGGGCAGCTGCGTCAGCATAGACTTCCTCGAATATCGACTTCCCGCCGCGCTTGGTTTCGCTTTGTGCCTCCCCGGTTTTCAGAGCCGTCGCGAGATCGTTCCAGAATCCAAAGAGGCGCGCATTCAACATTTCCGGTAGACCACCTATGTAGCTCGGACTTCTCTTGTTCAAGAACGCCGCTGTTTCGACTGTGTTCTTATATCTGCCTTCGGGACCGTCTCCTTCCCGATCCAGGAATTTGAGGGCAACCAACGCATCGAAAAAGTCGTACCAGCCGCGCGGATGCAGGTTGAGCGCCTTTCCCAGCTGCGCCGCCGATAGTTTCTGTTCGCCCAGAATCGTGAACAGTTCCAATCCGACAGCGGTCAATAGAACCTTTGAGCTCCAGAAAGCCGTCGCGGTCTGCATGATGTGAGACGGATCGAGCTGCTGGTTGCCCATCGGTTTTCTACCCCGTAATTCTTATGAGACGCGAGCGCGTGCAACAGGTTAGCACAGCGTCCTGGAGCAGGTGAACGTCGCCACGGGGCAACCACACGATCGTCAGAGGACGAACTTCCCGGCAAACTCGCAGCGCGCCAACCGATCGATAAAACATTCGAGCGTGTACTGTATTCAATTTGCATTGCCGGACAGGCCCCGTCGAACTGCGAGAGAACTTTGGGTTCTCGCGGCAGGAGGTAAACCTACGCCAGAACTACGGATGCAGGCCAGGAGTGGCTACCGCTGCGGAGTATGGTATCCTTACCATGAAGTAAGGAACCAGGAGAATGGCGTGGCGGCAGCAACGGTAACAGGCAAGGGGCAGATCACGATCCCGATCCAGGTACGACAGGCACTTGGGCTCGACGTAGGCGATCGGGTGGAGTTCGTGGAGGTTGAGCCAGGACGCTTCGAGCTCGTGCCTGCGACGCGCTCAGTGGCGGCGCTGAAAGGCATGTTCGGCAGGCCCAAACGGCCGGTGTCAATCGAGGATATGAACGCCGCGATTGCCAGACGGGGAGCCTCAGCGCGGTAAGAGCGTGGCGAGTGGGTGGTTCGATGGTCGGTCTCGATACCAATGTCCTCGTCCGGTATGTCATGCAGGATGACCCAAAGCAATCAGCGAAGGCGACGCGGCTCATTGAGTCGCTCACGCCTGAGACAGCGGGTTTCGTGTCCGTTGTCGCGCTGATCGAGCTCGTGTGGGTTCTGACCTCCTGTTACGACTTGACGCGGGAGCAGATTTCGCAGGCCCTGGATGGGCTCTTGCGGGCCAAGGAGCTCGTCGTGGACCGCGCCGAGCAAGTCGTCCAAGCACTGCGTGTCTTTCGTGCAAGCTCAGCGGACTTCGCAGACTGTCTCATCGAGCGCACGGGTCACGCAGCAGGCTGCGATAAAACGCTGACCTTCGACCGTGCGGCGGCGAATAGTGCGGGGATGATGCTCATCGCGTGAGCGGGTGGGTAGAACCGACCCCGGGGCTATTTTTGCTAGTGCCGGGGCTCAGAGTTTCGTGAAGCCGTCTGTGCTCCAGCGCTCCGAGCCGACGCCATTGTGGACGTAGAACAGGCCGTCCGGATCGTACCTCTGCTTGATCTGAATGAGCCGCGAATAGTTGTCGCCCCAGAACGAGCGCTGCCAATCCTTTTGGAAGTAGTTGGTCTCGTTCACGTACGATCCGTTCGGTCCTGCAATCGCGTGCAGCTGCTCGACGCATCGATCGATTGCCCTAGCGGCCGCGCGGCCCTTTACCACATCGGGCTCATGTCCGGGAATTCCGGGATATGCGGGCTGCTCCCCGTCTGCG
>JASHPX010000025.1 GCA_030037905.1 Gammaproteobacteria bacterium
GTAGTAGCCCGCCTTGCGCGAGAGGCTATCCCAGCGCGTGGTCTCCCGATCGAGCAGCAGCCCACGAGCGAATTGTCCCGTGCCGCGTCCGAAGCGCCCTAGCCCCCACATGATCGCTGCGCTCACAATCCCGAAGCTCGAGAGCGCAAGCCCGCTGGCGAGTCCAGCGGCCATCGGCATGACTTGCCTCATGATCAAGAATGTCAGCCCCGCCGCCATGCACACCCGAGCCGCCATCGCGATCGTGATGCCCCCGCCGCTTGCTGCTGCCTGTTGTGCCGCGACCGACACCACCGTCATCATGAGCGCGGCGATGAGTACCGTCAGAATAGTGATCATCGCGTAGTTCACCAGCTGGGCGATCCAGGATTCGAAGTAGCGCTTGGTGGACTCGAACAGCAGCAGCGCGAGAAACAGCGGGCCGATCGCCAGCAGCACCGAGAGCGCGATACGTGAGAGTGTCAGCAGGAAGATCGTGTAGATCGCGGTCACCCCGACGATGAAGTAGACCACCGCGCCGGCAATGTAGAACGAGAAGTCTCCATGAAAGACCCCGCCCTTCTGGATCAGGAGCGACGCGGTATCCCCGCCGGAGAAGAGGATCTGATCGACAACCGTGACAGGATCGTAGGTCCCGACAATCGCAGCGGCGAGCTGCCCGGGCGCATTAAAGACCGTATCTACGATGACATCGTTGTAGAGCCACAGGTCCAATGCCGCGCCCAGCACCACCGCGAGCACTAATATTCGCTTCAGTCCGGTCGTGAACGGCTCCTCGATCCGACCCATCAAGTGCAAGTAGCCCCAAACCATCACGTAGAGCACCGCGAGCGTGACGACCGCCGGCTCGAGGGCGGAGGCGATACGCGCCGTGTTGGTCGCGATGTAGTTCGTCAGGATGCCCGTAAGCCAGGTGTTGAATTCAGCAAAGAACCCCATCGATCGCTCCTCGACTCCCTCTCACGGGTTACGTCGCGCCGGCGCCGCGGGTAGTCCCAGCGGCGGCAGGGTGCGCAGAGACCCGATGCCCTCGACGCGTGCCGCCTCGCGCGCATTCACGCAGTCGGGGTCCTGCGCGGTGCCACCGGGATCATTCGTACAGCGTGCGAGCATCTGTCGACGCAGATCGGCGTGACTGCGGTAGTCGTCCACCGAGTGCTGTGCCTGTTTCGGCGCCGGTGCACAGGCCGTCACGATGGTGAATAGCGTGACACCTACCCCTAAAGAGGACCGTGCTGACCGTGCACCGGGCCGAAATCGAATCATCCGTACCTCCTAGAGCCCCATCGCCGGCAACGTACGCAGCGAGCCCGCATCCGCAATCGCCTGCTCGCGCGAGCGCTGCTCCTCGGCCGCTTGCTGCGCAAGCACTGTTTGGTAGAGCACCTGAAGCTTGGTTTGCTCAGCCTGCAACATGCCCTGCTCGGCCGAGATCCGCGCGTGCAGATCGAGGATCGCCTTCGGATCGGTGGCGCTCCCGATGGTGGTGATGAGCTGCTGCATCTGATCGAACCGCCCGCTGCTGTTGACGAGCGCCTGCTGCGAGACCCCCTGCAAGAGCGCAACCGACTGGCGCTGCGTCTGGACCGCATTGAGCTCGCTCGCGGAGAGCGCCGCGAGCTGCGCAGTGGACAGTACCGCATTGGCGCTCATTGACGCCTGCACGCTCGTGGCGAGCGAGCTATATGCGCCACCCGTGCCCGTCAACGTGCCCTGTAGGGAAGCCGTATCGGTCGGTAGGTAGTTGCGATTGGTGCCGGAGAGCAGGTTCTGCATGCCGCGCGAGCCGGTGAGCGACTGATACTCCTGCTGCGCCTGGGTGAGTTGGTTTTCGGCCGTCTGCAGTTGTCGGACGGCCGTCTGCACTTGCTGGAGGAGTTGATTGATCGCTGCAACGTCGATCACGGCGAACTGCGCGTGCGCGGCGGGTGCGAGCGCCACGAGCCCGAGCCATCCCGTGATGGCTTGAACTGCCGTGGACCGCTTCATGAGACCTCCTCGTCGCCGCCCTGGGCGGTGCTGGCTATCCGCCCCGCCCCTGCGCTTCCAGAAACCGTGGCAACCAGGCTGCCGGGTCCTCGCCCCACTGCCCGATCAGGCGATGCATGCGCTCGACTTCGGTAGCCCGGCCCGAGATCACCGCAAGCTCTCCGGCAAAGCCTTTCAGGTCGAGCTGGCAAACGATGCTGTGATGACCCTGCTTGACGAGAAACATGCGGCTCCCAGGCTCGATCTGCTCCTTGAGGAGCTTGAATTCGCGCTCGCTGAGTGCAAAGCCGCCGATATAATCCTCGGCCTGCGCGTCGGGATTCGGAAAGAACACCTTGGTCGCCGTCTGCTCGATGATCGTGCGACTGATGGGACTGGCGAGCGCATCGCTCGGGCTCTGGGTCGCCGCGCAAAAAACGCCGTTCAGCTTGCGCCAGACGCGAAGTCCATCCTTCGCGAACCCCGCGAATGCCTCGTCGGCGAGCAGCCGCGAGAACTCATCGGCCCAGCAGACGCTGCGTCGTCCGTCGATGAGTCCGCGCACCAAGTGAAACAGATAGAGTGTGATCGGCGTGCGCACGGTTTCATTGTCGAGAAACGCCGTGACGTCAAAGCCGATGATCGGTCGCTCCGCGAGGCGTGCGACGAGGGAATCGCGCGAGTTGTCGAATACCCAGGCGTAGTCCCCGCGGGTACTCGCGCACCAGCGCGCCAGACGTGCATGGATGCCCTCTGCCCTCGTCGCGTCCGTAAATTCGATCAACCGCGAGAGGCGGCGGTGCGCGGGCTCTAGCGCCAGCGTGCCATGCAGCGCGTGGTCCAGATCCGCCTCCTCGCGCGCGCTGAGGGCCATGGGCGCGCGCACCAGGGCACGGAGCCAGCTCTTCAGAAACTCGAGATTTGCCGGTGTCTCGGGAAGCTGAAGCGGGTTAAACCCTGTGGGCTCACCATTCTTCAGGGGTAGGTACTCACCGCCCAAGGCGCGTACCAAAATCTCGAGCCCGTGGTCCTTGTCGAAGAGGATCTGCGTTACCTGCGCCCGCGCGAGCATCGAGACTAGAAAGCCGATGAAGACTGTCTTGCCAGAGCCCGTGGGCCCGCAAATGAACGTGTGACCCGTATCCTTGCGACTGCCCCCCTCGGCATCCGCAGGATCGCTGGCGTGCAGCGAGAAGTGATATGGCGAGCGGGCGCTCGTGACGAGGAGCGCCAAGGCATCGCCCCAGTGATTGCCGGTCGCGCGGCCCGCCGGGTAGTTATGAAACGCGGCCATCGCGGCGAAGTTGCGCGAGCTGATCGGCGCCTTGCGCGGCCGGAAACCGAAGTTCGCCGGCAACTGCGCCCAGAAAGCGGCCTCGAGCGCCAGATCCTCCCGCGCTACCGTCATACCCGTATCGGCGAGCAGCGCTCGCGCCCGTGCCACCGCGTCGTTCAACGCCTTGAGGCGTTGCGTCTCGGGCTCGCCAGTGGCTACGGGAGTCTCCTCTGCGAGCACTTGGAGTGTGAAGTGGTGATCGCCCAAGACAATCTCGTTGCCACTCAACGCATCGAGCGCATCGAGAAGCTCCTCGGCCTGTGAGACCGCAAAATCACCGGCGTTCGCCATGCGCGCGCGCTGCCGCTGCAAGAGGCCCTGACCGGTGGCCTTGGTCAGAAACGCAAAGGACTGCGTCAGCACGAACTCAAACGGGGCCGAAAGCAGTGCGTTGTACAAGCCGACGATCGTCGGCGTCGGATACTCCTTGATACCGAGCACCGCCCCGAGCCGCGTTTCGGTAGGCAGCCGGTACTCGATCACCTCCCGACCGAAAAGAGGCCGGGTAGTCGCCAGCACCTCATTGAGGGGCGCGCGCGGCAGGGGCAGCGGCTGTGATTCGGCGTTGACGAGCAGCGCCAAGAACTCAAGCAACCGCGAGTAAGTGCGGCCGTTCCGTGTCTCGATGCCGAGGCTCTCAGGCTCGTAGCGTGCCAGTGCCGCCGCGAACGTCTGAGCCAGCTTGGCGCAGGCTTCGAGCGCATCATTGAGCTCGGCTGTCGCGTTTTGACCCGCGCGGCGCAGATACAGCCGGGACGCGAGCCCGCTCACAGCGCCGGCGACCGGGCGGTAGACGATCGATACATAGAGCTCGTTCACCATCAGCGTCTCGCCCGCGAGACGTTGGCAGTACCTAGCTGCGAGACGCTCGGCGAAACCACCCCCGCTCGCCTCGCCTGGCGCCGTGCGCTCGCGTCGTCGAACGACGTGCGTCCAGAGCACCACGTTGGGGCTGGCGAGATTGCGCCAGGTCACATTCAGCCGCTCGTGCCAATTGTTCAGCGCCTCGTCATCGGCGCTCTCGAAACTCGCCCCCGCCAGGCGAAAGCCCTGCACGTAGTCCCCGGCGACGGTCTTGACGACCGTCGCACTCACCTGCGCAGCGTAAGGAATATGCTGCGCGGCCGCCGGCTCACGACGCAGCGCCGTGAGCGCGGCCGGCGTCACAGGCGCTCTCCGCGCTGCGCGCCGTCGGCCGGATAGGAAAACTTCGAGGGGACGCATACGGCGACTGCCATGCGTCGACGGCCGCGCCCATCGGGCAGATCGAGCGCCAGCGGACTGTAGCTGCTCGCATGCCAGCGTCTGAAATTGGTCAGGTATGCTGGCAAGCGCGTCCGGAGCCATAGAAGTGATAGATCGAAGATACGCGGATCGCGCAGGCACAACAGCGCGCAAATGCCGTGGATCGGTATCGCGATCAGCAGCGTCAGAAGGTTCTTAGTCAGCAAGAACACTTCCATCGTGAACACTAGGTTGAATAGCAACGCCGAGTAGGTAACACCCCAGCGCATCGGCGGGCGGGTGACGGCCACGAACAGCGGATCGGCGCTCAGGCCCGCATTGCGCTCGCTCACAAATCACCTACACGCCGAACATCCCACGCACCCAGGTCACAATCTGGGAAGCGCCAAACGCGATCGCAATGCCGATGATTGCCCCGATGCACCATCCCCACGACATTCGATTCGCCATCGCCATGGCCCCGAGCACCATCACGAGGATCACGGCGATAGGCGTGAGCCAGGCAAGAAGATTGGTTTGCAGCGCGGTAGCACCCGTCAAGAATGGCGAAGTCTGCGCAAAGGCCGGCGTGCAGACGATCAGCGCCACCCATGTCAGGTACCTCACGGGGCGCAGTGCGCCCAAGCGGCGGCAAGACATCATGGGTCACCCCATTTGTTATTTTGAGGGGCGGCTATCCCACCATCATTACAGTACCGCTTACCATGTTTGTTTTGCCGGAAATTCGACGAAATCCGCGTTCGCCACAACGGTTACGCTCGATTTCCGGCGAAACTCGCCGATGGCGGTTACTACGCCAGCGCGCCCTGCTGAGCTCATCGCTGCAGATACATTCGGTCTTCGCGACGCAAAGGATTGTGGTTGCGCACCCAGCGCCGGATGGAGCTCGCGATCGACCTGTCAGACCGTACGAGCGTAAATTTGCGATAGAACGCCTTCGCTGTCGCCTCGCCACCCACCGCAACTTATAAACGGGCGATAAGCAGCGCTCCGCGGGGAGAGCCTGATCGCGGATGGTCCTGCATCAACGCGCCGACAAATGACCAAAAAAATCGTCACCCGTGACCACGCGACGCGACCGCGGAAACTGCGCACATCCAACAGCCGCGCGAGACCGAGGAAAGTGGCGATCTCCTGTTGTTACCTGAATGCAAAGGACTATGCGGCACCCAAATCCCTGGGCGGGAGCACTGGGATGACCCCGCAGCAGGTATGTCCGCGGCAAGGGTTGGCGACAGTATTGCACTCGGCCGACGCTCAGTACCGTCGGGATCGTCTGCAAGCTCACCGCCCAAATCGGGATTGAGAACCTCAGCGAAGCGCGACCATGTAGCGCGAGCTGCGGTACGCGCAGCCGTTCCTGCGCATAGTCCGCGTTGCCGGAGAATGCACCCTGCGCTCGTGCGGCTATCCACGCGATGCAAATAAAGCGCTCCGCTTCCCCCCTCTCGATAAAGCCTCTCCGGCAGAGGCGCGCCGCTCGCGCGTCCGGCCGGGCGACTGCGAGGTCGTTTCTTCGCCAGATAGTCCTCTCCGACATCTTTTCCAGGCGTTGTTCAGAGCACCTCTGGCTCCTGACTTAGCAGTCCTCGGGCTCTCGCATGCGCATCGATAACACCTTTGTAATGATTTGCATCCGTCGGCGCCAAGCGGGCATGCTCTGCTCTCCATTCCGCCTGAGTTCCGATTCCCCTTCTGCCCCGAGCCGAAAGCCCATCGAGATCGCCGTGACTGTGCACTCCCAAGCTCAAACGCCGCCACGTGGCCTCGCCACGCTCGGGAACGGCTGATCACGATGAGCTCGCGTCGCTCGAAGCCGCGCGCGGCTGAGACCGTCGCTCCTCGAGGGCTGCATGGCAAGAGATCCGTCCCAGTAATCGTGACAATGCGAGTCAAGTGCGGATGCGGACATGCCGAGGACGAGACCTATGAGTTCGACATGCCGGCCGATCAATGCGAGCCTATGGCGGCGTACGAGCCCGCCACGTGCCCAATATGCCGGGCTCCGATCCAGATCTATCTAAAGCGAACGCTCGCCCTGCAATAACCAAGGCATCGCGGTTCGCTCCACAAGTAGTCAGCACAAGTGCGTACGATACCTTACCGTACGATGCACCGCTGCGCCAGAATACGGTAGAAGCGGCGGTTCGGACTTGATGCGCGCGGCGGATGGCACGACGCTCACGAGAGTTCGCACGCAAGTCCGACGGCCGTTTGGTGAAGCGCTATGAATACGACAACCTCAGACTGGGTCGACGATCGGCCGCCCCATCTCGGCCGGGCACTGGCGTGGGGCGCCCTCTGGTTTGCCTGGCAGGTCGTGCGCCTTCCGCTGCTGGCGCTCTTGCTGGCGCTCGAGCCGCTCGTGAGCCTAGTGCTTTCAATCTTCGGGTTCCTGGGTATCCCAGTGACAATCATCCTGAAGTGTTCCGGCGATCTGCCACACTTCCCGTTCTGGGGGATGATGGGCTTCTCGATCGCCAGCATTTTGGTGCTGATGGCCTATGAGGCACTGATCGGACTGCTTGCCCGTTAGGGAGCGGGCCTCAAAAACAGCTTGGCCTACGTGCTGCCGAGTCCCGCGCTTCGCGCCTCGGCGGCGGCAAGGGGTGTCGCACCCGCCTCGGTCGTCTCACAGTGTGAGCAGACGGACACGGGTGGTCCGAGCCGGTCGACCAAGAGCGCGCCGCCGCAGGCCGTGCAGCGGCCCAAACCGATAACGTGCCCGTCGGCGAGTCCGGTGATCAAGGCCAGCATTTCCTCGAATTCGATCCGCGAGCTCGGGAAGCAGGCCCGATAAGCCTCGTACGCCTCGCACAACCGCTCTCCCAGCTCGAGGGAGTCCACAGCTATCGCCACCCCGGCCCCAGGCTGGGGAACCACGTCATGCAGGAGACACGTCAGGGCGAGCGCTGTCCCCTCGCTGAGAGCTCGCGGCGTGCCGGTGAAAGTTTCAAGGGTGGAAGGTGCGGGGCCGCGATGGCGCAGCTGCTCATCGATGCCCCACCGCTGACGCAGGGTGGCGAGCTGGTGACGGCTCAGAGAGGTCATCCTCGAGATGGTGCGAGTGCGCACCTCCTTGCGCATCAAGCGAAGCGCCAGTGAGTGACGCCTGATGTCGCGATGCGGCTCCTCACTCTCTTTTGAGGCCATGACGGTAAATCCATTCTGTCTGTCGCTGTCAAGACCCAGTTTTGCCGGAATTTTCGGCGAAACCTCGCGGGATATGTTGCCGCATAGCAACACAAAATGCGCGGCCGTCTTCCCGGACCCGTCGCAATGCCACGTCGAGCACCAGACCCGCCCACTCCCCAAGTCCCAGCTGCGTCACCGCCTCTCCCATGGATCGGCAACCCCTGTCTGGACTTGATACACGAGCTCAATGGCCGACTCCTCGAGCGCCTGTCGACGAGCGCCGCCCGAAAGAGCGCAGTTCACCCTGCCCACGAAGTGGTGGTCGAGAATCGGCAGCTGTGGGTAGCCCTGGACGCCTCGGCCCGGAAACGCGCCAGTCTCTGTCCGTTTTTGCTGATCGACTTCCGTTTCCAGGACGGGAACTGGTGGCAGTGGGCTCGAGAACAACGTACCGGGCGCGTCCGCGCCTCGGGTCATCCGAGCCTCCTGCCCCGCGCACCCGCAGTCGAGGTGGCGCACGACGCCCTCTTGATTGCCTGGCACGCCGCGCGCCTGAATAACCGCGTCGCGGGCCAGTTGCTCGCCATGTCCTCGATGGTTTCTGACACCCTGGCCGGACTGGGACTCGGGCAGGTGCGGCAGATCGCCACCCACCATTACCGGGAGATGTGTCCCCGCCTGGAGCAGCCGTCGAGCTTCTGGCGCAAGCTCCTCGCCGCCGCGTACGACAATGATCGCGAGGCGCTCTTTGATCTGCATTTGCACGGGTTTCAAATGCTGCATGCGGACTTGCGGTTGCCGCCCTCCCCCGCCTCCTCCCGCTCGCCTGCCTCGCGCAGTCGCTGATTGATCGTCGCGTCCAGGGACGAAGGCAGCGCCCAAGTTGTCGCGTCCCCTCTTGGGGCAGCAAAGCTAGACCGTCTTTCGCCAGCGTGAAATACGGAGTTACCACATAGGCTTGCGAACAGTATTGTGGAGTCCGTGGCCGCCTTGTTGAGGACACTGCTGGTCAAGCAACCGTTCTCGCGGCCGCTTCCGGCCTTCCGGTTTCCTTATGAAGCCCCCGTCCAGAACCAGTTGCGCGGCCTAAGCGCACTCCACTCGCGTCGCTCGTATTCCGAGTTCACGGTATATGGGTCCACAACCCTCAAGGACCATCTTCTACGTCACCGGCCCTCTCGGATCCGTCGCGCGGGTAATGTCGAACGATCAACTGACCGCGGGCGGATCTGGCCATTGTCTAGCGGCTCTAGTTGGCGATGATCCAGCGGCGCGCTTCCTCGGTTTGGCGTGTCCCAAAGACCTTGATCTCCCCCGGGACCAAGAATCTGAACGCATTTATCGTCGCTCGTATCCAATCGACGTCAGTAACCACCGCCACACGCTCCCATCCCTTGATGTGCTCGATACCGAGCTTGAAGTCCTCCCACATCGCCCCCGCGGCCATGCCCTCAAAGGCGTTGCCAAGCTCGTAATAGCACCTCATCCCGCTGTGGCGGCCGAATGACTCGCTCACCTTTGGAATCAGCACTTCTTCGTAATCCTGCCGCGTCACGCGCCCCTTAGCGCTCAGGGCGATGACGCTGTCAGGAAATCCAGCGAGTATCTCGATCATGTGCGCTCCTCGAATGGAGTTGATGCTTGGCTAGCTCACTGGCTTCGAGATCAGGTGGGGGGCCCGGACACGACGCGAGAAGTGCATGCCGAAACCCTGAGGCTTTACGATCAGGACATCACATGACACCCGATCGATAACCTGTTCCGCCGTATTGCCGATTAACAGCCGCTCGAGGCCACTGCGCGATAACGCGCCCATGACAAGAAGCGAAGCACCCAGCTCATGCGTGGTCTCGATGATGGCCTCCGGACCTGGGTTGTCCCGCAACTGTACGGCCTGCGGCTTCGCGCCCTCCGACTGCAACACCTGACTTACCGACGCGAGCGCCTGGGCGCGGCTCCCGGAATAGGCGTGTAGTGCATGCCAGGATCCTCCAAGAGCGGTGCTGAACGCTTGCGCCAGCGCACAAATACCTTCATCGAGGTCAGCGGGCTTAGCGTGCCGGTGCACTGGATCAAGCGCCGCTAAGATCACAGGCTGTTGATAGGGTGCGTCATCCTTGACAATCAGCACTGGCTTCACGCTCAGCCGCAGGAGCTCCCAATCAGCACTATGCAGCCCCCAGGAGTTGTTCAAATCATGCGGATGACGCTCGGTGACGATCAAATCCGCACCTATACGGTGCGCGTGGCGCAGCACCGCCTCGTGCGCTGGACTATCCCACATGGCTGCCGCCGTAACCGAGAGACCCTCCTGCTTCAGAGGCTCGGCTTGAGCCGCGAGGTTCCGGAGAAAGAGCTCGCGGATGCTGTCCGGGTCACCGCCAACCTGATGCTCCGCGTTGACATCAGGCGCAGTCGATAATGGAATATCTATTGCGTGAAATAGCTCCAGCTCCGCATGCAACGCTCGCGCAAGCTGCGCCGCCTTGGGTACGGAAGGGGGCGTATCCAACGGGTACTTGATGGCGACCAAGATGCGACGAATCTGGCTCATCCTCTAAATACTCCGAGCGCGTGGATCCGGCGTCGCTTTAATCTGAGAGTGCAGGGCTACGACGAGGAGCCCAGCTCAAATGCGCACCAGCATCTTGGCTCAGATGGAGATTACCGATGGCTGTGAAGCATACATAGTCTGCTCGAGTTGGATTGTCTGTTGCTCGGAAAGCAGGTGAATGGACGCAATCCGTGCCATCGCTCCACCATGTCCATCGCCGAGCGTCAGAGCATCGCGGCCGCAGGCACTGATAAGACCATTATGATCTTTGTCGATGATCGTTATGATCGCAGCGCCTTTGAGTCCATTGAGCGGATGTATCAGGCGCACGAGATAGGCCCGTGCCGAATTATCCGTCCAGATCAAAACCACTCCGTCACTAATGGGCTTCCAATTGGCAAGCTTGTCAGCGGGTATGAGCTGATGCTCCTGGGCGGCCTGGCGCTCGCAACCATTGGCGAGCGCCGAGGTGGTGTACGACGCGGCTAAAAGTGCTAGCACCACAATCAATGGCGTGGAGATTTTGGTGATAGCGGATCTGCCAATCTGGAACACGGCACTCACTCCCATTTCAGCTTCCCATATAACGATAGAAGAAGCTTTGCGCACCGAATATCCGTATCTTTGCGGAGTCCATGGGACCAGCTTTCGCACCAACTGCCCCGCCGGGCGATGACCAATTACGATTCCTATCGCGAGGCGCGCGACGCGTTGCCACTCGGTCAGGATATCAGCGAAATGTCCAACCGTGACTACCGGCGACCGCGGCCATAACCGTCACGATGCTAAGCGCCAGCAGCAACCAGTGGGCCCGTTGCAGGCGCGCGAGCGTTTGCAAAACCTCTGCGGCGACGACGAGCGGTGTTCCGCTCTCAGAAGTACCTGAACTCATCTCGGGGTGAATCCGAACGGGGGGCAGCTGTGGTGGTCTATCACGCACTGCCGCCGGCTGAGCCGGTGCCGCCATTTGGGAACTGGACGGGACCTCTGCGCACTGTCGCCGCCGCCGGGTCATGAGCGGCTCGGCAATGAAAAGCACTACGCTGAAGGCCAGCCAGACGAGCACCATGGCATGCATCCACCAAAAGGCGCCTCTTTGGAAACGATCCCAGAGCGCCAATCGCCACGCCATGTAGAAGCCGCTCAGTCCAACGAGCACAACGCAGGTCCGCGCTTGCCAGATGAACCGCCGCTCGAAAATCCGTAGTGCCCCGAGCGGATCGCTACCGAAGTCACCGTGCCGTAGTGCGGGCAGCAGCACCGTGGTCACTATCGAGACTCCGCCGATCCAGATCACCACCGCGGCGATATGAATCGCTCTCATGACAATGACATCGCGCATGCAGCCTCGCGGACCGGCGATCTCACAGCGGAAGGGGAAGAAACCTCGCAGGTCTTCTTTACCCACACATCATCAGCGTAGCCCCCTTTTGTCACCGCATGCGTCGTGGCATATACGTAGCTTGTGCCACGCGGTCGGTGGGCAGGTTTTATCTGATTTCAGTGGCCTCCGGCTGCACTTCGCGGTGGTCCAACCCGTATTCGGCGGCCGCCGTGTTATGTCGGCCACCCCTTTTCTGCCCCCAGCGATTCTGGTCCGAGCAAGGAGTACGTTGGGGTCCCTCCTCGCCGGCTAGCCGAGCGCACGGTAACACTCCGCGGTGTCTCTATATCCGATATTGCCTCGAAAGGGCTCGACGCGTCCCGACAGCCCGCTCACCCTTCTTTGCCGAGGAGCCGTTCAAGCTCGCGCAGCAACCGCTGGGCATCAACGGGCTTAGGCAATATCAGGTCTGCTGTCCCCTTTGCCTGTTCGACGTGCTTGTCGGTGATATCCCCTGTCAGCAAAATCGTTGGCGGCCTGTGTTGCAGTCGAGCAGCAATCTCCAGGACAATCTCATCGCCCGTGTGACCCAATGGCAGCTGATAGTCGCACAAGATTACGTCCGGCCGCAGGCCATGAAGCTCGATGTGCTGCAGGGCTTCGTCGCGTGATGCCGCACTAACCACCTGGTATCCCTCCAGGCGAAGTAGCATGGCCATGGCTTGGGAGACCCCCGGATCATCTTCGATGTGAAGCAGCTTGGTGGCGTTCGAGGGCGGCGCTGTATTCTCGGGTTCCGGCATTACTGGCGCCCGCGCATCCGTTACCGAGCCTCGGCGTACCTGCACGGAAAAGGTCGAGCCCTGTCCCAGCTTCGATTCGATCGTCACCGTGTGTTCGAGCAAGCGACAGACCGTCTGAACGATGGACAGCCCGAGGCCGACCCCCCGACGCTGATCGCGGTGAGGGTTATCGACTTGGTAAAATGCGTCGAAGATTCGCTTCAAGTGCTCGGGCGGAATACCATGCCCGGTATCGATCACGTCGATACGGACCTGCTCCTCCTGACGCCGGACCCGCAGACGCACTTCTCCCTTATCCGTATATTTGATGGCGTTCCCGATCAAATTGCGCAGCACGACAGGCAGGAGCATCGGGTCGCTGCGAACGGCCTCCGTGGACTCTTCAATATCGAGTGTCACTTCCTTGCTGGCGGCCGCATAGCCTAATTCCCCGCGCAACCGAGGCAGGATGTCCGATAGTTGAAAATCGCACATCACCGGCTGAATCGCGCCATGCTCCAGACGGTTTATGTCGACCAGCGTCGACAGGATCTCATCCATGCTGCGGACCGCCTCCTTCAGCAGTCCGATTGCAGGCGCCAACTCGCTGCCATTGAGTGCTCTGGCCAACACTGACTGTAGGCTCCAGATGGTTTGCAGGGGTTGGCGCAAATCGTGACTTGCGGCCGCCAAAAAGCGAGACTTTACCTCGTTGGCCTGTATCGCCGAGTCACGCGCCTTGATGAGCGATTCCTCAAGCTGCTTGCGCTCGCTGATATCGCGCACGACTGCAATGGTTACTGGGTTGGTTTGGTCACCAACGTGATTGAGCATCACATCAATTGGCAATTCACTGCCATCGCGCCGGCGCCCGAGCAGTTGTAGACCGGCACCCATAGGGCGCATGCGTGCGCTCTGCATATAGGCACTGCGATGAGCGACGTGTCGCTCGCGCAAGTCGATTGGCACCAGGACTTCAATTGGCTGATCGATGAGATCCCGCGGTTCGTAACCGAACATTGCGGTAGCCTGGGCGTTCAGGTACTTGATCCTGCCGCCCTCTGCGGGTCCGGCCACAATGAAGATTGCGTCTGGTAAGTGCTCGAAGACTTCCGCCCAGGATTCGCTTATCAGCGACGGGTAGATCAGATCGGCTTCCAAGGTCGAGCTGCAATTTGGTATTTGCATGGCGGTTCTGCCGTGAATCGCCGCTATCAGCAGCCCCGACTGGACGCCCCACGGAGCGTGACTTACACGCGTCCAGCATACATTCCCAAG
>JASHPX010000247.1 GCA_030037905.1 Gammaproteobacteria bacterium
GCTTCGGGTCAGTGCGCGTCCGGAATTCTATGAAATCTTGCTGGACGACGGCTCAATTCTGTGCGGGCGAACCGTGGTGATCGCCACCGGAGCTCGCTACCGCAGGCTCGGACTCCCCGAGGAGGAGCGCTTTCAAGGTTCTGGAATCTATTATGCCGCCACAGAGATCGAGGCTCGCGCCTGCAAAGGCCAGGAGATCGTGGTGGTCGGCGGAGGGAATTCCGCCGGCCAGGCGGCGATGTTCCTTGCGTCACGCGCGTCATGTGTGCGTCTTATCCATCGAGGGCGCGACCTGTCCGACAGTATGTCTCGATACTTGATAGACCGTCTGCGCCATGCCGCCAACGTGAAGGTTGAGACGCGTTCGCAGGTGATTGAACTCTCCGGGAATGAGCGGCTGCGAACGATTGCGGTCCGTGACGGTGACGGAACCGTGGCAGAACAAGTGGTGGGCGGGCTATTCGTCATGATCGGTGCGGACCCCTGCACCGGATGGCTCAAGGACGCCGTGCAGTTGGACGATCGCGGCTTCGTTTTGACGGGCACCAACTGCGATGTAGGTACCGACCTGGCCCGCAGTCTGTTTGAGACCAGCTTACCCGGTGTTTTTGCCGTCGGTGACGTCCGATCGGGGTCGGTAAAGCGCGTCGCCTCGGCTGTCGGCGAGGGTTCGGTCGTCGTGCAGGCGGTCCACGCCCGGCTCGCCTCCCTTCGTGAGAGTCCGCCGATCGCCGTGTAATGGGACGTACGCGGCGAGGACGGTGCGGGTGCCCTACTGAGTGTGGGGCACCGCCTGTAGATCGGATCGCCGCTGCCAGTAATAGGCGATAAATGATACTTATCGTGATACAATAGTAATAATAACAATATCTTCAGTAACTTGCAAAACCGTCAAGCCCGGCGCATCCTCCCATCCATGACCTCTCCCAAGCCGCCCTCGCCCGCCCCCGCTACCCTGCTGCTCGCGCCGCCGGCCCCCCTGCGCGATCCCGCGCACCTGTCCGCCGCGGCCGAAAAGGCCGTCCACGCCTTCTTCCACGAAGGCCACTCCGGCAACACCGCGCGAACCTATAGAACGGCCCTGCAGTACTGGGGCGCCTGGCACGCACTGCGCTATGGCGTCCCCATCAGCGGGGTCGTGGCGCCCGAGACCGTCATTCAATTCATCGTCGATCACCTCGAGCATCAACCCAACCTGCCGGCACCCGAGATCGGCCCGTACACGCCCTCCTCCCGCACGACGCAGCATCTGTTGCCGCCCGCGATCGATCGGCTGCTGGTCGATCGACACTACAAGGCGCAGCTCGGCCCCTGGTCGATCGCCACCGTGGAAACACGCCTGGCAGCGCTCTCCTGGGCACACGAACGCTACATGGCCCGCCACCCACACCTCGGTCTGGGTCCCGAGGCGAATCCGCTGCGCGATCCGCGCGTACGCCAGCTCCTGGCGGCGGCTCGTCGCGCCTATGCGCGCCGCGGCCGCGATCCACGCCGGCCTGTCGCAGCCACGCGCCCGGTGATCGAGGCGCTGCTGGCCACCTGCGCCGGGGATCTCATCGGCAAGCGCGATCGGGCATTGCTGCTGTTCGGTTGGGCCAGCGGCGGGCGCCGCCGATCGGAGATCACCACCGCGACGTTCGAGAATGTCCATCGCGAGGGCGATGGCTTCATCTACGACCTACGGCGCTCCAAGACCAACCAGGCCGGCCGCAAGGACCCCAGCAATCTGAAGCCGATTCAAGGGCGCGCCGCCGAGGCGTTGCGGGCCTGGCTCGAAGAGCTGCTGCGCTTTCGCATCACCGAAGGCCCGCTGTTCCGTCGGATCCTCAAGGACCGCATCGTCGAGCCGCTGAAGCCAGCCGCCGTGCGCGAGATCGTCAAGCGCCGCGCCCGCCTTGCCGATCGACCGCTCGGACGCCTGTCCGCGCATTCGCTGCGCTCCGGCTTCGTGACCGAGGCCGGTAAACAGGGTCTTTCCCTGGGCGAGACCATGGCGATGACCGGCCACCGCAGTGTGCAGACTGTGATGGGCTATTTCCAAAGCGGTGAGCTGTCCAGCTCCCGGGCAGCTCGACTTCTGGACCAAAACGAATCGGACTGAGCCGTTCAGCCAGCCTCTGGATCCATCGGCTCGCGCTGATCAGGCAAGCGCCGCTCCTTCCGTTCAAGTCAGTCCGCTGCGGCATCGATATCGTGATGCAGGACCGGTGATTGCAATGCACATCACAAGCCCGGTGTGCTCGCACGGATCGTTGCGCACGACATGGAATCCGCCTTGGAGCCGTCGGTAAGACCACGGCGTGATCCGGCTGGAGCACTGCACATCCAGCTGCTCGGTCCGTGGAATCTGCGCGCGACTCGCCGGCGGACCGCCGAGCTCATGGGCGAGCTCGCGCGGGGCAGCTCCGCGGATGCGCGCTGGGATCTGACGGCGCTCACCGATTTGGATACCGCCGGGGCCACGCTGCTGTGGACGAGCTGGAAGCAGAGGCGACCTGCGGATCTGCGCCTGCGTCCGGAGGACGAGCGCATCTTCGAGCTGCTGGCCGCGGTACCGATCGAGCCGCCGGCCCCCGCCGTCGCGATCGACGTGACCTCTTCCCTGGCACGGATCGGCTCCCGAACAGGGACCCTGGCGCTGCAGACCCTCGGATTGCTCGATCTGCTGGGTCAGGTGGTCCTGATTGCCGCACGTCTCACGCGCTACCCTGCCAGGATTCCTCTCAAGGAAATCTCGGCGGCGGTCTTTCGCAATGGCACCCAGGCGCTGCCGATCACCGCGCTGGTCGGCTTCCTCATCGGCGTGGTCCTCAGTTATTTGTCCGCGCAGCAGCTGCACGCGCTCGGCGCCGACACGCTGGTGATCAATCTCACCGGCTTCACGATCCTGCGTGAATTGGGACCGCTGCTGGCGGCCATCCTGAACGTCGGTCGCTCGGGCTCGGCGATGACGGCGGAGCTCGGCGTCATGCGCATCACCAATGAGCTCGACGCCATGACGGTCCTCGGGATCTCCCCGGTTCTGCGTCTGCTGCTCCCGCGGATAGTCGGTCAGATGATCGCGTTGCCGCTGGTCGTGCTCTGGACGGATGGCCTGGCCATCCTCGGTGCCATGCTGGGTGCCAAACTGCAGCTGGGCATCTCGTTCGGCACGTTCCTGCACCGGCTCCCGCAGGTGGTGCCCGTGGTCAGTTTCTGGTTTGGCGTGTGCAAGGGGGTGCTGTTCGGTGCGCTGATCGGACTCATCGCCTGCGACTTCGGGCTGCGCGCGCGGCCCGACACCCAGGGCCTGGCCGCGGCCACCACCCGCTCGGTCGTGGCAGCGCTGACCTCGGTGCTGCTGGCCGATGCGCTGTTGGCGATCGCCTTTGCGAACGTGGGGCTCGGCTCGTGACCACGCCCGTGACTGCCTCCGTGGCTGCTGCTGCGCCCGTGCCGGCCATCGACATCACCTCCCTTACCACGGTGCTGAATCGCAGCGTCATTCACCGCGACGTCAACCTCCAGGTGCGTGTCGGCGAGGTCCTGTCGATCATTGGTAGCTCCGGCGGCGGCAAAAGCACGCTGCTGCGCGAGATGCTCGGGCTGATGCAACCTGCCAGCGGAACAGTCAAGGTGCTGGGCACCGACATGGCACGGCTGGGCCTGCGTGAGCGCATGCAGATGTCCTCGCGCTGCGGAGTGGTGTTTCAGAATGGCGCGCTCTTCAGTGCTCTGTCGGCCTTCGACAACGTCGCGTTGCCGCTGCGTGAAGCGCACTGGTGGCCCGAAGAGCTGCTCCGCGATCTTGTCCTGGCAAGCCTGCAGCAGACCGGCATTGAAGCGAGCCGGGCCGCTCGACTGCCGGCCGAGCTTTCCGGTGGCATGGTGAAGCGCGTCGCCATCGCACGCGCGCTGATCCTTGAGCCGGAACTGCTGTTCATGGACGAGCCCACGGCGGGTCTCGCCCCCGATCAGCGCCACGAAGTCATCGGTCTGATCTCCCGGCTGAAACGTGAGTTCGAGCTGACGGTCGTGCTCATCACGCATGACATTGATGTCGTCATCGCGCTCGCCGACCGCGTGGCCGTCCTCGCCGATCAGCGCATCGTGATTTCGGCCCCGCTGAAGGAGGTCGCGCGGTTCGAGCACCCGTTCGTCCGCAGTTTCTTCCTCGACCAGACCGCTCGGTGCGAGCTACCCCAGGCCAGCGCCTATCGCTCGCACCTGGAGCGCCCACTGACCTCGGACAGCCCAGGAGCATGAATGGAAAACCGCGCATTTGCCATTGCCACCGGAGCCTCCGTCCTGATCCTGACGGCACTGCTCCTGCTTGGCGCATTCTGGCTGGGAGGCGGCAACCGTACGGGGGTGCCTTACGACCTGGTCAGCCAGGCCTCGGTCGCGGGACTGAGCACCGGGGCTCCGGTCCGATTCGACGGCGTAGAGGTGGGCCAGGTTCAGAGCATTGGCCTTGATCCCAGCGACCCGCGTCGCGTGCGCGTACGCGTGCTGCTGGATCCGAAGCTGCATCTCATGCAGGGCACACAGGCCACCGTGCTGTTCCTGGGTATCTCGGGCAGCGCCTACGTGGAGCTCGGCTATCCCGCCAGCTCGAGCCAGCCGCTCGAGAGCTCGGCCGCCGCTCCGGCCAGAATTCCCATGCAGCCCGGCGGGCTGGACGAGCTGGTGAGAAACGGCAACCGGCTCATTCAGCAACTGTCCGGGACGTTGCACCGCGTAGACGCCCTCGTGAGCCCGCAGAACGCTCAGCAGCTCTCGCAACTGCTCGCGCGTTTCGACGCAGCGGCCGATGGGGTGAACTCACTCACGCACCAGTTGCTCCCGGCCGCTCGTCGTCTGGATGTCGACCTTGCCGACGCTGACCAGCTCGTCAACTCCACCCGCTCCACGGTCCGTGACTTTGACTCCGTCATCCTCGACGCCAACGCGCCCGGCGGCACCTTGGATGCGCTGCGCAGCGCCGCCCTGAAGACCGGCAACGCCGCGCATTCCGTAAACGCCGCCCTGGTCGATGGCACCCTGCCGCGGCTCGATGAGCTCGCCGAGCGGCTGGCGATCACCACCGACTCACTCAACGTGTTTTTGCAGCAGCTGCAGAATCAGCCGCAGAGCCTCATCTTCGGCCGTCCGCGTGGCATCCCCGGTCCCGGCGAGCCGGGATTCCATATGCCGCACACGGCGCAGGCGACGCAGCCGCCGCAGACGGCGCTCCAATGACCCGCCCGCTGCTCATGCTGCTGCCGCTGCTCATCGGCGCGTGCGCGTTTCACCCGGGCGTGACCGTTCGCTACGATCTGGACAGCGCGACGGTGCCAGCCTCGGCGGACCCACGCTTGAACGCCACGCTCGCCGTCACCGAGGTGCAGGCGCCCCCGTGGCTGCGCACGCCGGCCCTTCTATATCGCCTGGCCTATCAAACTCCGGCCTATCCACGCTCTTATACCCGCAGCGCCTGGGCAGCACCGCCGGCGCAGCTGCTGACGCTGCGCCTGCGGGAAAGGATCGGCGCGGCCAATGACGGCTTCACGCTCGACCGTCTCACCGCCGACATGAGCGGCTACCGCCTCGACGTGACCTTGGAAAACTTTGCCCAGGTTTTCCCCTCACCCGACCAGAGTCGCTGCATCGTCACGCTCGATGCCATCCTCGTCCAGGACAACGATCGCGTGCTCGCTCAGAAGCTGTTCCGCGCCGAGCGCCCCGCACCGACTCTGGATGCCGCCGGCGCCGTGGAGGGACTCGCCGCGGCCTCGGAGGCCGACGTCGACCAGATCGTGGCATGGCTCAGCGCCACCCTCCCACAGGCCGGCAACCGGCGCGATCATCAGCAGCCTTGAGCCGCAACGCCGCGCCCCGCATCTGCCGGACACCGGACGAGTGTTCAAGGCGGGGCACAGGCGAACAAGCCCGAATCTGCCGTGGGGTCTATCGTTCGGCACGCCCCGCGGCGCCCGGCGCCGCGCGAGCCGTGCCCCTTGCACCACTCCAACTCGAGGACTTCGCCATGCGCCGATTCATACTTCCCTTCATCGCGTGCGCACTGCTCGCCACGTACTTTGCCTCGGGCTCGCGCGCCGACCCGACGCCCGCCGCGACCACCGACCAGCCCGTCGGCACCCTCGAGCTGACCGCCGGCAGTGTGGCCGCCGGCATCGGCTATACCTGGGGCCATGGTCATCTGATCTACCAAGGTCACAGGCACGACTTTCGGCTCTCGGGCCTGTCCCTCGTCAATGTCGGCGCCGCGCACATCACCGCGAGCGGCGTCGTCTACAACCTGCCGAACCTCGATGCTTTCAACGGCACCTACAGCGCCACGACGGCCGGCCTGACGGTTGGCGCAGGTGGCTCGGTCGCCGAGTTGCAGAACGGGAACGGCGTGATCATCAAATTGATCTCGACCTCTCAGGGGCTGCGGTTCAACCTCTCAGCGGGCGGAATCCAGATCCACCTCGCGCAATGAGGCCTGCCGTACACTGCATCGGTGGGTGACACCCCCGCCTCAGCACCTGCGCTTCCCGTGGTGCCGCCGACATCCCCGGCACCCCGGGAACCGCCACTGGGACCGGTGATCCTGGCCGATGGCATTCACTTCAACATCTTCTCCACCGGGGAGCAGGTGCAATTACTGCTGTTTGACCGCGTCGATGACGCGCGTCCCGCGCGGGTGATGGATCTCGAGCGGCAATCACATCCCTCAGGACACTACTGGCGTGGTTTCGCGGCCGGCGCGCGCGCCGGCCAGGCCTATGGCTATCGCGTCCGCGGGCCATCCACGCGCCCACGCGGATCTGGCTTCGACCCTGAGAAGTTGCTCCTGGATCCCTATGCCCGCGGTATCGGGACCCCCCAGGGGCGTAGTCGCGCCATCGACACGAGTCCGGGTGACAACGTCGCGACTGCGCTGCGCAGCATCGCCGTGGACTCCAGTGCCTACGACTGGGGCGCGGATCGCCCGCCGCGCGTCCCCCATGACAACAGTGTCATCTATGAGATGCACGTGGGCCACTTTACCCGCCATCCCAGCGCCGGCCTGCCTGCCGAGCTGCGCGGCACCTTCGCGGGCCTCATCGAGAAGATCCCCTATCTCGTTGACCTGGGTATCACGGCAGTCGAGCTCATGCCGGTGTTCGCATTCGATGCACAGGCGGCCCCGCGCGGATTGCATAACGTCTGGGGCTACGAGCCGCTGTCGTTCTTCGCCCTGCATCAGCCCTATGCCGCACGCCAGGGCATCGGCGCCGCTGTGAATGAGTTTCGCGATCTGACCCGGGCGCTGCACCGCGCCGGCATCGAGATCATCCTGGACGTGGTGTACAACCATAGCGCCGAGGACGGCGCAACCGGACCGACCCTCTGCTTCAAGGGTCTCGCGAACGAGGTGTATTACCTGCTTCGACCCGACGGTGGCTATGTCGACTATAGCGGCACCGGCAATACACTCGATGCACATTCTCCGATCGTCCTGCGTCTGATCCTCGACAGTCTGCGCTATTGGGCGACCGAGATGCGCGTCGATGGCTTTCGCTTCGATCTGGCCGGGGTATTTCTGCGGGATGGCGCGGGCCGTCTCAATGAAAGCTCGCCCCTGCTGCGCGCGATCGCTGCCGACCCTCTCTTGAAGGATATCCAGCTCATCGCCGAAGCCTGGGATGCCGCTGGCCTCTACGGCCTCGGTCGCTTCGCCAGTCAGGGCTGGCGCGAGTGGAACGGGCAGTTCCGGGATGATACGCGACGGTTCCTGAAAAGCGCTGAGGGTACGGCGTGGCAGATGGCCCGCCGCCTGGCGGGCAGTCCCGATATCTATCCAGCGCAGCGCTGCGCACCCGCTCATACCATCAACTTCGTCACCAGTCACGATGGCTTCACCCTGAATGACCTGGTGTCCTATAACGGCAAGCATAATGAGGGCAATCGCGAGGACAACCGCGACGGCGCCGGTGAGAACCATAGTTGGAACTGCGGGGCCGAAGGCCCCACCGCCGACGTGAGCGTCTTGCAGTTGCGCACACGGCAGATCAAGAATTTCCTGACGCTTACCGTGCTCTCGACCGGCACGCCCATGCTGCTGATGGGCGATGAGATCCGGCGCACCCAGCATGGCAACAACAACGGCTACTGCCTGGATGAGGAGGGCATCTGGTTCGACTGGCGTGATCTTGCGGTGCATGCCGAGATCCATCGCTTTGCGCGCGAGCTCATCGCCTTGCGCACTGGTCGGCTCTCAGCCACGAGGCGTCTGCTGGCGGGTGGCTCCAAGCCGCCGGTGCCGCGAGAAATGGAATGGCACGGCGTTCGCGCACGGCAGCCCGACTGGAGCGAGCATTCGCACAGCCTCGCGGTCCGCATCGACGACGAATACAGCCGCCAGATCCTGTATCTGGCCGCGAATGCGTACTGGGAGCCCCTGACCTTCGAGCTGCCAGCTCCACCGCTCCCGAGGCGCTGGCGGCGTTGCATCGATACCTCGCTTTCCTCACCCGACGACATCCGTCTGGATTCCGACGCACCCGCCGTGAGTGCCGCCTCCGTGCGGGTGCAGCCCCGATCGGTCCTCGTGCTGCTCGCGGACGACGGCTCTTCGACAGCCACAGCCCAAGCGCGATCCCGGCAGATCGAGGCTGCCGTTGCGGCTGCAGCCAGATAGGGATCGGACGCCCGTGCGAGCCGTGGTCGAAGGTCAGCATCAGACGGCGGTACACCAAGGTGCAATAGACAATCATTTGACCAGCCCAGCATGCTGTCACCAAATTCAGTTGACTCCGCCGGAGGGCATCGATGCATCCCGGAAAAGCCGGTGTGGCGACCGATCGTGCTCCCGCGACGGTGCCGACCAGATCGCGAATCAAGGCCCGCCGCCTGTGTGCTGCTGAGCTGCTCGAGACAGCGCTGAGGCGCGCCAGGCGACACGATTTCGCCGATCGCTCGTTCGCTCCCGGTCTGGAGCATTTGCTCGCGGCGTGCGACCACGAGGCCCATCTCAGCCTGCTCGGTCTACACGCGCTGCGCGTCGACGTGCTGCGCAGTCTGCGGAATGTGCTGCAGTTCGACGCCATCGAGGCCACGACTCCCGCGGTCCTTTCCCGGCCCATCCAGGCCCCGGTGTTCATCACCGGCATGCCACGCAGTGGCACGACGTTCCTGCACCGGTTGATTCTGCAGGACCCGGGCACGATTGCACCGCGACTGTTTCAGCTGCTCTACCCCTATGCATCGCGGCGACATAAGCGGTGGGTCGCTCTGCAGCTCGCCGGCCTGCGTATGATCGCTCCCAGGCTCAACGCCCTGCACGCGCTCGCCGCCAACGCACCCGAAGAGTGCACCGACATCACCGCTCAGGTGTTCGAGAGCCTGCGCTTCGATGGCCTGTACCGGGTCCCCTCCTATGTCAGCTGGCTGGAGCGCCACGGCTATCTCGCTGCCTACCGCTTTCATCGTCGCTTCCTGCAGCACCTGGACTGCCAGTTTCCCGGCAGGCGCTGGATCCTGAAAGCCCCGGACCATGTATTTGCTCTGGACGACCTGCGCACCGTCTATCCCGACGCCCATCTGGTGTTCATCCATCGCGATCCGGTTCGTGTGCTGGCGTCCGTTGCGCGCCTCACCGAAGTACTGCGCCGTCCCTTCACGCGCCGCATAGATCGCGCCGCGATCGGCCACGACGTCAGTGCGTCCTGGCTGAATGGTGCTCAACGCATGATGCGACTCTCCTCATCGGGCCGCGACACGGCTCTGCATTTGTTCTACCGGCAGGTACTCTCTTCGCCCATGGATGCCGTGCGGGCCGTGTATCGGCACTGCGGTCTCGAGCTCACCGCACAGGCAGAGCGACGTATGCAGGCTTGGCTGCGCAGCTCGGCCAACGTCCGGGCCCCGCGACATTATGAGCTTGCGGACTTCGGGCTCGACGCTCATCAGCTGCGCGAGCGATTCGCCAGCTATACCAATACCTTCGATCTCGAGATCGAACCCGTCTGAGCCGCGATCAGTCGACGTCGGTATGCACTAGCCGACGGCGGCGGCGGCCTGGATGATGGCCGAGGCATCGATGCCGGCGGCGCGCAGCTGCTCCTCGGGAGTGGCGGAGCCAGGCATGCTGCGCACCGCGAGTCGGCGGATCGGCGGGACCGCGCTGCCCTCGAACGCCTCGCCCAGCGCATCGGCCAACCCACCCTCGGGGTGATGATCCTCGACCACGAGGAAACCCGCCGGGCACTCGCGCGCGGCTTCGCGCAGCGTCACCTGGTCGACCGGCTTGACTGAATACAGATCGATGACGCGCGCCATCACGCCCTGTGTGCGCAGCTGTTCGTGCGCTTTCAGCGCTTCGTGGAGCGTGATGCCCGCGGCCACGATGGCGACGCGGTCGCGCTCCGAGCGGCGCAGGACCTTGCATCCGCCGATGGGAAACTCCTCGGTCGGTGCATACAGCACCGCGGTCTTCTCGCGCGTGGTACGCAGGTACTGGATGCCGTCGCGCCTGGCCATCTGCAGCATCAGCTTCGCGGTCGCGTTACCGCAGCTCGGGTAGAGCACCACGCTGCCGTGCACCGCCCGCATCATCGCCAGATCCTCCAGGCCCATCTGCGAAGGCCCATCCTCGCCGATCGAGACCCCCGCATGTGAGCCGGCGATGTTCAGGGTGGCCTGCGAGATCGCCGCCATGCGGATCTGGTCCAGAGCGCGGGTAAAAAATGCCGCAAACGTCGCCGCAAAGGGCCGCCAGCCGCGTGCCTGCAGCCCCACCGCGGTCGCGATCAGCTGCTGCTCGGCGATATACATCTCGAAGAAGCGCTCCGGGAAGGCCTTGGCGAACCTGTCCGTATAGCTGGAGTTCGAAACCTCGCCATCGAGTGCCACGATGCGCGGATGCCACGCACCGAGCGCCGCCAGCGCATCGCCGAAGGCGGCGCGAGTGGCCACCAGCTCGCCGGGACTGTAGCTTGGCAGTCGCGGGTTCCCGGCGGGCTTGGCGGCCGGCAGCTCGCGAAGCGATGCGCCCTTGGGTTTCACCACCAGCGCCTCTGCGCCCTCGGCCCAACCGAGCTGACTCAGGGCACGCACGGCCTCATCGTGCGAGAGCGCCTTGCCATGCCAGCCCTCCTGATCAGCGAGGAACGAGACGCCCGCGCCCTTTTGGGTGTGCGCCACCACCAGCGTCGGTCGCTCGGCGCGCTCGGCGGTGCTGAACGCCGCATCGATCGCCGCGACGTCGTGGCCATCGATCACGGTGGCTTGCCAGCCAAAAGCGCGTGCTCGGGCGGCGTAAGCCTCGCCGTCCCAGCCCAGCATGGTCGGACCGCGCTGCCCGAGGCGGTTCATGTCCAGGATGCCGACGAGATTGGACAAGCCGTAGAAGCTCGCCGTCCCCAAGGACTCATAGATACTGCCCTCGGCCATCTCGCTGTCGCCGAGCAGCACCCAGAAGCGATCGCCGACGTGCTCGAGGCGCTTGGCCGCCAGCGCCATGCCGACCGCGACCGCCAATCCCTGACCCAGCGATCCCGTGGCGACTTCCACGTAGGGGAGTCGCGGAGTGGGATGACCCTCGATCACGCTGCCGCGCTTGCGCAGCGTCATCAGCTGCGCATCGGAGATCGCCCCGGCGGCCTTGAGCATCGCGTACAGCAGCGGCGCGGCATGACCCTTGGAGAAGATCAGCTGGTCGTTCCCCGCGGCGCGCGGATGCTCGAGGTCGTAGCGCAGGTGCGAGGCGAGCAGCACGGCCATCAGATCCGCCGCCGACATCGAGGAGGTCGGATGACCCGAGCCCGCCCGCGTCGTCGCGCGGATGCTGTCGGCGCGCAACTGCGTCGCCAGGCGTTTCCAGGTGTCAGGGCCTGCCGTCCCGCTCAGCTCATTCACGTGGACTTCCTCCGCGGCTCCAACGCCATCCGGGTCGTTCCTCGATCCCCGCGGGCGATATCGCAGCACAAGCACCCGTCAGCGTCGATTGTACGGTGGTATCGTTCCAACTTCGCCGCGCCGGTGTTATTGCTGCACCGAGTCTGCGGTAGGGTATTGGCATGTCAGAGGACAGTGGTTGGCTTACCCTGGGCTCCAGCGCGCTCACCGCGCGCATCAACCCTTTCGGGGCCCAGCTATCGATCCTGCGCGACTCGTCGGGCCGTGAGCTCCTGTGGGACGGCGATCCGGCGTTCTGGAATGGGCGTGCACCGCTACTGTTTCCGATCGTGGGCACTCTGGCCGGCGGAGTGTACCGGCTGGCGGGCAGGAGCTATGCGCTGTCGCGCCACGGCTTCGCACGCCGCAAACTGTTCGACGTACTGAGCTCCTCGCGCACCGAGGCCCTGCTGCGTCTGAAAGCCGATGCGCAGACCCTGGCGGTTTATCCGTTTGATTTTCACCTGCAGGTGCGCTTCCAGGTCATGGGCTCGACGCTCAGCGTGACCAGCTGGGTGAAAAATCCCGGCGACGCCCCCATGCCCGCGAGCTTCGGCTACCACCCGGCATTTCGCTGGCCATTACCGTTTGGCGCTGCGCGCGCGCAGCATGCGATCGAGTTCGAACTCGACGAGCCGGCGCCGATTCGGCGCCTCGATGCCGCCGGGCTGCTGACACCGGTGCGCCACCCCACGCCCATTCGCGCTCGGCGTCTGCTGCTCGATGATGAGCTCTTCAAAGAGGACGTGGTGATCCTCGACGCCGTTCGCAGCCAAGCCTTGAGTTATGGCGCCGACACAGGTCCCCGGCTCGCACTGCAGTTTCCCGATACGCCGTACCTCGGCCTGTGGAGCAAGCCCGGCGCGCCCTTCGTCTGCATCGAGCCATGGCATGGGATGGCTGACCCCGTCGGCTTCACGGGGGCCTTCACCGACAAGCCCGGCGTCTTCATGGTGCCACCGGGCGCACAGCGCGAGCTCCGGATGCAGGTCACACTGCTCGGCGCCTGAGCCGGCGCGCGCACTGCGCGCGCACAGAACCATCGTCCTCGCGGCCACCGGTTTACCCGCCCGATAGAAGCGCTCGATCTTGTCATTCCATCAGAGCGCCCGGCAGCCGCCCATGGCCCGAAGATATCGAGTGCGCATCGCTGCCGGGGCGCCGCTGCCGATCCGGTACCAAGGTGCAATGGCGTGCCCCGGTCAGGCGACCGAAGATTCAGCGCGGTCTGCGGATGCTTCCGCCTTGGAGGTTACTCGTGCGCGTGCGCCTGGTGAGGTCCACGCTGCTGGCGTTGGCGGCGCTCGGCATGCTCGGCGGATGCAGCGAGTCCTTCCTGCAGCCGGCGGGCCCCGTAAGCAGCGCCGAGCGGGTGCTGTTCCTCGATGCCCTGGTGATCATGCTCGCCATCGTCGTGCCGGTCATCCTCGCGACGCTGGCGGTCGCCTGGTGGTTTCGCGCTTCCAATTCTCGCGCCCGCTACCGACCCGATTGGACCTATTCAGGTCGGATCGAGCTGGTCACCTGGTCGATTCCCGCGTTCGTGATCTTTTTTCTTGGTGGCCTCGCCTGGATCAGCGCCCATGAGCTCGATCCGGCACGGCCGCTCGCCTCCAGGAGGCCCCCGCTGGAGCTCGAGGTCGTCTCGCTGGACTGGAAGTGGCTGTTCGTCTATCCGCAGCAGCATATCGCGACCGTCAATCGCCTGGTGGTGCCGGTCGGCGTGCCGCTGCGGTTTCACGTCACCTCCGCGACCGTCTGGAACGTGCTGTGGATACCGCGGCTCGGCAGCATGCTCTACTGCATGTACGGCATGCTCGGCACCCTCTATCTGCAGGCCGACGCTCCCGGCATCTATCTGGGCGAGTCGGCGATGATCAGCGGCAACGGTTTTGCCAGCATGCACTTCGACACCGATGCAGTGACGAGCGCCCAGTTCGCCGCCTGGGTACGCAGCGTACGCGCGGCTGGCCCCGTGCTGGATGAGGCCGCCTATCGATCGCTGCTCAAGCCCAGCAGCTCCGTGCCGCCCTACTCTTACCGCTCGGTCGCGCCAACGCTGTTCCGCGACATCGTCATGCAGAAGCTGCCGCCCGGCAGCGGCGCGCCGGCGGATTCCGAGTAACCGCAAGCCGTCCCCGGGGAGCGTACGCCGGTGCAGATTCTCGGAAAGCTCAGCTGGCAGGCATTCCCGCTCGATCAGCCGGTCGCGATGATCGGCGCCTCCATGGTCGTCATCGTGCTCGTGGGGGCGGTGATCTTCATCGTCGCGAAGGGTTATCTACGCTACCTGTGGCGCGAGTGGATCACCAGCGTCGACCACAAGCGCATCGGCGTCATGTACTGCCTGCTCGCGCTGGCCATGCTGGTGCGCGGTTTCATCGATGCGATCATGATGCGCATCCAGCAGGCGATGGCCCTGCACGCGCCGGGATACCTGCCACCCGCACACTTCGATCAGATCTTCTCTTCCCACGGCACCATCATGATCTTCTTCGTCGCCATGCCGTTCGTGATCGGGCTGATGAACTTCGTGGTGCCCCTGCAGCTCGGCGTGCGCGACGTCGCCTTCCCGACCATGAACTCCGTGAGCTTCTGGCTGACCGCCACGGGCGCGCTGCTGATCAATCTCTCGCTCGTGGTCGGCAACTTCTCGCGCACCGGCTGGCTGCCGTACCCGCCGCTCTCGGAACTGACCTACTCACCGGGCGTCGGCGTGGACTACTACTGCTGGGCGCTCGAGATCTCCGGCATCGGCACGCTCATGACCGGTATCAACTTCGTCACCACCATCCTCAAGATCCGTGCCCCGGGTATGCACTACACGCGCATGCCGATGTTCTGCTGGACCTCACTGGCCTCCTCGCTATTGATCGTGGCGGCATTTCCGATCCTGACCGTGACCCTGGCGATGCTGCTGCTGGACCGCTATGTCGGCTTTCATTTCTTTACCAACACGGCCGGCGGCAATTCGATGGTATTCATGAACCTGATCTGGGCGTGGGGCCATCCCGAAGTCTACATCCTGATCCTGCCCGCCTTCGGGATCTACTCGGAGGTGGTTTCCACCTTCTCCGGCAAACCCCTGTTCGGCTACCGTTCCATGGTGATCGCGACCATGGCGATCTGTCTGATCGCCTTCATGGTCTGGCTGCATCACTTCTTCACCATGGGGGCCGGCGCGGATGTCAACGCCGTGTTCGGCATCGCCAGCATGATCATCGCCGTACCGACCGGCGTGAAGATCTTCAACTGGCTCTTCACCCTGTATGGCGGCCGCGTGCGCTTCAGCGCCGCCATGCTCTGGTCCATCGGCTTCATGGTCAGCTTCGTGATCGGCGGCCTGACCGGGGTGATGCTCGCCATGCCGACCGCGGATTTCGAGCTGCATAACAGTCTGTTTCTGGTAGCGCATTTCCACAACGTCATCATCACCGGGGTCATGTTCGGAGTCTTTGCCGGCTACACCTATTGGTTTCCCAAGGCCTTCGGCTTCACGCTCGACGAGACGCTCGGCAAGTGGGCCTTCTGGTTGTGGTTCATCGGATTCTGGGTGGCCTGGGGACCGGGCTACGTCGTGGGCCTCGATGGCATGACGCGTCGCATGCAGCACTATGACGTGGCCGCCTGGCAGCCCTGGCTGCAGCTGGCGCTGGTCGGCGTGCTCATCATTGCGGCGGGCATCGCGGTTCAGCTGCTGCAGCTCGTGGTCTCCATCCGCACGCGCGAGCGGCGGCGCGACGCGACCGGCGATCCCTGGAATGGACGCAACCTCGAATGGTCCGTGGCCTCGCCACCGCCGCCGTTCAACTACGCGACGCTGCCGAATGTGCACAACCAGGAGCCGTATTGGGACATGAAGCGACGGGCGGTCGAGACGGGCCACCTGCAGCAGCCGGAACCTGACTACCAGCCGATCGCGGTACCGCGGAATTCGCCCACGGGGTTCATCTGCGCCGTGTTTGCAAGCCTGACCGGATTTGCGCTGATCTGGCACATCTGGTGGCTGGTGATACTCGGCCTCGTGGGTGCCTACGCCACCTTGGTCGTCTTTGCCTGGCGCGACGTCGAAGAGCTCACGATCCCCGTGGACGAAGTCGCGCGCCTGGATCGCGCCAACCGCGCGGCGCGCTCGGCAGCGCTGCGCCACCTCGGGGAAGAGCAGCCCGTGTTCGTGCCATGAGCAACCCGGGCGACGTACTGCCGGCCGGCGCACTGCGGGTGGGATCCGACCCCCATCACCTCGGTCATCACAACCAGTGGCTGAGCGCGGCACCCGAATACACCGGTGTCGGTGCCGGCGGTCCCGCCCCGGCGCGCATCATCGTCGGCTACGGCTTCTGGATCTTCATTCTGTCCGACGTCATCATGTTCTCGGCGCTGTTCGCCACCTATGCGGTGCTCGCGGGCAGCCGCGCCGGGGGTCCTGGCCCCAAGCAACTGTTTGACCTCGGCAACACGGCCGCTGAGACAGCACTGCTGCTCGCCTCGAGCTTCACGTGCGGCATGGCGAGCCTGGCGGTCGCGTGGCGAAGTGTACGCTGGACGCAGATCGCGCTGCTGGTGACCGGGCTGCTGGGTGCGAGTTTTCTGGTCCTGGAAGCCCGCGAGTTCGCGCATCTGGTCGCCATCGGAGCCGGCCCCACGCGCAGCGCCTTCCTATCGGCGTTCTTCACCTTGGTCGGCTGCCACGGCCTGCACATATCGGTCGGATTGCTATGGCTCGGCACGATGATGGCGCAGTTCCTGGCCAAGGGCTTCCGAGCGGACATCCGCCACCGCTTCCTGTGCTTCACGCTGTTCTGGCATGCCCTGGATATCATCTGGGTGGGCATCTTCAGTCTGGTCTACCTGATCGGAACCATTCTGCCCTGAGGCTCGCCTGGGAGAAATTTGCATGAGTTCGCCGCCAGGCTCACCGCCCAGCGCCGCCCCTCCCGGCCCCTTCCCGTTGCACGCCTCCCCGCCGCCGCATCCGCGCGGGCCCGACGCCGGTTCCGTCGTGGGGGAAGATCGGCTTCCCGGGGAGCCCCTGGAGGAGCCTCCCGCAGAGCTCCTGCACGAACTGCGCAGCTACTGATCGGCCTCGCGCTGGCCACCCTGCTCACGGTGGCCTCGTTCTGGGCGCTGCATACGCACCTGATCTACGGCCCCGGCATCGTGATGGCGATTGTCGTGCTGGCATTCGCACAGATGGGCATTCACCTCGTATTCTTCCTGCATCTGACCACAGCCCCTGACAACACCAACAACGCCCTCGCACTCGCCTTCGGCGCGTTGATGGCGGGCCTGATCGTCTTCGGAACCGTCTGGGTGATGTACCACCTCAACCACAACATGATGCCCGCCCTGCAGATGCTGCGGGAGCAGGGCGGAGCGCTGTAGCAAAACCATGACCGGAATGATCAGCCGTCGCAGCCGCTATCCCTTCGACGAAACCGTCGCCCGCCTGCTGAGCGACATTCAGTCCCGGGGAGCCACCGTATTTGCCGTCGTCGACCATGCCGGCGCGGCGGCCGACGTCGGTCTTGCGATGCCGCCGACCAAAGTGCTGATCTGGTATCTATCAGGGACGGATCGCTGGCGGCATCAATCTGAGCCGCCTCAACCTCCCTTGGAAATCTCGGCCTGTTTGACTGGATAGCTGCCGCCCGCCGAGGCGGCTCCTCACGACTGAAATTTCATGATTGCCATGAGCAGGCCCGGAAAGCGCTCATTCAAGTCGTCCCAGCGCACGCTATTGCGGTTTTCAACCCCAAGCTTCTCGGTCCGAATCAAGCCGGCGTCACGCAGAATCCGGAAATGGTGCGAGAGGGTCGACTTCGCCATTTCCGCACCCGCCGCCGCCTCTGTGCACGACAGGCACCCGTGTCGCATCGCGAGCAGCTTTTTAAGAATCCTGAGGCGGACGGGATCGGCGAGAGCGCCAAGCACTCCCGCGAGGGTGATGTCCGCCGTCGCAGGATGCACGAATCGGGTCATGTGCTGATTCTAAAAGCATCATTGCCTTAGTTCAAGAGTTCCGTATTATCGTACGATACTCAGCGTCAGGAGATTACCGTGAGTAGACTCCAAGGCAAGGTGGCGGTGGTAACCGGGGGCAACAGCGGTATCGGACTGGCAAGCGCCACACGCTTGCGCGCGGAAGGCGCTCGCGTGGCCGTCACCGGCAGAGACGCTAGAACCCTCGACGCGGCGGCAACCGCAATCGGCAGCGAGACCGTCGCGGTGCAGGCCGATGTGTCCAGGCTTGAAGACATCGAGCGCCTGTACTCCGTCGTCGCGTCCAGGTTCGGCAAGATCGATATCCTATTTGCCAACGCCGGCATCGCGAAATTTGCACCGTACGGTGCCGCTGACGAGGCGCTTTTCAACGAACTGTTCGCGGTCAACGTAAAGGGTGTCTATTTCACCCTTCAGAAAGCCATCCCCCTTTTGGGAGATGGGGCCTCAGTGATCCTCAACACCAGCGCCGTCGGCAGCAAGGGTTTCGAGAATATGGGGATCTATTCCGCTACGAAGGCGGCCGTGCGGTCTTTCGCCCGGACGGCTGCCAGAGAGCTGGCCAGCCGCAACATCCGCGTTAACGCTGTGTCACCTGGGCCCATTGCGACTCCCATATTCGGCCGTAGTGGCATGACGGAGGAGCAGGTGGAGGCCTTCAAGGCCGGCGTTTCCGATCGCGTTCCGCTTAAACGCATTGGAACACCAGAGGAAATTGCGAGTGCCGTGGCGTTCCTCGCGTCCGACGACGCCGCATATATCACTGGAGTCGAGCTCAACGTAGACGGGGGCATCGTGAATCTGTAGCGATGCGTAGCGTCGCTTGGACGACTGGCGTCCTCGGCAATGCAGGTGTAGATGGCGCCCAGGAACCGCGCAGCCCTGAGCGGACGGCCGCCGCCTTAGCTGCGCCGCAGCATTAACCCGCGAGTCACACACTGCGCCATGGCACGCCGCGGGATCATGCGCTTCAAGAAGTGTCCAAATTTGCATTGAACTGCCGGATTCTTTGAGTGCTTCGATGAAAAAGAGAATTTTGACGCTCATGAAGCTCCCTTCGCTGAGCCTCGAAGCGGACGCACCAGCTGTTCATACCGTCGCGACATTCCATGGCGAGCTGCCTGCGCAGGCTCGCTGATTTTGAGCCCTGTCACTCGGGAATGGCCGCTCTCTGCGAGAGCCACCTTTGTTCGTAGACTTTCAGTCGCACCAGCGCTGCAGACAGCAGCGGCGTTGCCACTGCCTTGGCAGCAGCCCTCGCCACCAGATCGCCGATGATCTGGTCCGCCTCGAGACGGTGACCGGACTTCAGGTCCCGATACATGGACGAGGTCTGATGAGAGCTCTTATCGGTGAGCTGAGCATACGTTTGGGCCTTGAACGGCTCCGACAAAGCTCCCCACGCCGCAGCAATGGCCGACACCACCTCCCTGAACAGAGCCTGCACGAACTCGAGGCCGCCGGACGTCCTCGCGACCTGGCCAATGTCCCCATCCGCGAGACACGTGATCGCACCGACGCTGGCCAGCAGGGCCCACTTTTCCCACATCTCGCGCTCGATATCCTCGGACAGACGGGCCTCAAAGCCGGCATCTCTGATGAATTCATCGAGCGCCAGGATGCGCGCGGACCGCTCACCGCTCCATTCACCATACGCGACCTCGTGGATCGTCGCCTCATCGAGGATGTGCCCCCGTTCATCCAGGCTCGTAGCGATCTTCGCCGCCCCGCCGATGACGTGTGACGGCCCAAAACGCGAACGCAGCGTATCGATGTGCTGCATGCCGTTCAGCACCGGCAGAATCAGGGTGGCGCGACTGACATAAGGGGCGACGTCGGCGATCGCGTCGTCGAGCTGATAGGCCTTGACCGCGAGGAAAATGACGCCGAACTCTCCGGCCGCCCCGCCGGCGGTGATCAGCTTGACCGGGATCACCTGCGACTGACCGCCGCTCACGATCGTGAGTCCGCCAGCCAACTGCGCCGCCCGGCCCGCATGCACGAGGAAGGTCACGTCCCGTCCCGCTGCGGCCAGGCGTGCGCCAAAGTAGCCGCCCACACTCCCTGCTCCGACGACCAACATCCGCGTCATTGCCTCGGTCTCCGTAAAGTCCTTCCGGTCACACGGCGAGCCGGCCGCCATCGACGTGAATCAGGGCTCCGTTCACGTAGCTTGCCCGACCGGAGGCGAGGAACAGGATCGCCTCGGCGATCTCTCGTGGGTCGGCAGCGCGGCCCAGCGGGATGGTCGAGATGATGGCCGCGAACCCTTCGCCCATCGCCTCCGCACCGGCCGTCCTGGTCGGGCCGGGGGAAACCGCGTTGACGCGCACGCCCCTGGGGCCGTACTCGGCCGCCCAGGCCTTGGTCAACAGCGCCAGCGCTGCCTTCGAGGCGCCGTACGCGGAGAGCCCCGCCATCCCGACCTCGGAGGCCACCGTGGTGATGTTGATGATCGTGCCGTCACCGCGCGCGACCCTGATCAGAACAGCGGCACCCTCGCGCGCCAGCGCCTCCGCCGTCGCCCGGCCTATGCCGGAGGTTCCACCGGTGATCAAAGCTCTTTGTCCGCTCAATTCCTGCATGGGATGTCGTCCTCCGTCGCCCCCGTTCTATCACTCGGGCGAACCACCGGGTGGAGGTCACAATGCACATCAGGGATCGGGTATTCATCGTAGCGGGCGCCTCGTCGGGGATCGGGCAGATTTCTGTATAGTTGCATCGTGAAGACTACTCTCGATATCGACGATGAGCTTCTGGTCCGCGCAAAAGCTGCCTCGGCCCGCGAGCGCAAAAGCCTCACCGCCCTCATTGAGGAAGGCTTGCGGCTGCGCCTGCGCCGGCCTCGCCCAAGGGGCCTTAAGGCAGCCTTAAGGCTCGTCCGCCCATTCCGATCTTCGCCGGCAAAGGTGGGCTCGTAGCGGGGGTCGACCCGCTCTCTAACCGCTCGCTTCTCGACGCGGCGGACGATCAAGCGCCACGGCATGATGCGGATGATCGGGACGCGAGGCGGCCAGAAGAACGTTGAGATCTGGCCGACGTTGAAGCAGCTGGCTCGCGAGCACGATCTGCTCGTCAACGATTTGACCGATGCCTGGATCGCCGCGGCAGTGCGCATGCTGGGCAGTCGCCTGGTTACATTTGATCGCGGTTTCAAGCGACTGCTCAGCCGAAATGAACTGACTTTGCTCGAGCCATGAGCCCGCCGGCGGCCGCCCTTGGTAGCGATGCCTTGCTCGACAACTCCCGGTAGCCTCGCCGTGCTCAAGCCTCGCGGGCGATCCGGGCTACCAGATCAGTGACTTTCGCCATCGCTGCGGCGGTAGGCCGCTCCCAGGAATCAACAATGTCTTCGTAGCCAAGGCGAAGTTCTACGCTGCGGCCATTGGCCACCACCTCAAAGATGGACTCCGGTGGGTTAGAGGGGTGATGTTGATATCCCACGCTGACAACACACTTTACCCTCTCCTTCGCCAGGCGTCGTTGTATGGCCGCGACGATGTTCCGTTCTCCCAAGCCGTGCTGCTGCCCCGCTTTCTCTTCATCCACTTTCTCTTCATCCATGGGGTTTTTGAGTGCTCGCACCTGCCCCGCAATCCCCAGTGGACACTCCAGTCCCGCGCGATCCCAGCGGCCCATGTCCGCCGCGGCTGCATACGTTGCCGAGAGGAAATCGAGCAGCAACGCTTCGGGGTTCGGCGCGTTGCGCACCGTGTTGTACGGCAGCACGAATTCTCCCAGGCGCGGCTCAAAATAGGCACCCGCGGTGACCGCCCGATCGCGATAGCCGGGCATCTCCGGATAGGCATAGGAATAAAACACCGCCTGGGGAAAAGTATCGTTTCCTGACCAAAAGCCAGCGCTGCTGACCTCGTGCGAATAGGCCTCGCGTACCACGGCGTCGGACAGTCCCGGCACGCCACCCGGATGAAGCGGCGCCGCCCGGCCGGAGAAGCGCGTGACCGCAAGGTCAAAACTCCCCCAGAAGAAATGCACCGGACTCACCTTGCCAATAAAGCCGCTACGGAAGCGCTTCAGGATCCGATCGACCTGGAGCAGGACGCGCCAGAAGGCGTGCGCAGCCGCCGCCTCATAGGAGTGATGGGTCTGATCCCTGGAGAATGGGATGGGGTCTGCCAGCTCAGTCGGCAGCTCATTGATCCGACCCGCCACGTTGAGCTCCGGCAGCAAAGCGTTCACGCGCTCAAAGAATTGAGCCACCGACTGCGGCTGCAGGGGAAATTCCCGTTGTGTCCCCCAGCTGGTGCGGGCCCGCAGCAGGTGCTCAATGAAATCAAACTCAACCTCAACCGCTTCACTCTCGAGCGGGATCGGAGATGTGCCCAGCCCACGCGCCGTCAGGTACAGCGGCACCTGCCAGCTATGATTGACCCACGGCGTGAGCGCCAGCCGCACCTTGCCGATGATCTGCGTCCAGAGATGCAACGTCGCAGCGGTATCGCGCCAGGTCGGGTATTCGAGCTCCGGCCAAAGCGAGTCGGAGTGCGCCATAGACACCTCCCGAATGGAAGCCAATTCCGTGCCAGGGCGCGATATCCTAGGACGAAATCCAACTGCGCGCTCAAAGTGCTTCAGTCGGCGGTCCTCTCGCTCGAGTCCGCCAACCAGCGGAAGTAATGGCAATTCCCTCTACGAGGTCCGGCGTCCGCGCCATCGTCAGGTCCTTTGCTGCCGACCTGCCGCCCTCGCCATTGCCCCTTGCGCTGCCAGCACGTTTTCCCCATACCTCATAGGCATCGCCGTGCTTTTCCAACGCCCCGCCTGCATTACAGAGGCCAGATCAATATTCAGCGCCAACAAATCCTGGGTAGCCCCGACTCGAATGGAATGCCCGCTAACCTGCCTGACCGCTTCTTGGCTCAAACCAATCCAGTTCGCCGCTCGCTTGAAGATATCCGCCACGATATCCGCATGCAGCCGTTCACCGACTTCACGACGCCCGATCAGCCGCCGGAACACCGGCCCTTTCGTGATTCCCGCTGCTTCAAGCCATTTCCTCAGATGCCGTACGGTGTCCGGCGCTAGATAGGCGACCGCCCCCTGCCCCCCCACATCGGTCTTCGACCGCCGTATCAGCGCTGTCCCTGAACCATCCTCAGCAAAATTCAAATCCTCGACGTCGAGCGCGACGAGCTCACAGCGGCGGGCCAGCGTGTCATACGCCACGCAAAGCAGAGCCCGTTCGCGGTCGGCTCGCAGTCCCTCCCCCGCCGTCTCGATAAACCGCTTGACCTCAGCCCAGCCCAGCGCCTTCGCTTGCCGCTGTCGCGCGGTCGTCTGCCGGCTCATCATCTTAAGGGCAAGGCGCACTGGTTCAGACGCACATGGGCTCACCAGTCCGGCCGCCCGATGCGCGCGCGCGATAGTGGCCGCATACCGCCGAATGGTCGCAGGCTTCTTACCGACTAGGACGCAATCCTCGACAAAGGCCCGAATGGTCAGCGGTTCCGCCGGAAACCACGCCCTCCCCTCCCTCTCGCAGAAAGCCTGAAACACCGCACCATCCGCCGCCCACGCTCTTTTTGTATTGGCGGAATACGCCCCTTCCGCCATCGCCTCCCAGTGCGAGAGAGCCTCGAGCGCCTTCTTTGAGCCCTCCGGCTCAATCCGCTCAGTTAGAGATTTTCCGGGGCTTTCCTGGACCATTGAACACACCTCCAGTACAGCCGATAATTTATATTATCATAAATTATAAGCGCATAGAAATTTCACTATGCGTGTCGTAATATCTGTCCGTGGCAGACGAGCCCTCCACACGCCCGGACGCCAGCTACGGGACCACCCGCGTCCCTGGCGTCTCTTATATAGAGGTGGAGCACGCCGCCATCGCGCTGCTCAAGGCGGGCCAGCGCCCGAGTGTGGAACGGCTTCGCCAACGCCTGGGCCGCGGCTCTCCGCAGACGCTGCTCTCCGCGCTGCAGCGCTTTTGGCGCGACCTCGGAACCCGCATCGAAGGCGATCCGGCTGCCCTCACCCGCTTACCTGCCGAAATTGCCGGGCTCACCGATGCCGTGTGGCAGCGGGCGCTTGCGCTGGCCGCCGACGCTGCCGCTCAGCGCGAGGGGACCAATCTCGAACGGCTTGAATTTCTCAAGCGCGAGAACGAACTCAAGGCCCACGCCATTTCCCTGCGCGAGCGGGAGCTCGATGCGCAGCTCCGCGCCCGGGAAAAGACGGTGGCAGAGCTCCAGGAGCATTTAAATGCGGCCATGACGTTCGTCGCCAGGCAGAACGCCACCATCGAAGCACTGGAGCGGCGGCTCACCGCCGCTGAAGCCGAAGCGCATCAGCACCGCCAACGTCTCGCGACTATCGTGACCCGTGCTATCGCGCGAAAGAGAGCTTCCCGGAACCCTCCTCGACGCATCCGCGCCGGTGCCACGCAGACCGGAAAGCGGCGGCGGGCCGCCTCGCGCAAGCCACCACGCCGAACGCGACGCAGCCCTCGAGGTTGAGCTCAGGGCCCGGCGCATCGCGCAAGTAAGCGCGACGCGCAGCGCTTGCTCGCCGGTGGGCGGGTCTCGTCGTTGTCGAGGTGGGCAGCTGCAACCCACCGCACCAAGGTATTGCCTACAGCACCTCGGGAGGGTTGCCGATACCATGGTGCAATAGGAGTGTTCACGGCGCTCTGCTCGAATAGCTC
>JASHPX010000248.1 GCA_030037905.1 Gammaproteobacteria bacterium
CGTCCTCGCCGACCACCCCCAGCAGAATCGACTGCCCACCCAGCGTGGCGACGTTGCGGGCGACGTTTGCTGCGCCACCGGGCATCGCCGCGGTACGCTGAACGGCCATGACGGGGACCGGCGCCTCGGGCGAGATGCGCTCGACCGCGCCGTAGATGAACCGATCGAGCATCACATCCCCGAGCACGAGCACGCGCGCCCGGTGAAACGAATCGAGCAGGTCCCAGAGCGGTAGCGTGCTCACCGCGGTGCGCCCCCACCGGGGCCAGCCAGGCGCTGCTCGAGCGCCTTGCACAGCATGTGGCCGAGAAAGATGTGCATCTCCTGGATGCGCGCGGTGATGGGGGAGGGCACGCGCAGCAGGGCATCGCACACCGCCTGCATCTGATCCCCCTCCGCGCCGGTCAGGCCGGTGGTGCGCAGCTGATGCTCCCGCGCGGCCGCGAGGCCCGCGAGCACGTTGGGGCTGCGGCCTGAGGTGGAGATGCCCACGGCGACATCGCCCGGGCGGCCGAGCGCCTCGATCTGCCGCACGAACACGTGTTCGTAGCCCAGATCGTTGGCGCCGGCGGTCAGCGCCGAGGTATCGGTGGTCAGTGCGATGGCGGCGATGGCGGGCCGGTCGGTGTGATAGCGCACTACGAGCTCGGCGGCCAGGTGCTGCGCGTCGGCCGCGCTGCCCCCATTACCGAACAGCAGCAGCTTGCCGCCGGCGCGTATCGCCGCCTCCCAAAGCGCCAGCGTGCGCTCGAACGGTGCGGCCAGAGCAGGCAGTAGCGCCTCGAAGACGTCGCGGTGCTCGGTGGCCTCGCGCCGCAAAAAGGCATCGAGCGTCGTCTCGCGGGGGCCGGGGGATGCAATCTCAGCAGGCTGCGCGGGCATGGTGCGGGTGCTGCGAGGGTGGTGTTGCGGTGGCGGGTTGCGCGGGTGGGTCGCGGGAGGGATGCTGCGGAGAGGGTGCTGCGGGGGTGGTGTGCTGCGGGCTTCCAGGTTGCCTAGTCTGACACGCTGCGGCCGGAGGTGGGGAGGCCACCGGGGCGGTTATCGCCGCCCACATCGCAGCGTGCCCGGATACCCGGTGTCGTAGTGGTGAAGAGCGCGATAGGCAATGGGGCGGGCCTCGGGCGCCCCACCTATACTGACCGAGCTGTCATGATCCCACCTACCCGTGCCGCGACGCCGCGCGCTACCATCGCCGCCGTGCCTGCCGCGCCCACCTCTGTCCACAGCGAGCTGCCGGCGCCGGTCGAGCCGCCAGCCGGGCTTGAGGCATCAGGTGCGCCGCGCGCGCCCGCGCCCCCCGTGACCGTGATCGGCAAATCCAATGGGGTCGGGCTGACGCGGGATCTCGCGCTGCTGGCCGATGCGCTGAGGCAGTGCGGCTGCGAAGTGCAGGTGCATGCGACAGACCGCGCGGACGGTCGCCGCCGCCGTTCGATCGTGACGCGAGCGCTGGCGCGAGCCGGTGCGTGGACGCGCCAGCGGGGCCGCAGCGCGGTGCCGCCGCGCATCAACGTGATGCTCGAGCACGTCTGGCCGCAGTTTCTGCAGGCCGCAGCGCTGAACATCGTGGTGCCGAATCCCGAGTGGTTCGACCGGCGCGACCAGCGGTTGCTCGCGAGCCTCGATGGGGTGTGGGCCAAGACGCGGCATACGCAGCGGATTTTCGAGTCGCTCGGTTGCCCCACCGCCTATATCGGGTTCGACAGCGAGGATCGCTACGAGGCAGATATATCGCGCGAGCGCTCGTTCTTCCACCTGGCCGGCAAGAGCCGCATGAAGGGCACGGACCGGCTCCTGCAGCTGTGGAAGCGTCATCCGGAATGGCCGCCGCTGGTGCTGGTCTACCACGAGCGGGCGGCGCAGCCCGACCCCCCCGCGGACAACATCCGCTGGCACCGCGACTATCTCCCTGATGCCGAATTGCGCCGCCTGCAAAACGCAAGCCGCTTCCACCTGTGCCTGTCAGAGGCGGAAGGGTGGGGTCACTACATCGCCGAGGCTCTGAGCGTCGGCGCGGTGACGGTGACGCTGGATGCAGCGCCGATGAACGAGCTGGTCGCGCCGGAGCGCGGCCTACTGGTGGGATGCTCAGGGACCGGGCGGCAGAATCTGACGGATACGTTCCGCTTCGACGAGCAGGCGCTGGAGCGGGCCATCATCCAGGCACTACAGCTCGACGAGTCAACCCTGGTGCGCCTGGGGGAGGCCGCTCGCCGATGGTTCCTCGATAACCAGCGCAGCTTTCCAGAGCGCGTCGGCCAGGCGATCGCCTCTACGGCAGGGGCCCGAGCGCCTGATCCAGGGTAGCGGCGCTCAGCACACGCTCGGCGATCGCGTCGAGCTGCTCGATGTCCGCGCCGCGTACCCGTGCGCACACCGCTTCCGGCAGCGGCCCGAAGCGCAGCGCCAACTGGCGCAGCAGGACCTGCGCCCGACCCTGCGTCTCTCCTTCCGCCCGGCCCTCCGCGCGGCCTTCGGCGCGCCCCACCCCGATGTAGTGGCGCGCAAATTCGCTCTTGTACTGATATTTGGCAGGATCCATCGCGATCAACGCCCGACGGGCGGCCTCCGGTAACACATCCATCACCAAGTCAACATACAGCCGCACCCGCTCAGCGTCGAGTCCCTCGCTGGCTCGATGGGCCGGCGCGCCCATTGGGCGACGCTCTCATCGGCGGCCACCACCAGCAGGCGCACCTCGCAGCGGATGCGGGCGCGCAGGCTCACCACGTACATCGGCCACACGTAGGCCTTGTCGGTGTCCGCGCGCAGCTGCACTTCGATGACGATGCCCAGCACCGGGCGGACCTGCTGCTGCAGCAGCACGACGAGGTCGGCGCGGTACTCGGCGGGCTGCAGCTCGGTGAGCTCGGCCGATTCGATGCGCGCCTCGGAGTACTCGGGCAGCGGCAGGTGCAGTGCCTCGCGCAGCAGATCGGGCGCCAGTGCCGGGCGGTTACGAAACAACAGCAGCAGCGCTTCGTGCTCGAGCGAGGGCATGGCG